>JAEEOM010000076.1 GCA_016284265.1 Bacteroidales bacterium | reverse complement strand
ATTCAAGGCCAAAGGTGTAGGTCTTTCCGATCGGGGTTTCCCAGCCTCTGGTACCAAACTGGTTGACTTCAGGGTCCGCCTCCTTGTATGCGGCGAACGTCAGGAGATTGCCGCCGGTGAAGTACACGCGGAGGTTGTTGATGGAGATCTTCTTGGTCAGGACCGTCGGGAACGTGTAGGAGAGCGTGACGGTCTTCAGACGGAGGAACGTGGCGTCGTGCAGGTGGCGGGAGCTGCGCTGCATGGCGTCTTCCAGGTCGGTACCGCGAAGCTTCGGCTCCGTACCGGAGGTGTTGGTCTCGGTCCACATGTTCTCGAAGTATTCCTGGGCGCGGATACGGTTCCAGTAGTAACCGTCATCAGCCACGTCGCGCCAGGCACCGTTGGCCAGCTGGCCGCCGATCTTGTAGTTGAAGTTCAGCGCCAGGCTCAGACCCTTCCAGGCCACGTCGGTGTTGATACCGCCGAAGACGAACGGGTTGGCATTGCCGATGATCACCTCATCGGCATCGGTCAGGTCGTACACGACGTTGCGGCCGTCGACCGTGGCGTCCATGTTCTCGTTGTTGGAGAACCACAGGTTGGCACCCGTCGTCGGCTCGACGCCTGCCCACTCACGGCCCCAGAAGGCCAGCGTGGACTCACCCTCGCGATAGATGAATTTCGCGCGGTCGTCACCGCCCGTCGGGTCCCACCAGATGATGTCCTGGCCACCGTACAGTTCGGTAACCGTGGATTTCAGGAAGGAACCGTTGACGCCGAGGCTCCAGCGGAAGTTGGAGTTCTTGATGATGTCGCCGTTCAATTCGAATTCAATACCGTGGTTGTTGATGGAACCGACATTCTGCAGTGTGGAACTGAAACCGGTGATGTAGGAAATGGGCACGTCCTGCAGCAGGTCCCTGGAGTCGCGGTTGAACCACTCGACGCTGCCGCTGAGACGGTTGTCGAAGAAGCCGAACTCAAGGGCCACGTTGGTCGTATAGCTGGTCTCCCAGGACAGATTGGCGTCCGCCGCGTTGATCAGGCCGCCGCCCGGGCTTTCCATATATTTATAACCGTAGCCGGCAAGCGAACGCCAGCCGTAGTTGCTGCTCGGCAGCGTACCGTTCACACCGTAGGAGGCACGGAGACGGAGATTGCTCAGGACATCCTGGTTCTGGAGGAACGCCTCGTTGCTGATGCGCCAGGAACCGGCCACCGACCAGAAGTTACCCCAGCGGGATGCGGAACCGAGGCGGGAGCTGCCGTCACGGCGGAAGCTTGCCGACAGGTAGTACTTGTTGTCGTAGTTGTATTCCGCACGGGAGAGGACAGACATCATCGTGTTGCCCCAATAGTAGGAGTTCGCATCAAGCGTACCGGCGGTCGCCACCGTGTGGAGGGCGCTGACGGGAAGGTCCTTACCCGTGGAACGCATGAACTCGGTGTAGTTCTTCTCGGCCTCGAAGCCGACCAGGGCGCTCAGGGTGCTCTTTCCGAATTCCTTGTTGAAGTTGAGCGTGGAGGACGAGACCGTCTTCTGGTAGCTGGTCATCATTTCCGTCACCTGGCCGTTGACCGAAGTACCGTTGTAGTGCTCGGCACTGTACCAGATGTGGTCGCGGACGCGCGTGTCATCATAGGAGAAGATCGTACGGAAGTTCAGCCAGTCGGTGAACTTGATGGTGGCCGTCTCGCTTACAGCGACCTTGAGGGTCCGGGAGTTATTCTCCCACAGATCGTTGTAGTACAACTGGTTCTGGGCCAGGGAAGCATAACGGGTCGTCCAGGGCTCGCCGGTCTTGTAGTCATCGGGCCAGTAGAGCGGCCACAACAGGTTGCGGGTCTGCATGAAGTAGTTGGAACCCGTGTTGCGGGTATCGTTATAGCCCTCCTTGTTGGTATTGGCCAGGCTTACGTTGGTAGCCAGCTCAAAATGCTTGCCCACCTTCTGGTTGAGGTTCACGCGGCCGCTGATACGGTCGAAACCGTTCACATAGACGCGGCCCTGCTCCTTCGTATAGGCGAAGGATGTATAATAGGTACTGTTTTTCGTACCGCCGCTGACGTTCAGGTCGTAGGTCTGATAGACGGCCGTGCGGAAGTAGGCGTCGTCCCAGTCGAAGAAGATGACGTTGCCGTTGGCGTCGGTGCGTTTCAGCTTGCCGTCGGTCTTCGCCGAAATCTTGATGTGGCCGTAGCGTTCGGTGTCGTCCTTGGTCAGGTCATACCCGAACTGGTTCCACTTGCTGTTCAGCTGGCCGAGGGCATATTCGCTGGCGTACTGGTGCGTACGGCCGCCGGACACGCGGTAGTCCCAGAAGATCTGGTACAGCATGTCGACGTTGTCCTGCGCGGAAGCCGTCTCGAAGTTGTCGTAAGCCCAACTGGGCGTCAGGCCGACCGAAGCACGGAAGGTGATGGTCGGTTTGCCTTCACGGCCCCGCTTGGTGTTGATCAGGATCACGCCGTTGGCGGCGCGGGAACCGTACAGGGCGGAAGCAGCGGCGTCCTTCAGTACGGTGATGGACTCGATATCATTCGAGTTCAGGGTAGCCATCACGTTGTTGGACGTGTAGAGATAGTCGCCCATCTGGCCGGTATCACCCGACACCGTCGGAACGCCGTCGATGACGTAGAGCGGTTCATTGGATGCGTTCATGGAACCGATACCGCGGATGCGGATGGCGGAAGCGGAACCGACCTGACCCGAAGACTGGGTAATCGACATACCGGCGACCTTGCCGTTGAGGGCCTGTTCGAAAGAGACGGAAGGCACATCCTTGATGGCCTCCTGCCTGACGACCGAAGCCGCACCGGTGTAAGTTCCCTTCTTCGCCGTACCGTAGGCGACGACGATGGTCTCCTCCAGCGCTTCTGCGTCGGGCCGGAGCAGGACGTTGATGACAGAGCGACCTTCGACGGCCACCTCCTGGGTGACGTATCCGATCGAGCTGAAAATAAGGGTGGCATTCCGGGGCACTTCGAATACGAAGTTACCGTCGGCATCCGTCGCGGTACCCGTCATGGTACCTTTGAGCTGGATGGAGGCAAAAGGGACCGTCTCGCCGGTCTGAGCATCTGTCACCGTACCTTTGACCGAGCGGTTCTGGGCGAAAGCAACGCCGCAGACCAGCAGGGCCGCCAGGCAGGTAAACACAAGTTTCAGTTTCCTCATAAGCTGATTATTTTAGGATGAATAATTGGTATCTGTGCTTAATTCTACAAATTTATACAAAAAAAACGGCAAAAGCCAGCTAAGTTTCCCGACGGAATTCAATTAATTCATTTTTTTATTAAATTTGTGGAGAGCAATTGCCCGAAAGATTAACCAACCTATTATATTCCGCTTATGAAGAAACTACTCACTGCAGCGCTCCTGGTGCTTCTCTGCAGCACGGCGCTTGCGCAGAACAGGGTGACGGGACGCGTCACCACTTCAGAAGATGGAAGCGGTATCCCGTTCGCCAGTGTCGTGGTGAAAGGGACCATGAATGGCGTAGCCACGGACGACAACGGCGCCTATACGTTGACCGGAGTTGCCCGCGGAGCCATTCTGGAGTTTTCATCGGTCGGTTTCCTCACCCAGGAAGTCCAGTACAATGGAGAGCCTGTGGTAAACGTCATTCTCTCCCCTGACAGGGAATCCCTGGAAGAGGCGATGGTCGTGGCTTACGGTACGGTTAAGAAAGGATCCTACTCCGGATCCGCCGCCGTGGTCAAGCAGGAGTCTATCAAGGATGCGCCTGTCGTCAGTTTCGAACAGGTGCTAGCCGGTAAGGCCCCCGGTGTCCAGGTGGCTTCTTACTCCGGCCAGCCCGGTGCCGACACGGAAATCAACATCCGTGGTTTCGGCTCCTTCAATGCCGGCAACCAGCCGCTCTATGTCATCGACGGCGTTCCTGCCACCAGCCGGGACCAAGGCTGGGGCAACCTCTCCATCGGTTCGATGAACTTCCTCAACCCGGGTGACATCGAGTCCATCACCATCCTGAAGGATGCCGCGGCCGCCTCGCTCTATGGCTCCCGCGCTTCCAACGGTGTGATCCTGATCACGACCAAGAAGGGCAAGGCGGGCAAAATCACCGCCAACTTCAAGGCCAGTGCCGGTTTCTCGTATTTCGCCTACGACAACTATCCGCTTTGCAACGATGCGGAATCGGAAGCCATGCACCGCATGTCCTGGACCAACTACGCCAACGACAATCCTTCCGTCTGGCAGAGTTACGGCAGCGTCGATGCTTATGTGAACAACCGCGTGCAGCAATACTATCCCGCCAGGGATGAAAGCAAGTATATCTACAAAGACTGGGAAGACGTCCTCTTCCGCACCGGTATCGCCCAGAACTATGAAGTGAGCCTCTCGGGCGGCGGCGAGAAGGGCAAGGTTTACGCCTCCGTGGGCTGGACCGACCAGCAGGGCGTGGTTACCATCGACTACCTGAAGCGCTTCTCCACCACCATCAACGCCGATGCCAAGATCAACAACTGGCTGAGCGTAGGCGGCACGGCCCAGTATTCCTGGCAGTACCAGGACGGTCACCAGGACGGTTGGGCCTCCAAGGACAACCCGTTCTTCATCTGGAAGGTGGTCCTCAACGAACGCTGGCCGTATGCCTATAAGGACACGGGCGACCTCTACCTCGATGCCTGGAGCCCGAGCTTCTCGACCATCAACCCGGTACAGACCTACGAGAAGCAGGTCAATGACGCCTGGCAGAACCGTCTGATCCTCAAGGGCTGGGGCGAAATCAAATTCACCGACTGGCTGCGCCTGAAATCGACGGTCAGCGAAGACTGGCTCTATGTCCACGACCGTTTCGGCTGGCTCTACGGCCACCCGAACTTCTACGCCTACAGTGACGCGGGCGGCTATATGGCCGACCACCACATCAATATTCGCCGCCTGGTCAGTTCCACGACTTTGAACTTCGACAAGACCTGGGGCGACCACCACGTCGCTGCCATGGCCGGCTGGGAAGCTGAGGATGAGCAATTCGAGCTTTCCTGCGTCAACAAGATCGACTTCTCCTACATGGGCGCGACCCAGTCGATCCTGGCCACCAACTTTGACGACGGCTACACCTACACCCGCCAGGGCACCCTGCTCTCCGCGCTCGGCAGCCTGAGCTACGACTACGGCGCCCGCTACTATCTGACGGGCACGTTCCGTCGTGACGGCAGCTCGAAGCTTGCTCCGGAAACCCGCTGGGGTAACTTCTGGTCCGTTTCCGGATCGTGGCGCTTCAGCAACGAACCTTTCCTGGAGGGAGCGAACTGGCTCACTGACGGTAAGATCCGTGCTTCCTACGGTACCTCCGGTACGCTGCCGTCCTCTTATTTCGGCTACATGTCGGTCTACGACTACACGAGCTACGGCAACATCGGCGCCAGCTACCCGGGCAACCTGGCCAACTCCGACCTGTCTTGGGAGAAAAACAAGAACTGGAACATCGGTCTTGACCTGCGCCTGTTCGATGTGCTGGGTGTAACGGTCGAGTATTACAACAAGCTCACCACCGACCTGTTGCTCGACGCCACCGTCCCTTCCACCACCGGTTTCTCCTCCACGCTGATGAACATCGGCTCGATGGTCAACCGCGGCTGGGAAATCGCCGTGAACGCCGACATCCTCCGCAACAAGAACGGCTGGAACCTGTCGGTCGGTGCCAACTGGTCGCATGTCCACAACGAAGTGCTCGCGCTCTCCGAAGAGGGTGAATCGATCGTCGACACGCCGTGGGTCTGGCAGCAGGGCTACGCCTTCTACCAGTACCGCACCCGCAAATACCTGGGCGTCTGCCAGGAAGACGGCTATATGGGCAACAGCCGCCTGTACGCAGGTAACCCGATGTACGCCGAAGGTTCCTTCTACGAGAAGGGCGAAATCGCCGACATGACCGTCGTCCTGAAAGACGGTACCGTCATTCCGGAAGGCGGCACGGTTCCCGAAGACACCTGGAACCACTACCCGACCAACCGCCAGAACGCCAGCAACATGATCCTCGAAGGCATGACCGCCATCCCGAAGGGCTTCGGTGGCTTCAACCTCAACGTGGGCTGGAAAGGTATCAACCTCGACATGGCCTGGTCGTACAAGTACGGCCACTACATCTGGGACGAAGGCGTGGAGCAGATGGAAAGCGACGGTTACTACTGGGCGCACCGCAACATCGCCAAGGACCAGCTCAACGCCTGGACCGAGACCAACACCAACACCAATGTGCCGCGCCGTATCGCCGACAACGGCCAGGGCGGTTACTACTATTCGAGCCGCTACCTCAAGAAAGGTGACTTCCTCCGTCTGAAGAACCTCACTCTTTCGTACACCCTGCCTCGCAACGCGGGCAGCAAGATCGGCCTGAGCAACGCCCGTATCTACGTGGCCGGCGCTAACCTGCTGACCTTCTCGGGTCTGAACATCGACCCCGAGATCCAGTCGAACGGCTACTACTACTATGCGATGCCCGCCATGCGGACCGTCACCCTGGGCCTCGACCTGACCTTCTAACCTCAAAAATCAGAAAGAGATGAAACGCTATATTCAACATCTTGCGATTGCAGCGGTCCTGCTTCTCGGCCTGACCGCCTGCGAGGGATTTCTCGACACGACGCCGACCGACTCCGTGGTGGACAAGAACGCGATGGTAACCCTCGCCGATGCGGGCGTCGCCTGCAACGGCCTCTACACCCCGCTGAAGTACTATACCCTCTACGGTACCTACATTCCGTATATGGGCGACCTGCGCGCCGACAACATCTACCCGCGTACCGCCGACGGAACCGGCAGCGTGATCTACACCTGGCAGTATGAATCCACCCAGAGTTCCTATTTCGGAACCCTGTGGGAGAACTACTACAACGTGATCATGCGCTGCAACACCTTCATCGAGAACATCGATGCCTGCGAAGCGACCTCCAGCAGCGACATCGCCAGGAAGGACGACTACACCGGCCAGGCCTACGCCGTGCGCGCCCTGTGCTACTTCGACCTGGCCCGCCTCTATGGCCAGACCTACACCTATGACAACGGTGCCTCGCTCGGAGCCGTGCTGCTTACCGAGACCGTCGGTCCGAAGGAAGCCCGCCAGCCGCGCAGCACCGTGGCCGAAACCTATGCGCAGGTACTGTCCGACCTAGCTACGGCCAAGCCGCTGCTTTCGACCAACCCGAATCTGGGCCACTTCAACTACTGGGCGGCCCGGCTGCTCGAGGCTCGTGTCTATCTGTACATGGGCAAATGGTCCGAGGCGCTGACCGCCGCCACCGACGTGATCAACAACTCACCCTACAGCATGGTCAGCCGCGAAGGCTACGCGAGCTACTGGGGCCAGGAAGGCAACCTCGAATCGGTGCTTGAACTGCTCGTTTCCGTCCAGGGCGATATCGACTCCGACGGTGGCTTCTACACGATGTACCACAACCTCTGGTTCGACGATCCGAACGCCGGCGCCAGCCTGATCCCGACCCTGAAGTGGCGCAACCTGTTCAAGGACACGCCGAATGACATCCGCGGCCAGATGATCCAGTACGACGACCCGTCAACGGGCGCCAAGAAGACCGGGGAATACTGGCTCCGCAAGTTCATCGGCAACAAGGACCAGGGCTACACCTTCCGCCGCAACAATCCGCGCGTGATGCGTATCACCGAAGCCTACCTGATCGCCGCCGAAGCCGCCCTTGAATCGGGCAACTCCGCCGCCGCCAACAGTTATCTCAACGCCGTGCGCAAACGCGCTGACAACTCGGCCACGGACGTGAACGCCACGAAGGAACTCATCCAGATTGAGCGCCAGAAAGAGTTCATCGGCGAGGGTCACCGTTTCTTCGACGTGATGCGTACCGGCGGTTCGTTCAACAGCGACCTGGCCGCCGACCCGCACGACTTCCGTGGCGGCGCCGCCTACCAGCACTCGCTGAAGCCCGGCGACACGAAAGCCGTGATGCCGATCTCCAGCGACGAACGCGTCACTTACCCCGAACTCCAACAGAATCCGGGCTACAAGGACTGATCTGTGTCGATCATTTACAAAGGAACCGTCCACCTGAAAAGATGGACGGTTCTTTTATGCCGGTCAGCCAGCAATGCTATTTGTAGTAAATCGTCGCGACCTCGGTATCATACTCCAGGACTGCGATCGTTTGTCCTGTCTTCAACCAGATCTCCTTCAGATTGGGGTTGTACCTGCAATCCAGCATTTCCAGCACTGGATTCGCGCTGACATCCAGAATTCTGAACTGATTGCCGCTGCAATTGAGATACTGCAGTGCCGTAAAGAATTCGACGCCGGCCATGGATTTGACCGTCGTTACGCCGGACGCAGGCAGATCGATCTGCGTGATCGCCGCCAGTTCCTCTTCCGAAAGGACATTGTCCCTGTTTTTATCGAATCGGGACGAGATATGGTTTCTGAATGCCGGATCCGGGAAATAAGTGCCCGTCAACGACACACCTCCGACTTCGACCAGACAGGAGGCGCTTAATCCTCCTACCGTGGCAGTAATCGTACAAGAACCTCTGGAAACGCCCGTCACGACACCCCGGCTGGATACCGTGGCGACAGACTCGTTGTCGCTCGCCCAAACAATCGTCTTCTCGGTGGCGTTGATCGGTTGCACCGTCGCCATAATCGTCTTGGTTGCACCGACATGGAGATGGATTTCCGTCGGTTCCAGTTTGACCGCCGTGACCGGGATGACGACCGAAATGGTGCAACTGGCGGTTTTTCCGTCATAGGAAGCCGTGATGGTACACTGACCCGTCGATACAGCAGTAACCACGCCCTCCTGCGTGACGGAGGCCACTCTGTCATTGCTGCTTCTCCAGGTGATGCCTGCCCGGATGCACGCCTCGTTGACCGTTTTATCAGGGAGGATGGATACAGCCAGTGCCAGTTTCTCATCTTTTGTCATCATGCTTTCTGTGGGCATGAGAGACAATCCGGTAATTTTGTAAATCAACGGTGTCTCTTCGGGCTTGTTCAACGAGGCGATCGTCTGATCGGGGTCCAACACGATCCGCTGTAACGGGTTGCCCGAACAATCGAGTTCCGAGAGCCGGGTGTTGGCAGAAATATCCAACAGGGTCAGTTGGTTCCGGCGGCAGTCCAAGGTTTGGAGGCCCGGATTGTACGAGAGGTCCAGCGAGGTCAGGCGTCCGCCCGCCTCTGGACCGCAACAAGACAGTTTCTGCAGACCCGTGAAATATTTCAGGTCCTGCAGGGACTCAACTTCTTCGGTAGAAACCGTGATTTCCTGTACTGCTTCCGCTTCGCTCACAGACACTTCGCCGTTCCGGTTCAAATCGAAACGGGCAATACAATAATCCCTGAAAGCCGCATCCGCAAAGGGAACGGCGGATGAGGGACTGGGCGCATATTCGGCGGCATCTTCTTTCTTGAAGCCCGGGTACCGGGCTTTGTCAAAGCCCATCCAGACAAAAATCCGCTGCAGCGCGGGGCAGTTCCGCGCATCGAAAGTCCGCAATTTCGTACAGGAAAACAGATCGATCTTTGTCAAAGGATTGCCACTGATATCCAGGTAACGCAACGCTGTATTGTTCTCAACCTCGAGCTGGGTAAGCTGGTTGTTCGCGCACGACAGGGTATCCAGCGACGGATTGCCAGCCACGATGAGCTCTGCAAGTTCGTTGTTGTCGCAGAAGAGCGCGGTCAGCTTGGCGTTTTGACTGATATCCAGAGCGGCCAGTTTGCCGGAGCCTTGCGCCGTACCGTGGCAGGACAAATGCTGCAATTCCGGCATCAGGGCTATCTCCTGTATCGTCGTTATCCGGTCCGTGATTACGTCGATGGACTTGATGGTCCGAAGTTCCGACCAGGAGAACACGCCGTCTTTGTTACTGTCGAAATGAGTGGAGAGATATTCTGCAAACACCGGCTCCGCAATCTTCGCCGGGAACGCATCGGTCACCGTCACCGGCAAGGCTTTCGGACTGTAGCCTTTGTAGGTATGCTGGGCATCTTCCGCATTTTCGGCATAGGCAATGAAATAGCACGTCTCTCCCAAGGTAAAATCATTGCCCACAGGGGCAGAGAAACGCTTGCCGTCCGCATCGAGCACGGCCGGAATGACAACGCCCTGCTGCACGAGCATATTAAGATCTGACGAAGGGCCGCCGAGGAAACCCACCGAAAGGATGTCGCGGCCACCGTCATCTTCGATGGAAGCCGACAGGATGCAGCCGTTGATTGTCACCTCCGTGACGCTGGCCACGGCATTGGGCAATGTACGGACCGCTTCCGAGGCTGCGGAATACTTGACCGTACTGCCATTTGAAATATACGTACGGAAGTAATAATCGCGTCCCTGAACCAGTCCATCGACGGTATAGGAGAATTTCCCGGCTCCGTCTTTCGGCGGATTCTTGGCGATTACCTGCCAGTTCTCCGGCGAACCTTCCGCCATCTGGAAGCCGTATTCGGTAATTCCTGATGATTTGTCCGTGAAGGATCCCTTCACAGTAACAGACTTCCGGGTCACGCTTCCGCTTTCGACCTCCACAACCGGCGACGCCGGCTCACTGTCGGGCATGGCCGGATCCTGGAGACAGGAGACAGTGAAGAAGGAGAAAAGGATGAGATAAATAGAGACGAATCGTTTCATGGCTGTCAAGCAGAAGGGTTAGAACATCACGCCAATTCCCACGTTGGCTTCGTAGTATCGGAACTGATTGGTCTGGACGCCGGCGGAAAGGGCAAACCCGCCAAGGCGGAAAATCAGGCCGAGTTCGGCCTCAACGCCGGTAAAGGAACTGGGGGCGACCCGTACGAGATCGTAACTGCCTTCGGCTCCGTACATCTCCCAGGCGAGAATGCGGCTGCCGTAGCCGCCGCCCACAAAGACGTAGAGCGGTTGCACAAGCTGGCGCAGATATCCGGCCGTAACGGCAAAACGGCTCTTGTGAGGTTCGCCGGAAAACCAGCCCTTGACACCCTGGATATTACCGTCGGCATCGCAGGAAAGCGAAGGATTGATCCCGAAGTGGAAATCCGTCTTGGCGTGGACGTAGCCGCCGTTTTTCCTGCCGAGGCCCAGCATCAAGCCGTAAGACAACTGCGACTGGTTGTAGCTGAACGTGGGCATTACCAGCGTCCACATCGGATTGACGGAACTGGACCGGCTTGTTTTTACGCCCAGCTCAAGCAGATAGGTATGGGCCGAGAGCAGCGGGGTTTCCGCAGGAAAAGCGAAACGGACCGGAGCATATCCTGCCGCGGACAAATCAATCCACTGCGCGCCTTCCGGCATATACACTGCCCATTTCCCGGGGTCATGTTCCGGGTTCCCCACGATATTCCCTTCGATGCGGATGGAATCCCTGTCGGTAAAAACGATTTCGACGAGGGCGGCTGGTTTGTGGGTCTTGTCATAGACCGGATCG
Source organism: Bacteroidales bacterium (assembly GCA_016284265.1). Lineage (GTDB taxonomy): Bacteria > Bacteroidota > Bacteroidia > Bacteroidales > UBA932 > Cacconaster. The sequence continues at coordinate 101,213 of JAEEOM010000076.1, read as the reverse complement.
GCCTTGGCGCGCAAATCGCCCTGATTCATATCGAAACGGCGGACGACAAGACGCTTGTCCTGTGCCTGCAGCAGGAACGGCAAGGCCAGTAAGGCCAGTAAGAAGAAAAACCGTTTCATGGAAACTTGAAACTGTTGACGTTGATAATCTGACTTTCGCTGAGTGCCTGGATGTGTGCATCATCCAGCCAGCGGGGCTGCCAGGTACGGACAAGAATCTGGGGACGGTTTCCGTCGCGGAAGTCCCAAAGCAGGAATACGCAACCCTCGTCAGAATCCACCGCGGACTCGTATCCCATTTTGATATTGACACCGTAAACACCCTCCTCCACAGGATGACGGGTCACTTGGATGTCTTTGAAATACGTCCGGCTGTACCGGATCTGTGAAAAGACACGCCGGAGATTGGCCAGATATTCGGAATTGGCATATTGCGGGTATAAGACCGCTTTTTCCAAAATGGCACCCGGCTCGCGTACATACTTCTTGACCACCCTGCCGGTAATGATCAGGGCGTCATCGCAGAAAAACAACTCCAGGAAATTGAGGTCCTTCCGGTCGTAGGAGGTCCTGAATTGTTCCACGTAGTCGAGCATGATCTTCCGGTGGTTCATTTCCCTTTCTCCAGAACCGGGCTGGACAACCTTCCGGTAGAGATTGGCTTCGATGGCAAAATTGACGAGCGTGATGGTTCCGCCGGCATCCAATTCGACAACCAGTTCCGGATAGAGGACTTTCCCGCCGGGTTCCGTCATTTCCATCGGGATGTTCCGCAATTGATACCCGCCATCGAAGGTACGTAAAATCCGGTCGACCACGCGGAGTTCATCACAATGGAACGGGCGATTCCGCCAGAGCATCGACAACAGACGGACAGCCCTGGGGGTGATGGAGACAGCGGAGAGATCGAGAGCCCGCGAGGCATGATAGGCATCATTGATCTCCGTCAAAAGCAACGATACGTTGGTGTTGACCTTTTCCTTCAGCGGGCCATTTTCCATGCCCTCGCCGACAAAAAAACGCACCGGCTGTGCCCACGCCGCAGCGGCAGCCAGCCATAGCAGAACGATCAGGAGTGTCTTTTTCATCGCCTCACTTTTTTACCGGTTCTTTGAAACATATCCATTCGATCTCTCCCTGCGGCGCCATCCGGGGATGACCCGGCGCGCCCGTCTTCACATCGAAGCGGATACCGTCATCGTTGCGAGGCGTCATGACACGGAGAATCCGGCTCGTCTTGTGATCGTAATACACCAGATAGCCCCGGTCCACATAGTCCTGGGGCGTATCGAAGGTCAGTGGACCCCGAAGCACGGACGTAGCCACCTCCTTGTCTGCAAGCAAAGCTTCCAGTTCCCCGTACGTCGTCACGCCGGCCAGCCGTTCTTTCAAACTGCTGACGGCCCGATACTGTCCCTGGGCTTCGTTTTTCCGGGAAAGATCGCTTTCCAACTGCGAGAGCGCCGCCTTATCCACATAAACCAGGGTCCGGAAATAATCGGTCCCCTTGGTATAGACCAGGGTCTGCACCATACCGTCGGGACATTGGGACAGGTCGCGGAGGTGCTGGAATCCTTTCTCCTTCAGGAACGCCTCCACACGGCAGGCGAGGTCTGCAAGTGCCTCTGCCCGGGAATCCTCTGCACTGGAGAGCGCGCAATAGCCGTAGATACAATCCGGATAGAGTTTGACGGCATTCATCCGGGTCAGGATGGTGTCGCGACTCTGTGCTCCGGCAGGCAGACTGCAGATCAATAAAAACAAGATGACAAACCGGTATCTCATGGTTATCAGATTAATTCTTTTCGGTTTTTGCCGCCTGGCGGGCAATGCGGGCAGCCTCACGAGCGGCCCGGCGGGCAGCACGGGCGGCTTTGCGGGCTTCCCGGCGAGCCAGACGTTCAGCACGGCGCATGGCGCGCTTTTCCGCGCGGGAGAGCTGCTCGGTGTGAACGACCGTTTCGGGAGAGGCCGGGGCGAGATCCCCGGTCGCACCGGGAGCGACGTGCCTGTCGGCAGTATCACGTTGCGGGCGGGGCGGACGAACCGCATCAGTCTCGGGGAGAAGCACCCGCTGCATGTCGAGGGTATCAGTGTCTGGATGCCCGGTCACGCCGGGCATGACGAGAGCGGAATCAGCGGGCATGATGTGCGTCGTATCGCCAGGCACGACGCGGGTACTGTCGCTGAGAGCGATGACCGCCACGCTGTCACGAAGGGTCAGGGCGGCTTCAGCTGCGACGATGGAATCGCGTGCGGCCTGCAGTTGGGCAAGCTCAGCCACGCGAGCCAAGCTGTCCTGTTCGGCCTGACGGCGTTCATATTCGGCTTTCTTCTCAGCGTCGATCTTCTCGAAGAGTTCGAGCATGTAGTTGTCGAAAAACTTGTTGGTCTCTCGGTAGAGGGGCCGGCGCATCCCTTCATACTGGGGGCGCTCCGTCTGGCGCACCTTCCGTCGCGTGATTTGCTGCGGCGAGTCAGGCCGTTCGTCACCCCGCCATTTGAAATCCTTGAGACGCTGCTTGGACGGCTCCAGCTCGCCTACGGGATAAACGTCGCTCTTGATGGCATCGACATACAGCAGCCGCTGGGCCTTATTGTCCTTAAGGGCCGCTGTCAGCGACTTCGATTCTTTAACGTTGATGGTCGTAATCACCTCGTCTTCGGCCATGTAGAAGATGGCGGAGACACCGCCCAGGGCATCGAAACGGAAGAGTTTGTTGTCCCGGAACCAGCCCTGCATCTCGGTACTCTTGATCTGGTTGTAGTGGACGGTATCCTGCTCCGAAATCAGCCAGGCATTGGTAATCATGCTGCCCCGTTCGAGGGCCCCGTCGTGCAGCAGGAGATGCATCTCCTCGGCGGTGAGCTGGTTGCGGATTTCGTTCCATAGGGCCGGCGACCCGTAGAGACGAGCGACAGAATCTACTTCGGTAAAGACAATGGAGTCGCAGACAGCCTGCAGGTCGCTGCGGAACAGCTTGACATGATTCCAGGCATGGACATACCGGACAGGCGTGGTATCGCGGGGCGGATCTGCTTTAACGGCAGGCGTAACGGCAGATGAATCGGAGCCAGGCTTGCCTGAGGTTGAATCGGAACCGGAAGCAGCCGCTTCCTGGGCACTGATGTAATCGAATCCGACTTTGAGGAGAGAATCTACGGCTTGCCGTGAAGCCCGCAGAGAATCGGAGGCAGCAACCAGCGAATCGACGGCCCCCGCTGTCACCAGGGAATCGAGCCGGGAAAGCGCCGCAAGCGAATCCGCCGTGGCCTTCTGCGCCTTTTCTACCCATTCAGGCGGCAACTTGCCTACCTCGCGCATTTTCTTGATGCGTTCCTGCTCCTGGGCGGCAGCATCCTCCTCCCGTTTTTTGGACAGGGCATCGTACCGGATATCCTCGATCCGTTTCTGGGCCTCCTTCAGTTCCGCGGCCGGAATATCGGAACGCGGTATGGCATAGACATAGAAGGTATCGGCCCGGACATAAAGCGTATCGACTACATGGTTTTCATTCTCTCCATAATAGATGATGGCCGGGTCACCGGTCAGCAAGCCCCGGTCGGTCAAAGAATCGGTAGCAGGCGCGTACTGCAGATGATCACCCAGGAAGATGCTCTTGTTGGCCGTATCTAGGACCTGTGCGTTCTGGTAGAGATCCGCAGCTCCGGTCAACTGATCGTAAACAACCTCGTCGGCCCAGGCGTCGTAGGTGGGATCGAACAGGAAGACATGGTCGGAAAAACGGACAATATGCTGCCCGCGGTCGTACGAACCGCCGTCTGCCCGCAGGAATCCCTCGTCTTTCCAGGCATAGGTGTTCTTTCCGAAATAAGCCCGCTCCTCTTCGGTAAAGTAGCGCAGGGTCTGTGTCTTCATCTCGATCGTATCCATGTAGATTTCCACACGTTCCTCAAAGGTGAAGAGACTCTCCTTGCCGTCGTACGTGCCACGGGCGCTCTCGATCACGTTGCCGTCCTTGTCCTTGAGTGCTCCGCCGAATTCAAAGACGGCGACACTGTCTTTCGTGTTGTAGGTCAGCTTCGACGTCCGGAGCCGGTTGCCGTCCTTGTCGAACAGTTCCACCATCGGACCGCGGAAAACGGCCCGGCTCTCGTCGATCCAGTACATCATCTCCTCGCTCTTGAGCATCGTCTTGTTCTGGATGATCTGCACGTTGCCGTAGGCCTCGATATACTTGGCATCCACGTTCCAGGAAGCGGAGTCGCAGAGCAGATAGGTGTCGTTGTGGAGAAAACGGGCGTGGCCCTGGACGAGCCGGTAATTCTGACCGTACTTCTCGTACTGTTCAGCCCGCTGGGCCTGAACCAGACGGAACACGCTGTCCTTCGGGGCATTCTGCCCCCAGGACAATGTGCTGCAGCACAGCGCCAGCAGCACGGCAAGCGTAATCCGTCGGAAGGGTTTCATGCTACTTGACCCAGCCTTTCCGCTGGAAGTCGCAACCCTGGAACATCGGATCGATGACGATGTAGGTGGTCTTCTGCTTCTCCTCGATGAACTTGTCGATCGCGGCGAGCGAATTCTTCTGGTTGACCTCCTCGAGCAGGGTATTGTAGTCTTCCTTGAAGTTGGCGGTATGGGCCGGGATGATCTTTTCCAGATAGAGAATCTTGTAGATGGTGTTGCCGTTGCGGCCTTCGTTGTCGAGCGACTCGAACGGTTCGGAGACATCGCCCTCCTGCATGTTGCGCAACACGTTGTAGTCGTTCGGCTTAAGCTGGTCTTTCTCGAAATAGGATGAACCCGTGTACTCATCGGCCATCAGGCCGCCGTTGGTAGCGCTGTGCTTCTCCTCGGAGAAGGAGCGGGCTGCGTCGAAGAAGCTCAGGCTGTCTGCGACGATGAGGTTACGGATGCTGTCCAGTTTGTGAAAAGCGCGCTCCCGGTCTTCGGAAGTGTATTGCGGCTTGATGAGAATGTGGCGGGCATTGAACTTGTCTCCATCCCGCTCGATAAGCTGGATGATGTGGAATCCGTCGGGCGTCTCCACGACCTGCGATACCTGCCCCACCTTGAGCGCCATGGCGGCGTCGGAGAATGCCGGCCAGAAAATGGACTTGGCGTTCATGCCGAGTTCGCCGCCTTTGGACATGCTGCCCGGATCCTGCGAATAAAGACGGGCCAGTGTAGAGAATTTCTCTCCGTTCACGATGCGTTCGCGCAAGCCGATCAGTTGTTCCTTCACGGCCAGTTCGGCCGCTTCCTTGTCGGGATAGAGGCCGATTTGCCGGATCCGGTATTTCGTGCTGACCATCGGCAAGTCTTCCGCCGGCGTCTCATCGACGTATTTCTGGACGTCGCGCGGCGTGACCTTCGGGATATCCTGTGCCACATTGCGCTGCATCTCCTGGATGAGCGACTGGTCGCTGAACGCCTGGCGCCATTCCTGGCGCAACTTGTACAGCGGTTTGCCGAAATAATCCTCCATCTGCTTCTCACCGCCCAGCATGCTCATCACTTCATTGATGCGTTGCTCGAGCATCGCCGCCACCTGGGCGTCGTTGACCGTCAGCGAGTCAAGCTTGGCCTGCGTGAGGAAAAGCTTTGACACGAGGAAATTCTCCAGAATTTCGCACCGGGCCGCTTTGTCGACTGCCAGGCCGCGGGCCCGCTCCATCTGCGCTTCTGCCTCGATCTCGGAAAGCATCACGATATCATTGCCCACCAGGGCGACGCTTTTCTCGATGATGCCGTCATATCGCTGGGCCTGCGCCGGGAGGATGGCCAAAAGTAGCAGGACAACCGAAAAGATCTTCTTCATTTTCATCTTCATAACAAGAATCATAACTCCGCAACTCCCGCGCCAAACTAGCGCGTGGAGTAGTTCGGAGCTTCGCGGGTGATGGTCACGTCGTGCGGATGGCTCTCCACCATGCCGGCGGCCGTGATCTTCACGAATTTCGCTTCGCGCAATGCGGCCAGGTCTTTCGCGCCGCAGTAACCCATGCCGGCGCGCAGACCACCGACCAGCTGGTAGATGACCTCGGCAAGCGTGCCTTTGTACGGCACCTGGGCGACGATGCCCTCGGGGACAAGTTTCTTGATGTCTTCTTCCATATCCTGGAAGTAGCGGTCTTTCGACCCCTTCTGCATCGCCTCGAGCGAACCCATGCCGCGATAGGACTTGAACTTTCGGCCGTTGAGGATGATTGCCTCGCCCGGCGCTTCCTCGACACCCGCAAAGAGCGAACCCGCCATGATGGTGCTGGCGCCCGCCGCCAGGGCCTTGACGATGTCGCCCGAATAGCGGATGCCGCCGTCGGCAATCACCGGAATACCGGTGCCCTTGAGCGCTTCCGAAGTGTTCATCACCGCCGTCAACTGCGGAACACCGATGCCCGCAATGATACGGGTGGTGCAGATGGAACCGGGACCGATGCCCACTTTGACGGCATCGACGCCACATTCCTTGAGGGCGATGGCCGCTTCGGCCGTAGCGATGTTACCGGCCACGATCTGCAGGTCGGGGAAGGCATCCCGGATTTTCCGGATGGTTTTCAACACACCGGCCGAATGGCCGTGCGCGGTGTCGAGCACCACGGCGTCGGTATGGACGCTCACCAGCCGCTCCACATCTTCAAGGCTGTGGGAGTTGATGCCCACGGCCGCCGCCACGCGGAGACGGCCGAGACTGTCCTTGCTGGCCTTGGGATTGTCCTTGATCTTGGTGATGTCGCGGTAGGTGATCAGGCCGACGAGACGGTTCTGTTCGTCCACCACGGGAAGCTTCTCGATGCGGTACTTGCGCAGTACTTCGGTCGCCTCGGGGATGGTGGTGGACGGACCGACCGTAATCAGCCGCTCTGAGGTCATGACCTCGCGGATAGGCTTGGCAGGATTGTCCTGGAATCGGAGATCGCGGTTGGTGACGATGCCGATCAGGTGGCCGGCGGGATCGACCACCGGGATGCCGCCGATATGGTACTGAGCCATCAGCCGGAGTGCATCGCCCACGCAACCCTCTACGGGGATGGTTACCGGATCGTAGATCATGCCGTTTTCAGCGCGCTTGACCTTGCGGACATGCTCCATCTGGGCTTCAATCGGCATATTCTTGTGAATAACGCCGATACCGCCCTCCCGGGCGATGGCGATGGCCAGGTTGGCGTCGGTCACAGTATCCATGGCCGCCGAAACGATCGGCACCTGGATCGAAATGTCCCGGGTAAACCGGGTCTGGATGTCAACCTCGCGGGGTAGCACTTCGGAGCGGGCAGGAATGAGCAGTACGTCGTCGTAGGTCAGTCCCTCCATGACAATCTTGTCGGTATTCATCACGCGCTGATTTTATGGGATATATTTCGGCAAAGATACAAAATCCGGCGTTTATTTCCTACTTATTTGCCGTACGAAGCATTTCCTGGACGGCAGCTTCCAACTGTTTGTCCTCACCCCGCAGGATTGACGCAGGATCGTTCGCCACCCGGATGTCGGGTTCAATCTGGTGGTTCTCCATATAGTACTGCGCAGGCACCCAGCCGCCCACCTGCGGAATGCCGAAGACAATCTGCGGATGGATCTGCGTCTCCCACCAGACAGCTGTCATCGTTCCCGGAACGGGCATGCCGATGAGTTTGCCGAGTTTCAGCGCCCGATAGGCATACGGAAAGCCCGAAGCGTCGGAGTAGCAGTCCTCGCCCATCAGGACGCATGAAGGCTTCGTCCACTTGCTGTAAGGTTCCGTGCCGATGTACTGGCCCCGCGGACGCCACTCCACATAGGCCTGGCCTCCCAGGAAGGTCACCAGGTCATCGTGGAGCCAACCGCCGCCATTGTGACGGATATCCACGATCAGGGCGTCACACGTCCGGTATTTGCCCAAGGCCTTGGCATAGACTTCCCGGAACGAAGGCGAATCCATTCCTTCCACGTGGACGTAACCGATGCGGCCGCCGGAGAGTCGTTCCACCATGTCTTCACGCTGACGGACCCAGCGACGGTAGAGCAACGCCGATTCGTTGGCGACCGGCTTGACAATCAGATCCTTGTCCTTGCCTTCGCTACGGACCGTCACCCCGATCTTCTTTCCGGCTTTGCCTGCCAGAAGCGGGAACCAGTTCTCGCCTGAGCGGATAGCGTGGCCATCGATAGCCACAATCATGTCACCGGCTTTGATCCCACTGTCTGCCAGGTTCAGGACACCGCCCGGCAGCACCTCGGCAATCCGAAGGCCGTCACCCGCATAGGCCAGGTCATAGATCACGCCCAGCCGGCCGAGTGTTTCACCGCCCTGCGGACGGTAGCGCGCTCCGGTGTGCGAGCCGTTGAGTTCACCCAGCATTTCGGAAAGCAGTTCCTGGAAGTCGAAATAGTTGTCGATGTAAGGCAGGAACTGTGCATAATTCTCACGATAATAGTCCCAGTCCGCGCCGTGGAGGTTCGGATCGTAGAACTTCTCCTTCACCTGCTTCCAGATGTGTCCGAACATGTATTCGCGTTCGGCTTTGGGTTTGAATTCGAAATCGCCCGAGAAGCTGATCTGTTTGGTCTGTCCACTGGCCAATGTCACCTTCGTGATGCCGCGGCCCGAGAAGACATAGATTTCACTGCCATCAGACGAAGGGGTGATACGGCCCGTCACGCCGCGTGCGAGCACCTTCACGCTGCCTTCCCGAAGATCCTTCACACAGAGACCCATCCCACTTTCAAGCGGGGTGATGTAGTACAGCTTCCGTCCGTCTTTCGAGAGGAAATGGTCCCCGTAAGCGGCACTCGAACCCGTAAGCCGTTTGACACGGTACTCGCGGTCCGTGAGCAGCAGTTCCAGTTTTTTGGGCTTCTCCTGCGCCAGGGAATCTTTCTTCTCCTCTTTGGCCAGCTGCTTTTCGCTCTTGCCGCTGAGCAGTTTCTCAATTTCTTCGTCCTCCTTGTCCTGGTTGAAGCGCGTCATCTCCTTGCCGTCGAAGAACATGATGTAGATGTCGTCGTGCGCACCCCAGCTGCCGTGGCTGCGGTAGCCGTTCTTGTCGGATTCCCAGGTCATGGCCTTACCGCCGAGGGCCCAGCGGAAACCACCGTCGTTGTAGCCGCTCTGCGTCAGGTCGGTCACCTTGCCGTTCTCGATCTCGATCAGGGCGATATCCACGTTGTTCCAGCCGCCGTCGGCCATGTCGGTCGCCAGCAAATATTCGCTGTCAGGGCTCCAGGAGAAACTCTGGTCTCCGTCGCTGTAGGAGTAGTTGACCCCTTTGAGCAGCGACTTGACCTTGCCGCCCTTGGTGGACTTGATGACCAGCTCCGTGCGGTCGCGCAGGTAGGCCACCCATTTGCCGTCGGGTGAAACGACCGGCTGGAAGCTGGTCTCGCCGGGCTCGGAGAAAAGCTCTTCTTTCGTTTTGACAGCGTAGGTGAAGAGTTTATCGTTCTTTTCGGTCAGGACAGTGCGCCAGATGCCCCAGCATCCACCGCGCTCGGCCGCATAATAGAGTTCCCGGCCGTCCTTCGAGAAACTCACGCCACGCTCCTGTTCCGGCGTGTTGGTGATACGGCGCGTGGTATTGTATTCCGTGGAGGTCACGAAGACGTCACCACGCAGGACCACCGCAATCTCTTTGCCGTCGGGCGAAACAGCCATGGCCGTGGCTCCGCCCGTGTAATTCATCTTCACCAGGTCGCGTTCGTTTTCGTCACGCAGCACTGTGATTTCCAACTTGCGCGGCTGGCCACCCTCCTTGAGCACATAAAGGTCGCCGTTCTGGGAATAGGTCAGTGTGCCGTCGGAAGCCACCGAGACGTAACGTACCGGATCCTTCTCGTAACGGGTCAGCTGGACGGTCCGTCCCGGGTTGCTGACGCTGCTTTTGAAGAGGTTGATCGTCTTGCCGCCCTGTTCGCTGAGATAGTAGAACGTATCGCCGTCAGCGGCCCAGACCGGCTGACGGTCTTCTCCGTTGAACTTGGACAGCTGCGTGAACACGCCGTTCTGGCAGAACCAGATGTCCCGGGTCACCGAAGAGGTGTGGTGTTTCCGAAGCGGATCCTCATAGCCTTTGTAATCTTCATAGAGGATAGCGCCGTCGGGGCGGACACTCATCTCCGACATCGTGACGGAAGTCACGAGTTCGGGACGGCCGCCTCCCTCTCCTACGGCCCAGACTTGCGGATCACCCGGAAAGCCGTCGAAATGAACGTCGGGCTGCAGATTGGCCGTGAAAGCGATGCGTCCGTCGGGAAGCACAGCCTTCGGCGTCTCGTTGCCGGGATAATTGGTGATGCGCTTCGGCGTGCCGCCTTCGGCCGCGACACGGTAGATGTCCTTGCTGCCTTCACGGTAGGAACTGAAGTAGATCTGCGTGCCGTCAGGCGTCCAGACCGGATCAGAGTCATAGGCCGGATTGGTGGTCAGCGCACGTGCAGTACCACCTTGGATCCCAACCACATATAAATCGCCCTTATAGGAAAAGACGACTTGTTTTCCATCGGGAGAGATGGCATTCTTGCGAAGCCAGCGAGGTGTTTCCTGCGCGGTTGCGGTCATCAGTCCGAAGATCGCAAGAAGCAGGAAGGTAATTGTCCTTTTCATGTTTTTTGCAGTTGTTTTTTCGTAACGATTCAATAGATTCGGGAAAGATACGAAATAATTGCGTAAGTTTGTAGGACAAACCCTCTTTAAGGCCATGATTTCCTTCACTTGCGACTATTCGGAAGGCGCCCATCCGAAGATTCTGGAGCGCCTGACCGCCACCAATTTCGAACAGCTTCCCGGCTACGGAACCGACCACTATTGCGAAAGCGCCAAAGCGAAAATCCGCGCGGCGTGCGGGACGCCCGAAGCGGAAGTATTCTTCCTGGTGGGCGGCACACAGACCAATTCAACGATCATCGCCGCCATGCTGGCGGATTACGAAGGCGTGGTCTCGGCCGAAACCGGCCATATCGGCGTACACGAGGCCGGTGCCGTGGAATATACGGGGCATAAGGTGCTGACGATTCCGTCACACCACGGAAAAGTCGATCCGAAAGAGCTGCGGGACTATCTGGAAGCGGCCACGACCGATCCGAACTATGAGCATATGGTTTTCCCGGGAATGGTCTATATCTCCTTCCCCACGGAGTACGGTACGATCTATTCGAAGGCAGAATTGGAGGAAATCCACGGAATTGCCGCTCATCATGGCCTGCCGCTGATGATTGACGGGGCCCGGCTGGGCTACGGACTGGCCAGTCCGGCCTGCGATCTTACGTTGCCGGAGCTCGCCTCCTTGTGCGAGGTATTCTACATTGGCGGCACGAAGGTGGGGTGTCTTTGCGGCGAGGCGGTGGTCTTCCCCCGCGGCAATGCGCCCAAGCATTTTTACACCATCACCAAGCAGCACGGGGCGATGCTGGCCAAAGGCCGGGTGCTCGGCATCCAGTTTGACACACTCTTTACCGACAATCTTTATTTCGAGATCAGCCGGCACGCCATCAATATGGCGATGCAACTCAAGGAACTGTTGCGGCAGAAAGACTGCACCTTCTTCATCGACTCCCCCACCAACCAGCAGTTTATCGTATTGGAGAACAAAAAGATCGAAGAGCTCGGCAAACACGTCGCCTACGACCCGTGGGACCGCGTCGACGCCGACCATACGGCCATCCGTCTGGCCACCAGCTGGGCTACGCAGCCCGAACAACTCGAAGAGTTGAAACGTTGGATTTAATATACGAGATTAGCCCACGCGCGGCCGAACCTTTTTAAGCCAGGCACAAAGGCCTGGCTTAAAAGAACCTGCCGCTCCATCAGGCCTGCGCACAAAAGCCTATAAATAATAGCGGAGGCCGGCGAGCCATTCGGTGCCCAGGGGCGCTTTGCGGAAGTAGCCGGTGAGTTGGAGGGTGTGGTCGCGGCCGCCGAGGGAGAGGATCAAGTCTTGCGTCAAGCGGGCCTCAACGCTGTTGGTCCAGGAGACGGAAGCGGGAGAGAAGTTATCGACGTAGTTGTTTCCGTAGTAAAGGACAGCCAGGGTTGTGGCCAGATGACCGAGATAGTTCGCCGTGTAGGACAGGCCACCGATTACCCGGTCGGAGAGCGCGCCGTCACTGCGGGTATAGGACGCGACTGCCCAGAGATTCTCGGCGAAGGGCCGTTCCAGCCGGGCCGTCAGGGCGTAGCGGCTGTCGAGGATGTTGCGGGTGGAAATGTAGAAAGGCTTGCGCCAGGCCTGGCCATAAACGCCCTCGAGCGACAGCACGAAGCGGGCGGGCAGTCGGAAATCGGCCGCCGCCATATTCTTCCATACGGTTCCTTCGCCGTGGACGCCATAAACTGCCGAGCCGGCGCGAAGCACCAGGGCACCGGTGCCCAGCACATCATAGCGCAGACTCACCCGGGGAGAAAAGGCGAACGGAAAGTCGAATCGCAAGCCTGCCTGCAATGTCATCCGACGCCCGAGACGGACGGCATCCTGCAGATAGAAGCCAATCCGGTTGAAAGTGGAATCCGGCAACATGCCATACGTCGTCTGTACGCCGAAGAGCAGGCGCTGGGAACCAGCGGACAGCGTGAAATCGTCGGAAGCGTGCCAGGCCTTGGCTGTCGGCGAGCCGGACCAGCCAGCTTGCAACCGGTTGGATGCGCGTCCGTCGCCAATCTGCGTGGTGAAGCCACCCATTGCCCAGTTTTCACCGGCCAGGCGGCCGCCGGAAAGATCCAGTCGGTTTGAGGAGCCCAATCGTGCATCAATACGGCCCGCGCCGGAAAAAACACCGGAAAAATCGTACTGCAGTCCACCGAAAAGGACAAAATCTTCGTTGAAAAGCGGCGTCGATACGGTAGCTCCTGCCAACCCGGCCGAACCAAAATAACCATAGGCCGAACCGTGGAAACGATTGGTTCCGACGGGGGTCATCTGCAGCCGGGACACTCCGTCGAGCGCTGCCTCCTGCCGGACGTCGAAGGGAACCGCCGTATAGACGCGCTGGCCTACCAGATCGTATGTTCCGGGCGCTACGGGAACCACACCACCGACCAGATCGGATCCGATCCGGAGCGAGGTTGCCGCCTCGTCGCGGCGGACATCGGTTGTTCCGGCCTCCAGATCGGCGTCCACCACAATCAGTTCGCCCGCAAAGGTATAGAGGTTTCGGACGGTCAGCGGATCATAGCTGAAATAGTGGATCCGGATCGTATAGGGTCCGCCCGGCAGGACGTCCAGCAACTGGTACCAGCCGCGGGCATTCGTCGTGGCATAATACTGCGTGTTCGAAGGCTGGTGGATGGCCACCACGGTCACGCCCTCGATCGGGCCGTTATCGTCCACGATCTGACCACCGATCGAGGATGTCGTCACTTGTGCCACCACCGGCAATGCGAGCAGCAGCAGGACCAGAGAAAATAACCTTTTCATTGTACCACAAAGATAACACTTTTTTCGCCGCAACGGACACACTTGACTGTCAGGTGTTTACAAAAAACTCATCCCCCTCGCGGTGAGGGGGATGAGATTACATAATGCGCTTGCTACAACCAACTAGTTCGCCGGCACGTGGCTGAAGTAGACACCGTTGTTGATCTGAGGCTGATCGTTGTGGGTGGTCTTCGCACCAATGATGGTCAACTGGTCACCCACGTGGATGTCCAGATTGGCGATGGCGTTCTTGCGGGCATCGCCGGTGGCACCCCAACCCGGATAGCAGCCGTAGGAATAGAGGCGGTTGCCCTCGGCGTCCTTGATGTAAACGTTACCATAGGTGGCGTTGGCGATCTCGTCGAGTGTACCGGTCACCATGTAGTAAACGTTCTTGTCGTCCGGTTTGCTCAGGAACTCCGCGATGGTTACTTCCGTGACTGAAATGTGGCTTTCATGCTGGCCGCCGGTCATTTGCGGATTGCCGTTGTGAGCACCCCGTTTGCCGACGAGCGTCACGACGTCACCGACCTTGAGGCCGAGAGTCGTAAAGTCACCCTTGGCGCCGATGCCATAGACATAGGTCTCACCCGACCAGTCGCGGATGTAGACATTGCCATAGTTGGTGTTGGCCACGCTGGTAATCACACCGGTCAGGCGATACTGCGTATCACCGACAGCAGCGGAGAGGAAATCGGCGATAGAGCACTGGATAATCGCACCCTTCTGGGTGAGCGCCTGCTCGCAGGTATATTCCTTGCTGCCGCTCTTCGTTTTGAGCACAAGCGTCGTTCCACGGTCGCCGCCTTCGTTGGGAGCCGCGTGGAACTTCACGGTGTTGCCGGAGATCGAGGCGATGGAAAGCCAGGACTTCGCATTCTCGGGAATGTCGATATACAGACCGGTACCCTTGTTGTTGAGTTTCACCGTAAAATCGCCGCCTTCAATCGGCAGGACAGCGTCCGCAGGGTCGATTTCCGCGATCTTGATGAGCGACTTGTTGATGCTGATGAACGTGGCGTCGACCAGCTCGACCGTTCCGTTGTAAACGGTCTTCGGGCCCTGGACCGTTACCTCGTCACCGACCTCGATGTTGAAGCTCGACCAGGAGTAGTTGCCGGCGGCATTGACCGTACCATAGATGTAGATCTCACCCGTGCCGTCGTCGAGATACCAGTTGCCATAGTTCGTGTTGGCAATCCGCGTGCAGATACCTGTCACCAGGTAGGTCTTGGACTCGGGGCCGGCAATCACTTCGGCGCAAGTAGCTTTGGAGACCGTGGCCAGACCCTGGATCACGTTGATGTTCTGGGTCTTGCCTCCGCAAGTCAGCACGAGTTCGGCCGTACGGCCGTCGAGCGTAGAACCCGCGGAGAAAGAAATGTTGCCGCTGCCGGCCGAACCGGAAGCAGGGCTGACGGTCAGCCAGGAAGGCATACCGGTGATGGACCAGCTGTCAGTGGCGTCAATCGTGACAGGCGTGGAACCGCCGCCCATGGAAATGGCCACGTACGTCGTAGACAACTTGACCTGGCTCAGATAGTGATCTTCCTCAACCGCACAGGAGACGGTGATGGCGAGCACTGCGAGAAGAGCTGCAATGATATTTTTGATTTTCATATCGGATCGTCTATGGATTAGTTAAACAGATACTTGATACCGACAGAAGCATACCAGCACTGTCCGAGCGCGTGGTTCGGGACGAAGGTCTGGGTGCTGCCGCTGATGGCGGCCGGTGTGGAGAAGGTAGCATAACCTTCCGCATCGACACCTTCATACTTCAGGATGCGGGCATCGGAACCGATGGACGGGTTGAGGTACTTGCTCACACCCCAGCTGGAGTTGAACAGGTTGAGGACGTTCTTCAGGTCGAGGCAGAGCTGCAGGGTGTTGGTGTTCTTGCCACACTTCACCGTGAAGTCGTGCTTGTAGCTGAAGTCCACGCGGTGGACCCACGGGCTGTACACGCTGTAACCTTCGGCATACTGGCCCTGGTGCGTGCTCAGGTATTTGTCGTTGTGGACAAAGTCCATGAAACGGGACTGGTCGTCGGCCGAGACGAAGCGGAAGTTACGGGTGCTGACTTCCTCGTCGGTCGGGATATAGAGGGCATCGTAGTTGTAGCCGTCGCCGTTCATGTCGTTGGAAGTCATGTAGCTGTAATTGTAACCGCCACGCCATGCCTCATAAATGAAGCTATAGTGGTTGCCGCTCTTGTCGTGGTGCGTGAGGGAAGCGACCACGCGGTCAGGGGTTACATACTGCGAGTTGTGCAGTTTGATGTAGTTCGGGCCTTCGTTGGTAGGCACATAGGTGAAAGCCGATTCAGCAGCGGAACCCGGCATACCGGTGATTTCCTTGTTCACGGTGTGCGTGTAGGCCGCCATGAAATTCAGGCTCTCGATCGGACGCACGTTGATCTGGGCGCTGGCCGACCAGCCGTAGCCCTGGTCCGTATTCTCCAGAACGAAGGCCTTGGTGGTGCTGCGGAAGTTGCTCGGGTAGATCGGACGGTTGTCGGCACCGTTGAAGCGGGCGAAACCGGCTACATCCTTCATGCTCCAGTCGGAGATGGCCACTGCATTGATGGTCTTGTTGAAGATACCTTCAGCCGAGAAGGTGAACGGGAAGGAGGTAGGGAAGCTGTAGTCGAACGCCAGCGAGGACTTCCAGACCTGCGGCATCTTGAACTTCGGATCGACACCGTTGACTGCGGAAGGAACCGTACCGTCCTTCGGCGAAACCGTGCTCGGATAACCGAGACTGATCAGTTTGTTGTAGAGCGCCTCGATGGTGGCCTTGCCGTTGGAATCGGTCACGAGACCGCCGTCGAACACATTCATCGAGAAGCCTCTGGAAGCGGCGTTCTTGGCATTGATCTGCGCCTGGTACTGCACCAGACCGCCGTTGGTCGGCATGTTGGTGAAGAACACGAGCGGCAGACGGCCGGAGAACAGACCCGTACCACCACGGACCTTGAGGCTCTTGTCACCGAAGACATCCCAGCTGAAGCCCACGCGCGGCGAGAAGGTCACGCTGGAGTTGGGCCATTTGCCGGTATCGATATGGGTTTCCTCGTAGTTGTACTTCCTGGGATAGTAGCTCAGCTTCATGATGGCCTCATTGGTCATCAGGTCGCCATTGTCGAAGAACAGACCGTCAATGCGGAGACCGTAGGTCAGCTTGAAGCGGTCGGTCACGTTCCAGTCATCCTGGGCATAGACACCGGCCTTGTGGAACTGGACGCGGGCTGCAGGATACTGCTCGCCGTCATAGCCGTAGGTCAAGCAGACGACCTCGGGGATACGGCCGTTCAGGAAGTCATCGAGTGTCTTGTAGCGGTAATAGCCAGAACCATTGCGCATATACTGGTTGTCAGCCATCTGATACTCGTAGTTGGCACCGAAGGTCACCTTGTGGGAACCCTTATACCAGGTGATGTCGTCCTTCACGTTTGCGATGGTGTTGTGGACGGCGTTGTTCCAGGTGAACAGCTCATAGCCGAGGGCCATGTAGTTATTGGAGCTGGTGTCGTCGAGGATGTCGATGAACGGGAACTCTTCGGAGTTGGTACCGCGCACGTCATCCAGTTTCGAGAACGTGGCAAGGAACTGGTTGGACAGGTTGTCGCTCAGGCGGCTGTTGAGGTCAAGAGACCAGGTATTCACCAGGTTGTTCATCGAATACATCGAGTTGGCGAAGGACATCGAGTACTGCGACATACGGGCGCCGCTCATACGCGTGCCACCGTCCATGGAGCTGCCGTTCGGCGAATTCCACACGTTGTTCTTCGTGTAGTTGTAGCGGAGGGCGAGCTTGTGCATGTTGTTGATGTTCCAGTCGATGCGGGCCAGGATCTTCATGTTGTTCTCGTTGGCCGGGAAGTCGGTCCAGGAACCCGTGTCATAGCCGTATTTGCTCTTCACGAACTCAGAAGCGCGCTGCAGGTCGGAGAGTTTCGTGCGGGAGATGTAGTTGGTCGCGTCAGCCACACCATTGGCGGAACCTTGCCAGCGGTTGACGATGGTCGGAACCTTGATATATTCGGCGTTGACGAAGAAGAAGAGTTTGTTCTTCACGATCGGTCCGCCGAGGGTGAAGCCGTAGGTGGTGCTGCGGTCCTTGGCGCGGGCGCCGCCGATCTGCTCGCCTTCCACGGTGTCGCCACGGAGGAATTCGTTGCGGTGATAGATATAGGCACTGCCCTTGAAGGTGTTCGTACCGGATTTGGTGATGGCGTTCACACCGCCACCGATGAAGTTGGTCTGGCGCACATCATAGGGCGAGATCACGACCTGGAGTTCCTCGATGGCGTCGATGGAGATCGGGTTGCCGCCACCAGGCAGGCTGGAACTCAGACCGAAGTTGTTGTTGAAGTTGGCACCGTCAACGGTGAAGTTGGCGGTACGGCCGTCGGCACCGGCGAAGCTCATGCCGTTGCCACCGTACGGCGACAGACGGGTAACGTCGGTGATGGCGCGGCTCACACTCGGCAGGTTGGTGATCTGCTGGTTGGTGATGTTGGTGGCAGCACCTGTCTTCTCGGTGGAGAATTTCGACAGGGCGGAAGCAACGACGATCGCCTCGGTCAGCTGCTCGGTAGCCGTCTTGAGAACGGCGTTCTGCTGGTAGGTCTCAGCCAACGAAAGGACGATGTCGGGAACGACCACCGTCTGGCAGCCGATCAGGGACATGGTGAGCTCGTAAGGGCCACCGGTACGCATACCCTGGATGGCATAGCGTCCGTCTTCGTTGGTCACAGCGTAGTACTGCGTGCCGGAAGGCGTGTGGACGGCCACGACAGCCACGCCGATGAGCGGTTCGCCGCTCTCATCGACGATCTGGCCGGCGAGGCTCGAAGTGGTCACCTGGGCCATTGCCGGAACGATCATCAGCAGGAAAGCTGCGACCGCCAGAAAACACTTAAATGTTTTTTTCATAAAGTCTAAAGGTTGTTTTTAATATAGTAAATAGTTGATTTTCATCATAGCCCCCATGCCGTAGCATCGTATTTCGCTTCTATTTCCTTTTCGTACTCGTCTTTCAGATTGACGAAAAAGTCGATGCCCGTCAGGGTTTCGATCTCGTCGACAGTCCGGGCGAAAGCTTTCGAGAGAGACGTGTCGCCGTAACGCTTGTTTTCCATCCAGAAGCCGATGGCGGAATAGCCGCCGGTGGCTTCCCCGGCCTTATACCGGAGCAGCACCTTGTAATAAGCCTTGGGGATGGCCACGTCGTTGCCGTTGTTGTCTTTGATATACTGCGGCGTGGGGTCGGATTCCGTGGTCAGCACACAGCCCGTCACCACATAGAGTGTGTCACAGGTATTCACCCGGTCGCGGACATGGGCCTCGAGCCGTTCCCAGAGCCCCTGGTTCAAGTCGGCGTTCTGCGGCGTGATGTTCGTGAAATAGAAGGTCTGTTCGTTGGCCGCTACATTGCAGAGCCGGTCGGCAGACGGCAGCTGATGGCCGCGGTCGTAGCCTCCGTAACTGGTATACACGACTCCCTGATAGCGCTTGGGCACCAGCGGATCATATTCCCACTTATCGGTACGCTTGACGCCGGAGAGCATGCCCCTGTAGAGCGGATAGGCCACCCAGAGCGCCACGCGGCCAGAGAGATCATACCAGAAAGAATAGTTGCGCACAACCTGGTTTTTCCAGGTCATGTCGTGACTGAAGAAAGCCTTGCCCTCCTCATTCTTGACGGCAGGCATTTCGAGCCAGGGCTTCACTTCGCTCTGGACCAGCATCTCGAAAGGCTGCTGGACCACAGTAAGAAGAAGTTCCTTGTCCGTCACGGATGCATCATCCGTGGTGAAGCGGATCACGGCCGTGCGGTATTCCGAAGAACTCGGATTGTCACCGTAGGTCACCGTGACCTGCGCGGAGCCGGTACCGGAAGCAGGCGAAACACTGAAAGACGAATTGGAACAGGAGGCTTTCCATGCCACGGACGAAACCAGGCTGATGTTGAAAGTACCGGCGTCGCCGCTGACCGTCCGGTCGGTCGACTCCAGGTAGAAGTAGTTCGCCGAAGAGAAACGCGTACCGGTCAGGCCGGCATAGTCGGCCTTTTCGGAAATGGACAGCTGATAACGGGCTCCGTACTTGCCGGCGATGCCTTTCAGCACGCCGCTGCCCGAAGGAACGGTCTCGCTGCGGAAGGTTGCATAGCGCGAGGTGAACAGGTCGAAACTCACACCGTCCTTGTCGGAGAAGGCCAGGCTCGTATTCTCGGAGTCGGAAGCGAAAGTTTTGCCAAGATCTTCGTCGAGGACCTGTACATCTTTGACAGCCACGTACATACATTCATATTGACCGCTTACCAGCTCCAGGGCGGTAATCTCCTTGGCCTGGGGCGTTTCCGTGCCCAGATACTGGATATTGTCGAGCGGCAGCCCATTGACCTGGACCACACCCTGGCCGTAGACCGAAAGGGTCTGGTCGAGCAGGCGCACCCGCACCTTCTGGCCACGGGCGAACGTCTTGTTGTCGCCCGAACAGTAGAGCATCAGGCCGGCCTCGCCGTCTGAGATGACGATGGTCTTGGCTGAAGTATAGTTGTTCAGGCCACCGTCGGTGTCGCGGCGATAATCACTGATGACCGTGCCTTCCATGAATATGTCGTCTGTGATCTTGTAGTCGGTCCCTTTGTAAAGGGCGCGGACCTCCTTGATGCTGCGCTGCACCGGATCAGGCTTGACGTACATCAGTTGGGAGACATTGACCGTGGTCTTATTGTCGGCGGTCTCGAAGATCACCTGGCCGTTCCGGGCGTCTCCTGCATTGGCGGAGGCAGTTACCTGGATGCTGCCGTTCCCGGAACCGGAAGTGGCGGAGAGAATCAGCCAGGATCCCTCGGCTTTTGCATACCATAAACCATTGGAAGTGACAGAGATCGTTTCGGTCCCGCCTTCCGTGGGGAACGATAGGGACACCGGCGAGACGGACACCGTGACGGTCTCCTTCTCGGGTTCGGGTTTGTCACAGGATACCAGCAGAAGCATCACTGCGGCAAGCACGGTCAGCAGTCTCGGAAATTTCATCTCCATGAATCCAAACGACGCTGCAAAAGTAGCAATATTTTTTGTATCTTAAAATAATATCCTACCTTTGCCGCCCTAAACCCTGTGGATGGATTTGACTGCTTGCCAACCACGCTAAAAAAAGGCTAAAATTATGTATCTTTTCACTTCTGAATCCGTTTCAGAGGGCCACCCGGACAAAGTGGCCGACCAGATTTCCGATGCTATTCTCGACGACTTCCTCCGGCAGGATCCTGCCGCACACGTCGCTTGTGAAACCTTTGTAAGTACCGGCCTTGCCGTTATCTGCGGTGAAGCCGCTTCCCGCGATGCCTGGGTCGATATCCAGAGCGTTGTCCGCCGGACGATCCGGCGTATCGGCTATACCAAGGGCGAATACCATTTCGATGCGGAGTCCTGCGCCATTCTCTCCGCCCTGCACGAGCAGAGCGCCGACATCGCCCGGGGCGTGAACCGCGCCACGAAAGAGGAGCAGGGTGCCGGCGATCAGGGCATGATGTTCGGCTACGCCTGCAACGAGACACCGGAATACATGCCGCTCCCGCTCACTCTGGCACACGTGACCCTCATCGAACTGGCCCGCATCCGCCGGGAGAGTCCCTCCCCGATGCCTTACCTCCGACCCGACGCCAAGTGCCAGTACACCCTTGAATACGAAGACGACCACACGCCGCGTCGCGTCCACACGCTCGTACTCTCCACCCAGCACGATCCCGACGTCGATCAGGCCCGCATCCGACAGGATGTCGAACAGATCCTCCTCCCGCGCGTCAAGGCCCGTCTCAGCGCAGCGAACGCCGCCCTGTTCCGGGAGGGCATGATCCTGCACGTCAATCCGACGGGACAGTTCATCATCGGCGGCCCGCACGGTGACACCGGCCTGACCGGCCGCAAGATCATTGTCGACACCTACGGCGGCCGCGGCGCCCACGGCGGCGGCGCATTCTCTGGCAAGGACCCCAGCAAGGTGGACCGCAGCGCCGCCTACGCAGCCCGCCACATCGCCAAGAACCTGGTGGCGGCCGGCGTGGCCGACGAAATCCTCGTACAAGTTTCCTACGCCATCGGCGTGGCACGGCCGGTCAGCCTTTTCGTCAATACCTACGGCACGGCACACGTCGCCCTGACCGACGGCCAAATCGCGGACAAGGTGGGTGAACTCTTCGACCTGCGGCCCGCAGCCATCATCGAACAATTCGGCCTTACCAACCCGATCTACGAGCCCACGGCGGCCTACGGCCACATGGGCCGCGACCCCTATGAACAGGAAGTCGAGATGATCCGCGACGGAAAGACCGTCCGGCGCAAGGTCCAATTCTTCGGTTGGGAATTACTCGATGCCGTCGACCGCTGCCGTGCGGCCTTCCAACTGTAGCAGGAGCTGCTTGGGTACCGGCCGTTCGAGCATCGGTACTGCAAGTTCATAGCGGACAACGGCCCGGGCGGCCTCCTTGTCCACTTCCACGGAAACGATGTTGAAAGAGGTCTGGGACACGGCCTCTTTCATTTTTTGTGCAATTTCTTCCGGAACACGCGCCTGCGCTTCGGCGCCTTTGGAAACCCGGCCGGCAAAAGCGGGAGTACACAACGTCGCCGCAGCAGCATAGTCGGCTGAGTAATAGGCTTTCAGAAACTGCTGCGCCGTGCCACGGACCCGTTTGTCAGTCGACTGGCAGGCAGGTAACGCAAAAAAGCAGAGCGCCAGAAGCGCGCGGAACAGGATCTTTTTCATAGGCTAGATATCCATTTCAACAACCGTGATGCCCGCACCGCCCTGCTGGATGGCTTCGTCGCGCAGCGACTTGACCGCGGGCACGGTCCTGAGGTATTTGCGGATTTCTTCGCGAAGCACACCGTTTCCCTTGCCGTGCAGGATTTTCACCTGCCCCACACCGACCATCGTCGCGTCGTCGATGAAATGCATCACGATCTCGAGGGCGTCGTTCAGGCGTTCGCCGCGAATGTCGATCGTGGGGCGGAATTCCAGCTTGCGGCGGCTGATGGAGTCGCTGTCATAGTGGATCACGGGACGGAAGGTGCTGCGGGCTTTCTCTTTGTACTGCTGGTTCGAGATCTTCTCGACCTTGCCGGGGGCAATCTTCGAGATGATGCTGCCGATCGAAACCGAGATGTATTTGGCAGCGATCTGTGTCACCTCGCCCACCATGTCGTTGTCTTTGAGCCGGACTTTGTCGCCCACGCGCAAAGGCGTATCATCGACGGCTTTTTCCTTGCGGGCACCGGCTTTTGCGTCACTTGCGGCTCTCGCGTCATTCCCGGCCTGACCGGGAATCTCGCCCCGTTTCTCCTTGCGGGCACGTTCACGTTCCTTGCGGGCGACAATCTGCTGCATCTTGCGCTCGATGGCCGCGTCGTTCTCACTCGGTTTCTCGTGCTGAAGCTCCTCCTTGAATTTCGTGAGCTGCTCCCGGGCCACCTTGGTCTTGTCGCGTTCGGCCTGGGCCTCCCGGATTTCGCGGATGGTGCGCTCCACCTGCCGGTTGGCTTCGTCGAGAATCTCCTGCGCCTCCCGTTTAGCCTCTTCCAAGATACTCTTTTTCAAAGCCTTGACCTCACCAAGCTCTTTCTGATACTTGTCGGTCAGACTCTCGAGCGTCTTGTCCGTGCTCTTGATGCGGGCCAGTTTCTCATCGAGCACCCGACGGCTGCGGGCGATCTGCCGCAGATTCCGCTCGATGTTGACATATTCGCTGCCTGCACGCTCCTCGGCATCTTTGACCACATCGGCCGGAAGACCCATTTTGCGGGCCAGCTCGAAAGCGAAGGAATTGCCGGGCATGCCCTGCTGTAGCTGGAACAGCGGCTTGATGGCTGCCCCGTCGAAAAGCATCGCGCCGTTGACCACGCCGGAACTCTTGTCCGCATAGAGTTTGAGGTTGGTGTAGTGGGTCGTGATTACGCCGTAAGCGCCCATTTCATCGAGCCGGGCCAGAACTGCTTCCGCGATGGCGCCGCCGGCGGCAGGCTCCGTACCGCTGCCGAACTCGTCGATCAGCACGAGCGAAGAGGCCGTGGCATGCGTGAGGATCTCGCGCATGTTCTGCAGATGCGAACTGTAGGTGCTCAGGTCGTTCTCCAGCGACTGGTCGTCGCCGATGTCAATGAAGATGCTGTCGAAGATCATGAGCTCGCTCACCTCGGACGTCGGGATGAGCATACCCCACTGGAACATGTACTGTAATAAGCCGACCGTCTTGAGGCACACCGACTTACCACCAGCGTTCGGGCCGGAGATCAGCAGGATGTGCTTCTCTTTCGTGAGCGTCAGGGTCAGCGGGACGATCTCTTTCTTCTCCCTGCGCAGGGAAGCCTCGAGAAGCGGGTGGCGGGCCCTGCGAAGGTTGAATTCCCCGTTCTCGGAAAGAATGGGCATCCCGGCGATCATGTCGAGGGCCACCAGGGCTTTTGCCCGGATGAAGTCAATCTCGCCGATATATTCGGAAGCGGCAATAAGCCCTGTCAGGTATGGCCGCAGAAATTCGGTAAAAACAAAGAGAATACGGGAAATTTCGCGCTGCTCCTCGAACTGGAGTTCGCGAATCTGGTTGCCCAGTTCCACGATCTCGAGCGGTTCGATGAAGGCCGTCTTGCCGCTGGCCGACTCGTCGTAAACGATACCGGGCAGTTTCTTCTTGGATCCGGCCGGCACCGGGATGAGCACGCGGCCGTCGCGCACCACGACTTCGGCGTCGGTTTCGACCAGTCCTTCCCCTTTGGCCGTGCCGAGAATGGCGTTGATGCGTCGGGAGACCTGTCCTTCCTTTGAACGGAGCGCCCTGCGGATCTCACCGAGTTCGGGAGAAGCCGTGTCACGAACCTCGCCGGTACGGTCGAGAATCGTTTCGATCCGCCGACCGATCTCCGGCTCGTAGCTGACCGTCGCGGAAATCTGTCGGAGTGTAGGATAGAGATCGTCCTTGCACTCGCGGAAAAAGGCCAGAATCCGGCGAAGTGTGTCGAGGCTGGTGCGGAGCATCCGTAGTGACGGCAGATCGATTGTCGTGTTCTCGGCCTGGAGCGGCAGCAGGAAAGCCTTGGTATCGAGATAGCCGCCGGCCGGAAAACTGTCTTCAAACAAACAGATAAGCCGCATCTCGTCGGTCAGCCGCAGCCGGAACATAATCTCGGAGGGATCGCGCGAAATCTGCTCGGCCGCCACCTTCTTCACGGCATACTGCGTGGCGCACTTGGCGGAAATCTTCTCCCGGACAATGTCAAAGCCAATCTTCTGTTCCAATACCATGCGCCGGTTCCTCCGTGATTATTGATAGGATTTCTCGATGGCCAGACGGAGTTCCGTGATGCTGCTCATCGTGCGGATCTGGTTTTCCTGCACGAATGAGATGTTCCCCGTTTCTTCTGAAACCACGATCACCGAAGCGTCCGAGACTTCCGCAATGCCGAGGGCTGCACGATGCCGCATCCCGTAATGGGCCGGAATATCCTGCCGCTGGGTAATCGGCAGCGTGCAACGGGCCGCCAGGATCCGGTCTTCCGACAGAATCATCGCCCCGTCGTGGAGCGGAGAATTCTTGAAGAAGATATTTTCGATCAGACGCCGGTTGATGCGGGCGTCAACTTCATCGCCTGTGTCGAGGATATCACCCAGTGCCGATCCGTGCCGGAGCACGATCAGGGCGCCGGTCTTTGTCTCCGCCATCTTACGGCAGGCGGCCGTCAACTCCTCAAGTTCACGCGTCGCCATCCCGCCCGGGCGGGCATGTCGGAACAACTTGTTGAACACGCCTTTCTGAGCGGCCGTCGTACTGGAACTGATGCGCAGCAGGAAGCGCCGGATCTCCGGTTGGAAGATGACCAGCAGCGCCACCACGCCCACGCCCAGCACTTGTCCCAGAATGAAAGAGAGCAACTTCATGCCCAGTGCCCGCGAAGCGATCCAGATTACATAAAGCAGCAGGATTCCCAGGAAAATGCTGACCGCCGACGTCCCGCGGACCACCCGGATCAGCCAATAAATAAGCAGGCCGACCATCAGGATGTCCAGCACGTCGATGAAAGTGATATCGATGAAATCGAACATTATCGAACAAAGATAGCAATAATTTGCATAATATCCCGGGCGCCACTCGCAGTTCTGCCCTCATCGGCCGTTATTTGTCACCTTTCGTCATGCCTGGCTTGACTGGGTATCTCGTTCCCACAAGAGCTTCTTGCCGAAGCCCAGCCGGTTGTCGGTATATTTCGCCCGGTCGAGCGTAATCAGCCATACGTCCCCGCCCTTGAACACGGCATACGGGAAACGACGCAGGTATTTCAGGCGGCAGCGGTCAAAAAGACCACCGTCGCAGCGCCGCACCGTTCCGGTGAATTGCAGGCCACGGATTTTCCCGATCTCCTCCGTTTCCAGCACGACGGAACCCGTCACCTCCGGATTTTCCAGGAACAATTGCGCATGGTGCGTTTTCTCCTCCGAAGTGATAATGAACCCTTCTTCCTGCTCGTCAAAGACATAAAAAGCATTGGCACACCACAGGTCTCCTTCCTTCGAGGCGCACGCCACGGTCAGCACATGGTGCTCCCCGATAAAATCCAATATCCGCTGGTCGATCATACACTTGCAAAAGTAGCCATTTATTTTTAACTTGCGAGGGTTATTTGAGGCGGGCGATATGTGCAAGGGCTTTTCCAATCCTTTTCTTTCGGGCATCCTGGGGCTGCGGGAACTCTTCTTTCCACGGCGGTGTGTCGTATGCGGTCGGTTTCTGTCAATTGAAGAGCAGGACCTCTGCGCAGATTGTCTATCGGGGATTCCTCTGACCTATCAATGGGAAATCGGACAGAATGCAGCATTTGAGCGGCTGGCGCGCCGGTTCGAAGTGGAAGGGGTAGCCGCGCTCCTGTTTTTCGGGTCGGAAAGCGACTACCGGAAAATACTCTATGCAATCAAATACAGCGGCCGGTGTCAGCTTGGATATCGGATGGGCCGGCTACTGGGAACCCAGTTGGCCGGCAGCCGGATGTTCAGCCGCTGCCAGGCCGTTGTGCCGGTCCCCCTTCATCCCCTGCGCCGCTGGAAGCGCGGCTACAACCAGGCAGAAGAGATCGCCCGGGGCGTCGCGTCGGCGATGGACCTGCCGCTGGAAACCACGCTACTCCAACGTTGCCGTTACACCCGGACGCAAACCCGTCTTCGCGGTGACGCCAAAACGAAAAATGTGCAAGGCGCCTTCCAGCTACAGCCGGTCAGTACAGCCCGGCTCCAAAAAGCCGGCATCCGCCACTTGCTTTTGATTGACGACGTCCTCACCACCGGCTCCACCCTCGCGGCTTCCGCCGATCCGCTCCTCCAGGCCGGTTTCCGTGTGAACTGTGCCACGCTGGCTTTCGCCGGCGGCTGACACTTGTCCGGGATACAGCTGTCAGAGGATTTCTGCCAGCAGATTGTCGGCGTGCGCGTATTCGCGGAGAATCCAAAGAACGTAGCGGATATCGACACAGATGCAGCGGTTCATGGCTTCGACATAATATGTGTCGCCGGCCAGGGATTCCTTATTGCCGTCAAAAGCCAGTCCAATCAGTTCGCCCCGGGCATTGAGCACCGGAGATCCGGAATTTCCACCGGTGATATCATTGTCCGTCAAGAAATTCACCGGAATGCCCGGATGTTTCTCCAACAGATCCCGTACCTCGGGCTTCAGGGAGAAATCATAATCGTCAGGATTATACTTCTCCAGAATGCCGGCGGTCGTGGTCAGGGAGGCCAGCGTCACCGCATCGCGCGGGGAAAGCGGACAGACTTTCCCGTAGGTCAAACGCATGGTGGAGTTTGCGTCGGGATACATGGGCTGGTTCCCGGCCAGCTTCATCCGGTACACCGCATCTTTGTAATCCCGTTCCAGCTGATTCTTGCTCACACCGGCCTCGATCTTGTCGCGCTTTTCGTTGAAAGGTCCGATCTTGCAGGAGATGAGCGCGTCACGGATATGTCCGTCGAAGACGTCGTTCAGCACCGCATCGACATTGCCGCCGGTACGGTCATAGACTTGCGTCAGGTAATCGCCCCAGTATTCCCGGTGCACATACTTGTAGAACTGGCGGAGGCTGTAGCGCAGCAGGTCGCGCTCCACCCGCATGTCGAGTTTCGCCAGTTCTTTGGCCGCCAGGACCGTGTCGCCGCGTGAGAGCGCATTCGCGTAACGGTGCAGATTCGTGCCGCGAACCATCGTTTCCTGAAAATAGACGATCTGCTGATTAATGGCCGCGACGTCTTCGTATTTGCGGCCCAGCTGATAGATGAGGTCCGAATCGCCCAACCATTTCTGGAGCCGCTGCTCTCCGGCACGCTTGGCTTCCACCACATCGAAACGGTTGTAACAGTAAATCTCGCCTTCGCGGATCTCCTGCACGTTGCTCAGGCCGAAATACTTGTCGGCATATTTGAGCCGTACGTCCGCCTCTTCGTTCATCCACTTCTCCAGAATCTTCATCTGGTCCATGCGGAACTGTGCCTGAATGGGATTCTGGATATGCAGGATCTCCTCGACGGCATAGGAAGAAGCATAACGGTTGGTCCGGCCCGGATAGCCGATGACCATCGCAAAATCGCCGTCACGCACACCATTCTGCGCAATCTTCAGGATCTTCTTCGGATGCATCGGCACGTTGCCGGGCGCATACTCGGCCGGAGAGCCGTCAGGTGCGGTATAGATGCGGTAAATGGCAAAATCGCCCTTGTGCTGAGGCCACTCCCAATTGTCGGTATCGCCGCCGAAAGAAGCCAGGCACACCGGCGGAGCGGCGACCAGGCGCACGTCGCGATACACCTGATAAAGCGCCATATAATAGCGGTTCCCGTTGTAATACGATGAACAGATAAGCTCTCCCTGCCCTTGATAGAGAACCGCGTACTTGTCTTCGATCAGCTTGTAAACCCGGCGCATCGCCATCGGACGGGTGGCTACGTCGAGAGAGTCGCGCAGCCGCTGCACCTCTCCTGTCACGTCGAAGATCTTTTTGAGAAAATAGATTGCCTGCCCTTTGACGGGAAGTTCTTCTTCGCGGGTCATTGCCCAGAAACCGTCTTCGAGGTAGTTGTGGTCCATCGTGCTGAGTGCGTGGATGTCGCTGTAGGCGCAATGGTGGTTGGTAATCATCAGACCGTCGTCCGATATCATGCTGCCTGTGCAGCTGAAAGCCAGCGCCACCACGGCGTCGGAAAGGCTTTCCTTTTCTTCATCGTAAATCATCCGGCCGTCGAGCTTCAGGCCGCCAGCCTTCATCTTTTTTTCAAGGACCCGGTCGATCGTATTGATCATCCACATGCCTTCGTCGGCGTATGCGCCGGAAGCACAGAGCAGCAGCATGGCTGCGAACAGAAACTTTTTCATAACGGTTAAAAGATAAAACCGACGGTCAGGCCGGCGACTTGACGCGTGCCGTCATTATCAGCGGCAGAGGCGGAAATTACAATGTTATAGCGAGCCTGGACGTACATCCGGTCCTTGCGCCACGCTGCGGCGATCCCAGCCAAGACCGAATCTCCGTCCCAATAATCCCATTGCTCCAGCAACGGTTCAGCCAACTGCCATTCAGAGACGTCGTTTTCAGTCCCGTATGTATGGGCATAGCCGATCCGGGCGGTCAAAGAGCCTGCCTTGCCAACGGGAATCTTCCCGCCCAGGTACGGCGTCACCGAAGAGAATTGCTGCGCAAAACGCCGCGGATACTCGGTATATGCGTGCATCATGCCCTCATTTTCCACGCCCAGCACCAGCTCCCAATCCTGCGCAGACAGATATGTATACTCAAACTGTTCCCGATGGGTCCGGCGATAATAGCAGAACACGGGATCTCCGTACGTCACCCAGATGCGGATGCGGGAATCGGGATCGAGTTCCTGCTGCTGCAACGGCCGGAAGCCCTGCATCGTGGAAAATTCGCCGGAAAGCTCAATTTGGTGACTGTCGCCGATTTCTACCGAGAGTTCGTCGCTCCAGGCCAGAGAGCGGACATCGCCGTGACGGAGGTTGTTGTAGCCTGTCTCCGTCTGGGCATTCCGGCCGAATTCACCCCGGAAATTGTTGTGGACCGACGTTTCACCCCATTGGAAACCCAACTGGAAATCGGCGAACACGCGGCCGCTTGTCTTGAGCCGGCGCGTCTCCGCACTCCCGAATCCGCTGGCGCGATACAGCCAGACACCATAAAGGTCGAACAGCACATGTTCCAGGTTTTCAGAAACCTGCAGATACTCCACCTTTTCGGTGCCATATTCGTATCCGGCATCCAAGCCGACGCCCACATGACTGCCCTGCCAGAAGATACCGGGCGCCACACGGAAGGTCATACCCGTGTTCTTGTTGCGTAAATCCTTGTGCTTGGCCATCAGCGCCACATCGTAGGCCAGGTCGAGGCCGGCCGACCAGCCGCCGGCCAGCGGCACACCCGCACCGGCCTGCAACCGATACCGTTCCATCGACAAGTTGCCCGCAATCGAATCGGCCAGCATGAACGGCGTTTCATAGGGATCGATCCAACCCCGCCAGGTACTGCCCGTTGCATAGGAATAACCGTAGCCGAAATGGCCGAAAAGATTCACACGGCCGAGCTTCCGCCGAGAACGGGCATCCAGCGTTCCCGCAACCAGTTTGTCGGGTTGATACACATCTTTCAACCGGCCGGTCTCTCCGGACAGTCCCATCGAAACATCGACATAACTCGTATCCGACTGCGTCAGGCGCGCCATGTTGTGTTCCTGGGCGCCCGCCGTCACGACAAGCAGCAGACAGAGGATGACAAGGCGCGTTTTCATGGCTTCAACCGGGGGGAAGGGGTGCTGTCGGGAATGAAATCAGCATCCGAATTGTTCGTATCCTGGAAAACGTCGATGCCGTCTTCCGTAAAATCGAGCCTGCGCGTAACGCATTTGCCCGAGTAATGACCCGACCGCAACCAGACATAAGATGCGTCGACCGTCCCGGGCAGACGCTTGATTGCCGAGGAAGGAGAATCCACACACTCGACACCGTCGAGGATCCAGTCTTTGTCGATGTGCCAGTATTTCGAGCCGGAAGATTTCCCGGGTTCGAAGTCCTCCCATACGGCGGCCTGAGACTGCCAGGCAGCTACGCCGATCGACGGCCGGAAGATCACAACGGCCGGACTGGTGACCGACAGCGCCCAGGCGTTGCCCTGGCCCGTCATGTTCAGGACCATCGGGACGACACCCGCCGCGATTTCATGACGCGGCAGGATTTCCGACCAGCAGCCGAAATGGGCCCGGTTCAACGCCAGGCCGGACGTAGCACGGCCGCTGTGGTCCACCGCAGCGATACAGGCGACCACGGCCGATTCGCCAGGCGCCAGCGGATAGCTGTGCCCGTCGCCCGGAAACATCCAGTACATCTGGGCAATCGCGATGGTGTCGCGTCCCGCCCAGGCATTGTTGCCCGTGGTCGAGTTATACGGGAAGATTTCGGCCAGGCAGAGGGAATCGAGATACTGCGTCTGGCCGCCCGGGCCGGCGTTGTTGTAGATCTCAATGTAGGTATCTTTTGTGTAATTGGCTCCTTCGAGTGTCGACGAGCCATGAAAATACAACTCCCGGATGATCAACGGATTGGGGACGGCCACGTGGAGCGGAATCTCGACCATGACCGCATCGGTCAGCAGGAACTCCCCGCTGGCCCCGTTGACCGCCACGCGGGTGGCAGGGAACCAGGCGGAGGCCACTACGTCATATTTGCCGGGTTGCACTTCGAAGACCGCCCGGCCGTCGGCGTCGGGATGCACCGTATAGGAGAACTCAGCGCTCTTGTTCTGCAACCGCACTTCCAGTTCGGTCAAATCGACCGGCACGGACGGTTCCCCGTCTAGCCGAAGCTGCACCGTCACGACGCCCACGCTGGGAATCTCCCGGAAACAGGCCGGAAGCAGCGGCAGAGCCAGACAAAGAAGGAAAAGCAAGCGTTTCATGGCGGATCAGCGGATGGAAAGTTTGACTTCCGCACCGAAATACAACGGTGTATTCCGGTCGTTCGGATAATGTGTGACCGAGTTGCGGACCCGGCCACGGAGATTCAAGAAGTTGTTGGCATAGAAGGAGACGGTCGCCATGCGCCCGATCTCTTTCGACAGACGGAGATTCAGCATGCCGTAGAACGGATAGACCTGCCGCACATAGAAGGTTTCCGTATTGGTGGTCAGGATGAGGTTACGGTACTGCGGATCACGCGCCATCTCAGCTGTAAAAGGGAACATCCGGCCTGCGCGGTCCAGGATATAGCGCGGATCGACACACCAGGTACCCGCTGTTTCGCTGAAATAAGCCCGGTCTTCTCCGTCGAAACGGCAGAGGTTCCGCGTGGATTCGAAGAAGACCATTTGCGCGGACAGGGTCACGACCATCGCCAGCCGCGGAATATGCGTGATGAAACGCACATTCGTATTAAAGCGCTCTTTCACCGAACCGTTCGAGGTCGTCGAGGAGCCGCCGTAAATACCCACATACGGGAAGGTGCGTCCATTTGCGGATCCCGCATACAGCCGGTGCACATAGCCCGTATTGCGTGTGGTCACCTGCATATAGGCACCGCTGATGTTGATGGAAGTTTCCAGTGCCGGAATCTTGGCCACGTCGAGTGTGAATTCCACGCCCCACTTATCCATGTCCACGTTATTGACGGGCCGGGATAGCGCCATGAACGTCGTGTCTGTGACAGCAGGCAGAGAACGCCCGTCGGCGGCTACCCCGCCGATACGCCAGGTCACGTCGGCACCCGAAGGCAGGACCTGCTGCACAGGCACACCATTCTGCCAGGTATACCCATAGCGGGCATAGGTCATCGGTACGTATTCGGTGGCGAAGCCGTAACCGTCGGTCATTTTCTCGTCGAACCAGACCAGCGATCCGTTGACGGCGTCGGTCTCGAATTCCAGGCCCGCCTCGACATTGCGGCTGCGCTGCAGGCGGAGGACGGGATTGTCCGTCTCCTCCCGCTTCGTCGTCACGACGGCCAAGCCTTTACCGGAGGCGTCAAAGTCATTGTAATAGAACGACACCATGTCTTTGAACGCCGGTTCCGGATAAAGATAGATCATCGACGGCATCTTGCGGGTGATACCCCAGCCACCGCGGAGCACCAGTTCCCGAAGGCCGGAAGAGCGTTTGACTACGACATAACGCCCATTGACGCGGGGCTCCACACCGAAGAACGCGCCCGTTTCCACGCCGGAAGCCAGCACCGTTCCCATGCGGGCTCCCGCCTGAATCTCCAGTTGCGTGCCACCCAGGGGCAGCTTCAGATTGTCTTCCACATAACCCGTGAGCGAATGCAGGAACGGGATGTCGCGATACGAGCGCTCCCGGAAAGCCGATGCCGACCCCGGAGAAGGCGGCATCGTGGGATCAAACACCTTGCCGGCGCCCAGGTTGCCCTGGCTCTTCCATTCGAATCCTGCCAGGAACCGGTTGGTCACAACGCCGTATTTGCCTATCTGGTGCGCAGTCACCTTGGCCTGGGCATCGACCGGGAGGCCATAGACTTTCACATCGGAATAATACTGTGCCGGCGTGAAGAACGCTTCATTCTCCCCGTTATACATCGCTCCCGAAGTCGGTGTACGCCCGGCCGATCCCTGATACACCCGGCTGCGGGAGAACTGATCGGTCAGGCTGCCCGCAACCAAATATTCAATATTAGTGAGCCACGGTTTGTCGAGGATCCAGCGCCCGTTCACGTTGAGCCGTACACCGCGGTCGCGCTGCTGCGACAGCTCATCGAGCAGCAGGTCGGGATCGCTCGCATTGGTGGCGTTTGACCAATTGGCACGCAGTTTCGCATGTACCGTCAGCTGCTTGCTGAAACGGCCCGACCAGCCTGTCTGGAAATTGAAACGATTGTAGGCCGACGAAGGCGAGCGCACATCGCTCAAGGCATGGGCATAGTCGGCATCGAAATTCAGCACGCCGGCCTTCCCACCCAGGTCGAACCCTTTGCCAAAAGAGATCTGCTTGAGCTGGGGATCGGCCTTGAGGCGCATTTCCCAGGGCGTAACGCCTGCTTTGGTCTTGACCACCACGGCCCCGGAGGTCAGATCGCCATACACCACCGAAGGAATGCCGCGGATCACTTCGACCGATTCGATATTGTCGGTCGAAACCTGCCGCGTATCGACGCCCGCGCCGGCCGTCGAGGCCACGTTGCTTTCGCTGCTGCTCATCGCTGTCGCAGTCGAAAGCATCTGCAGGTTGGCATCATTGGAGAACGAAGCGCCGTCCACGATCAAGGCCGTTCCCGCGACGTTGGCCGCATTGTTGCCAATATCACGGATGGATAAGGCGTTCACCTGGGTCAGTGAGGGATTCTCCGTCATGGCGCCGGGCAGCAGCTGCATCACATCCTTGAGGCTGGAGGGCTGGATATGTTCGAGGGTCTGCTTTGTAATCTTCGAGGCGGAGGTAATCTCGCCGCCCTCCCGGGCCGTCACCACGACGCCGTCAAGCGACAAACTCGAAACGGCCAGTTCCACGCGCAGGTCAGGCATGCCAGCTTTGACGACGACAGGCACAGTCCGTGTCTCATAGCCCAGCAGATCGAATTCCAGCTTCTGCCGGCCGGCGGGAACGTTCGTCAACGCGAAACACCCCTGGTCATCGGATACAGCCCATAGACCCAGATCTTTGATGAGGACGGAGGCCATGACCACAGGCACGCCTGTCCCCTGCTCCACCACGATGCCCGAAACCGTAAAACGGGAAGTGTTTTGAGCCTGGCAAATGGCAATACTGCCTGCCACAAACAGGGCAAGCAGTATCACGAGGCGGACCCGGCATGCGCGTCCGCGTTTCATGCTAGTTGTTCTTGACACAACGGACCGAGACGCCGTTGCGGTAGTTGTTCAAAGCACCGTTGTACGTACCGTTGCCCATGAAAGGCATCAGGCCCAGGAACTGGCAGTTCTTGAGTGAACCGTCGCCGTTGGTGGTGAGGTTCTTGCCCGTGTCGATCAGGGTGGAACCCGCGATATAGCCGGTATTCATGCCTCCCTGATAGGATTTGACGGCGCCCATCAGCGAAGCTTTGGCCACGGTCGTATTGGCGATACTGACGGCTCCCCATGCACCGGCATTGAAACCGTTGGCGTTGAGGAGCGCCACGCTGCCGTTGCCCCCGTTGAGTTCAGCGTCATAATACGGTGCGCTGGGATTGAGGTCGTTCTTGTCGTTTGTCTTGCCCACCAGGCCAACGATATCGGCCTTGGTCGGGATGTGCCAGCCCGAAGGGCAGATGCCCTGCACGCCTTCGTAGTTCTTGCAGTTGTCGACCGTCAGGTCTCCCGTCTTCAAGCCGAGGGCCGTTTCCATGTTGTAGAGATAACCGTTTGCCCGGATGTCTGCCGCTTCCTTGCTGAATTTGACGGAAGCTGCGTCAGGCGTCAGCTCGTTGATGACCAGTGGATACCAAATGCCGTTGGTCACGGCGCTCACATCGTCGGAGGGCGTCATGCCGGCGGGAATGTAACGGAGGTTCTCGATCATCCACCACTTGCCGTCCTTCATCTTGGCGGCATGGTAGATTTCGTCGCCATAGACGATGATGCCGCCTTCCTGGTCGAACTCATAGGTATGGGTGTTCCCCCCGGCTTCCGTCTGGCAGGACAGCGTAAACTTGATCTTGCGGCCTTCGAAAACCGGGCAGGGGCCGACAGTGGCGCTGACAGTGGCGTCATAACCGCTTGTAGTCACTGACTCAAGACTCTCGGTGCCGTCAGCGTCGAGGGTCCAGGGAGCATTCGCTTTGATGTAGAGCGTAATGGTACTGCCTTCGGGATGGAGGATGGAGTTGGCGCCGGTGGTCACGCTGATCTCGTAATGATCTACGACAGCATCGCCGACCGCACAGGTCTGTTCAATGGTCAAAGTCTTTGAAGCCGACTCCTTGCGGCTGGAGCAAGTAACGGTCACGATGGCCTTGCGGCTGGACATCGTCGTATTCGGGTCTACCGACACCGTGATATAGCCGCTACCGGTGCCGGCAACCGGAGAAATCTTGTAAAAAGCGTTGTCACCGGTGACGGTCCAGTCGTTGTTGGCTGTGATGTAAACGGTTGCCTCCGATGCGTTTTCATTGAACTTGAGGGTTTCCTTGTCGAGAGAAAGGATGGGTTCGGGCTCGCAGGATACCAGGACAAACAGGCATGCTGCCAGCATGAATAACAACTTTTTCATCGTCGAATTATATAAATAACTATTTATCAAGCCTCCTGGACGACCGTCAGCACGACGGAACGCTCCGGCCAGGACGCCAGGGCCAGTTTCACGGCAAACGTGCGGATGCGGCCGGTCGTGTTTTCCGGAATCAGGACCGTAACCATCTCGCTGTTGGGGCCGCCTGCCTGCGGATCGACCGGCAGGGCCACGGACTCTCCGTCGCAAGTGGTCTCAACGACTTTCCACAAATCGTTGGCATTGACATGGAAACGGACTTCCCCACCGGTTGCCGGCGCCTGCAGAAGCGTCTCTTCACTGAAAATGAACGGTCTGCATTTCTGTGAAATGACGATTTTACTGCTGCGCGAAAGATTCTCGAGTTTCGAGATCAGGGAGATTCGGATTGCTTTGGTGTGACGTTCCTCATTGGGACCGACGACAATGTGCATCGGGGCGGTAAAGTCTCCGGAATCGGGTGCGAACGAGATAGTCGGATCATCGCAAGTCGCTTTCCAGTGGCCGTTTGTGAAAATTACGGCGTCGAACGATCCACCGTCGGCGTCGAACTGGAAAGTCGCTATGTCAGGCGTGATGCTCAGCTCGGTCTCCTGGGTACAAGCGGCCAGCAGCGCAATCCACGCAATCAAAATCAGGCACTTTTTCATACCACAAATATATCAGTTTTTTTTCATACCTTCGCACCATAAATTGAAAACACCGTGCGAAAAACCGCCACGATCCTCGTTTCCGTCCTGCTGCTGGCCGTCCTGGCAGCCCAGTTTTCTTCGTGCGAGAAATACGTGTTGCCCGACCTGACGATCTCGTCCGACACACTACGTTTCTCTGCCGCGGCCGATTCCCAGATGCTCGTCATCACGACCAACGTCATCACGACGATCTATCCGGAAAATGCCGACAACTGGGTCAAAGCCAACCCCGAATGGATGGATCAGAGCAGTACGGTCTGCATCCGGGTATCGGAGAATCCAGGCCCTGAACCGCGTACAGCCACGGTGCCTGTCAAGTCGGAAGCCATCCTGCGTTCTCTTGTGATCATTCAGGAAGGAACACCCTCCGACACCCTTTCCCAACTCTAACGATTCTTGCCATGAGAAAATCTTTGTATCTGTTATTCCTGACCGGAGCGCTCTTCTTTTTCCACGTTCCGGGGGCTTTCGCCCAGGAGCCTCAGGAGCCCGATATCGACAAGATTGTCAGCACCCAGGTCGAAAATTTGACCAAGACGTTCAAACTCGACGAAGTCCAAGTGTTCTATGTCGATTCCATCCTCCAGTACAACTACCCGGCGATGATGGACGAACTCAACAAAACCAAGCGCACCGGTGCCAGCAACGATGAAACCTTCCAGTCCATTTCCGACAAATGGATGGCGGCCACCGACGAAGCCTTTGAAAAAGTATTCACCGAGGAGCAGTGGCAGAAATACCTGAAATCAACCTACGGCAAGGAAAAGAAACGCCGCGACAAACGGATAAGCGACCGCCAGCCCGCACGCTGACGCCCTACAGACCCAGGATTGTCCGCATCATCGCCGCATCCGAAAAGCAGTACTCCGCCGGAATCCCCTGATCTCCTCTTCCCTTCCAGTCCGCCAGCGCAAAATCGCAGCCCGCATCGTGGCCGCAACGCCAGTCGTGCATCGTGTCGCCCAGATAGAGCGTCGTCTCTTTCCGGGCACCCGCCTTTTCCAGATAGGCCAGCATCGGGTCGGGAAAGGGTTTGTGCAGGAGAGAATCTTCCGAACTGATCACCACGTCGAACAACGGCAGCAACTTCGCCAGATGGGGGTCGTAAGCAATCTCCTGCCGGGAGCGGGAGGTCACTACGCCGAGCCGTGCCCCGGTCGCCCGAAGATCCTCAAGCACCGCCACCACGCCCGGAAAAGGTTGGACCAGATACATCAGTTCCTGGAAATGCTCTTCCCACACTTCGGCGAAACGCGCCTCGTCGGCATAGCCAAGCGTCGAGGCCGCTTTCGAACTGGGGACGCCGAAAAAGTGATAAGCTTCCTCATAGGGCACCTCAACCCCGGTCAACTCCCGGATCGTCTGCATGAGGGAAAGCACGCCCGTCCGCTCCGTGTCGAGCAGCGTGCCGTCGATGTCGAACACGAAATCGTCGTAATGCCGGATCATCGCCTGTCGATCTTGATCAAGACCGGAAGATGGTCACTGTATCCGTTGTCGAAAGAGTTTCCGTAGTAGCTCCGGCGCGGCGCCCCTTTCCGCATCATGAAGTTGCGGCGGAAAATCTCGCCGTAATGGTTCTTGCTGTCGAGCCGTACGATCCGGAAGCCCTTGAGACCGGGATATGTAGGCAACATGTTGTTCGATACGATGATGTTGTCGTAGAGCACCCAGCGGTGATTGTGGATGCTCGTGCCCTTGCCTTCTTCGGACAGCATCCAGAATGGATTGTAATACTCGCCTTCCGGCACGTTGAAGATGGTCTTGTGAGCCCGCAGCAGCACCGAGAGCGACTCATCGGACGGAATGTCGTTCATGTCGCCCAGGATCACCACTTTGATATCGGGATACTGCCGCCGCATTTCTGCAGCGTGGTCACGCACCGTCTCGGCGCCTGCGCGCCGGAAGCCGGAAGAGGAAGCGACACCGGTCCGGCGGGAGAGGAAATGACACACGTAGAAGGCGAACATCTCCCCGTCGATCGCACCCCAGGCGGAAAGGATGTCCCGCCCGATGTACTCACGTCCGCTGCGAAGCTCCAGCTTGATCGGCTCACACCCCATCAGGGTGAACTTGTCGGGGCGATAGAGCATTCCGACCTCCACGCCGCGTGCGTCATTCGACTCGAAATGCAGGCATTTGTAATGGGCGCCCGCCATCCGTTTCTGGGCAGCCAGGTCCTGAAGCACTTTCAGGTTCTCGACCTCCGATACACCCGCCACCACGGGAAACCCGTTGTGCGCAGAAGCGACCGTGGAGAAAATCTCGCTCAGGTTGGCCAGCTTCTGGTTGTACTTTTCGCGGGTCCAGCGCTTGTCGCCCATGGGCGTGAAATCATCGTCACAGGTCTGGGGATCGTCTATGGTGTCATAGAGATTCTCCAGGTTATAGAACATCACGGTGTAAGCCATACTACAAATGTAAATAAAAATCTGTGAAAAGTCACCTCTTTTGCCTATCTTAGCGAGTTATTTTTATATAATAGGAGATTTGTCTGTTCATGAAAAAAATATATGAAGACTCCTTGGGGTATGAACTTCTGCGCTATATCGCAGATCCCTACATCCACGGTGCTTTCAAAAAAATACGCTACGAGGGGATGGAAAACCTTCCGAAAGAAGGGGCGGTGATCCTTTCCCCGAACCATTGCGACGCCCTGATGGACCCGCTCGCCGTGCTGGCCATGAACCACCAGAAGAAGGTTTTCGTCGCCCGCGCCGATATTTTCAGCAAGCCCCTGTTGCGCAAAATCCTGACCTATTTCAAAATCATGCCGATTTACCGGGTCCGTGACGGCTTCCGCAACGTGCTCCGCGCCGACGACACCATCGAAAAATCGATCGAGGTACTCAACAATCTGGTCCCTTTCTGCATCTTACCGGAGGGACGTCACCGTCCGATGCACAGCCTCCTTCCCCTCGGCAAAGGGATTTCCCGTGTAGCCCTCGGGGCAGACAAGGCACTGAAAGGACAGAAGCACGTATTCATCGTGCCGATCGGTTGCGAATACGGAGATTACTACCGCTATCGCGCCTCCACCCTGCTGGTGACGATCGGCAAACCCATCGATGTTTCGGCTTACGTGGCGGACCACGCGGACCACAGCGAAGCCATGCTGCTGAACGAAATCCGCGAGATGACGGCCGCGGCCATGAAGGAACTGATCGTCTATATCCCGGACGATGACGATTATGAAGCCACCTGGGAAGGGGCCAAGCTCCTCAGCGGACAGATTCCCGAAAGGAACTTGCGCGGACGGTTCGCAGCCAACCGTGATGCTGTGGAAAAAATCGGAAAGCTGCGCCGGGAGCAGCCGGAAAAAGCAGGAAAGCTCTTTGAAAAAGTGCTCGAATTCACGCAGGCGCGCAAGCGCGCGCGCGTGAGCCTGCATGCCACCTATGCGAAGCATCCGATGGCGGCAGCCCTGTGGCGCACGCTCAAGACCCTGGTCTCCCTGCCGGTCGTGCTGGCGATGGCCGTGGCTGCGTCACCGGTCCTTTGCGTGAACGAACGGCTTGCCGGCGGCGTCAAGGACCCCGCTTTCCGGAATTCCTTCCGCTGCGGTATCCTCATCGTCGTTTGGACGTTGCTGCTGGTCGTATGGGCCATCGTCCTGCTATGCACGGTGAAATGGTACTGGGCGCTGGCTGCCCTGGTCCTGCTGATCCCGGCCCCGATGCTGGTTTACGAATGGGTTGAGCAACTTCGCCGCTGTGCCTCTTCGTGGAGATATCTCTGCAACGGGCGCATCCGGAACATGAAGAAAGAGCTGATGAATGTTTTGAAAACGTTATGAAAATGAGATATATAACAACACTTCTCGTCCTTTTCTCCCTGGTTTTCAATGCCTGGGGGCAGGACAAGACGGAAAAGGAGATTGTCAAGAAAGGTTTTTCGTTCGGAGGCTTTCCGATCGTGGCCTTCGACCAGGACAAGGGTTTCCAGTTGGGCGCTTTGGCCAATATCTATGATTTCGGAAAGGAAGGCTGGTATCCCAACCCGCGGCAGCAGCTGTATGTGGAAGCTTCCTGGTTCACGAAGGGATCGCAGCTTTATGTGCTCAGTTATGACAACCGTTTCCTGATTCCGGGCGTACGCTTTTCGTTCACGGCCCAGTTCTCCATCGAAAAAGCGTTCGATTTCTACGGATTCAACGGCTACCAGTCCTCCTACGACGCCTCCCTACCTACGGCTTATTACAAGATGAGCCGCATGATGCCTTACGGCAAGCTGGACTTCACAGGCAGGATCACCGACCATTTCTTCTGGAAGTTCGGCTATCACTTCCGCTACTTCATTCTCAACGAGTATACCAACGACAGCCTGCATGAAGTGCCCTACGGGAAAACGCTGTTCGCCTGGTACAAGGACCTGGGGTTCATCGGAGCCGACGAATTCAAGGGCGGCATGACCAGCGCCTGGCGGGCCGGCCTGTCGTATGACAGCCGTGACGTGGAAAACGCGCCTTCGCGTGGCGTCTGGGCCGACGCATTCATGGAATGGGCGCCCAAGTGGATGGGCACCAACAAGCCTTACGGCAAGTACTACGCCGTGCTGCGGCAGTATTTCCCGTTGAACGGAGACAAGCTGGTCTTCGCCTACCGGGCCAATGTCCAGGGGTTCCTCGGCAAACCCGCTTTCTATGCGTTGCCTTTCGAATCCGTGCTCGGCCCCGGCTTCGATCGCGACGGCTTCGGCGGCTACCGCACCATCCGCGGTTTGATGCGCAACCGCATCCAGGGCCAGGCCATCTGCTACTTCAACACCGAACTCCGCTGGCGGTTCTACACCACGCGCGTCCTGAACCAGAACCTGACTTTCGGCGCCAACGCCTTTTTCGACGGCGGCCGCGTCCTGAAGAACTACGGAGACGTCTCGGTCGATCCGTCCTGGCCGGCCACATGGCCGGAGCGGTTCCCCGCCCAGCTTGCAGCCGGCACGGCGGAACGGTTCCACCTGGCCGCCGGCGGCGGTCTGCGGTTTATCCTCAACAAGAACTTTATCATTGCCGTAGATTACGGTCGTGCCTTCAACCGGCAGGACAACGGGAAAGGCGGCTCGCTATACATCAATACGGGCTATCTGTTCTAAGCGAATAAAAAGACACACAATATGAAACGATTCATCTGCACGATGCTTCTGGCAGGAACGCTCCTGGCGACAGGTTGCGTCAACCAGTACTACGAGAAGCTCGACGAGTTGCAGGAACGGGTCGAAGAACTGCAGCGCATCTGCGACAAGCTCAACGGCGACTTGTCCGCCCTCCGCAACCTGGTGACCGCCCTGGAGAAACAGGATATGGTCACCGGCATTACGGAACTCCGTTCCGGATCGACCGTCACCGGCTACCGGATCAACTTCGTGGAGCACGACCCTGTTACCATTACCAACGGAAGCGACGGTAAAAAACCGCTGGTCTCCAGCCGGCAGGATCCGGACGACAAAAACTGGTATTGGGCGGTCCAATACGGCGACGGAGAAGTCCAGTGGCTGCTGGCCCCCGACGGAAGCAAGATGCTGTCTATCGGCGTCCTGCCTTACATTGCCATCCGGGATGGCTGGTTCTGCTATACGCTGGACGGCACGGAGTGGATCCAGCTCGGTGAAGCCAACGGCAAGAACGGCGACCAGATGTTCCAGTCGGTCAACACCAGCTTTGACGACTATGTGATCATCACCCTGACCAACGGCTCCCAATTCAAGTTTCCCCTCTATCGAAAGTATCTGGACCTCCAGACGGAATACGGGAAGATCAACGACAACGCTGACGCCCAGAGCCGGTTGCTGCTGTCATACATAGAGAAACTGCTCTACATTACCCGGATCAGTCCGATTCTTTCCGGGAAGGACACCGTGGGCCTTTCGGTCTCTCTCTCCAACGGCAACAGTTTCCGCATCCATGACTGGACCGCTTCGGTCAGCCCGGCCATCTTCATCAAAAAAGACACGGACGGCAAGTTCTACTGGGCCTATACCATCGGCAATTCTCCCGAGCACTGGGTCCTCTCCCCGGACGGTGAGAAGATGTCCGCTTCCAGTGAAGAGGTAAGCGTTCCCCAGGTTTCCGTTGTGCGCGACACGGACGGACAGTATTACTGGGCCGTAACGACCGGTGACAACACGGAGCTTCTGCGGTTCAAGGTCGATGAAGCCTGGACGCCCCGCGCCATCGACTCGGTTTCCAGGGCTTTCTCTTCGGTAAAGAACTACCAGGACTCCCTGGTCATTGTGCTGAGGGATTCGACGACCCGGTTCAATCTGCCCAAGCAGTATACTGTTTCCCTCTCGACGGAACAGGGAACTCCCGTCGATGGTTCCCTGTCCATGAAGAAAGGGACGTCGGTCCGGCTCATGTACGTAGCCAACGGTCCCACGCCTTCCGTAGCACTGGCCACGCAAGGCGGTTATACTGCCACGACGGAAACCCAGTCCGGTTTGAACTATATCCGCATCAAGGCGCCATCTTCTTTCACGGCCCCTTCCGGAAAAATCATGGCCTTCTTCACGTTTACCACGAAGAATGCTCCCGTCACGGTCATCAAGACCATCCACATCACCCAGGAGGACTGATCCATGAAGAAGCACTGTTTACTCATCCTCCTGCTCTCCCTGCTCCCCCTGGGAGGCTGTTTCAACGAGATTGAAAACGAACTCAACCGGCTCGAACGCCGCATCGAGAAACTCGAACAGCGCTGCCGGGAAATGAACACCACGCTGGACGGACTGCGTACCATCGTGGAAAAACTGGACACCTATGACTTCCTCAAACGCGTAGAAACTCTCCGCGAAGGAAGTAAGGTTATTGGATATACACTCCACTTTACCCATTCCGATCCGGTGACGCTCTACAATGGCACCGATGCCGAAACGCCGATCCTGGGTGTCCGGCGCGGAGAAGACGGTGTCTGGTACTGGACGGTGAAGTATCCGTCCGACGCGGAACCCCATTTCCTGACCGACAACTACGGCGTCCGCATCTCGACCTCGGCAGCCTCGCCCGAATTCAAGATTGAAAACGGCTTCTGGCTGGTCACCTA
The DNA here is from genome assembly GCA_016284265.1 of Bacteroidales bacterium. Lineage (GTDB taxonomy): Bacteria > Bacteroidota > Bacteroidia > Bacteroidales > UBA932 > Cacconaster. Next base: position 57,873 of record JAEEOM010000076.1, on the reverse strand, counting down.
CGACGGCGGCGAAATCTGGCACAATGTCGGCCGGGCCACCGGCGAGGACGGCGCCTCCTTCTTCAAAAGCGTCGAAGACCTGGGCGACTATGTCCGGTTCAACTTGCTCAACGGGACCTACGTCCAGCTGCCTACCTGGTCCAGTTATGAAAAACTCAAGGAAACGGTTGACAAGGCGAACAAGAATCTGGAAACATACACCAAACTGGTCAGCAGCCTGAACGACAAAGTCTATGTCAGCGAGATGATTCCCATCATGAGCGGCCAGGATACGATCGGCTGTTCCCTGTCGCTTTCGGACGGAACCTCCTATTCTTTCTATGACGGAACGGGCACGAACGCACCGATCATCAGTGTCCGGCAAGATGCCACCCAGGAAGATGTCTGGTATTGGACGATCCGGTACGGCTCGACCCCGGCCGAATGGATCCTGGATGAAAAGGGTGATCGAATCCGGGCAAACGCTCCACAAGGCCTTACCCCCACGATTTCACTCCTGAAAGATCCGGCCGACGGCATTTATTACTGGGCTGTGGCTTACGGCGATGAGGAACCCGACTATCTCCTGTGCAAAGGGGAACGGGTACCTGCTTCAGTAAATGTTCCCGACCCCGTATTCCTATCTGTCGTATCCGTCCGGGATGACATGGTCTGCATCACACTGGATGGAGACCAGAACATCCTGATTCCGCTTGCCCGGACATTTACCGTCTCCCTGTCCGCCCCTGTATCCGGCGGTAAATTGGCCATGGGCGCCGGAGAGACTGTCTCCTTCAAATGCACCTTGAGCCAGGCCGATGAACGGGCCGAAGTCCTGCCTATCGCGGAAGAGGGCTTCTATGCGGAGGCCACCACGTCCGACCATATCTCCTGGAATATCTTCGTGTATTCTCCGGAAGCGTTTGCCGCCCCGGCGACAAGCAGACTCAACTTACTGGTTTCCAACGGCTATGGAACCATGAAAACCATCGTAGTAACCATTCAGGCACAATAAGGGAGGAAACGGACAATGAAAAAAGCATTACACCTGTTGATTCTGACACTCTCCACCCTGTTGCTGCTGAGCTGCCACCAGGAGCTGGACCAGCGGATTGCCAACCTGACAGCTGATGTGGAAGAGTTGGAAGGGATTGTATCCAAACTGAACACCAACATCAACGCTCTCTCGGACCTGGTTTCCGCGCTGGAAAAGAACGACCATATTTCCAGCATTACGGAATTTATGGACGGGGGACAGAAGGCTTATCGCATTACCTTCACCAGTGGGTCTACACTGGTCCTTACCAGTGGGACCAACGGCGTCACGCCGATTGTGGGCGTACGCTACAACGAACAGTACGAAGCCTATTACTGGACGATCCAGATGGGAGAAAGCGGAACACCTACCTGGATGACCAATAGCTACGGCCTGCGAGTCAAGGCCACGGGCACGGTTCCACAATTGAAGATCGAGGACGGCATCTGGTGGTACAGTTTTGACGGAACCTCCTGGAACAAAGCCGGATGGGGACCCGCACAGGGAGAACCCGGAACTTCCGTGTTCTCCAGCATCGATACCTCCGACCCGTATTTCGTCTCCTTCATCATCGGCGAATACAATATCTTCCGGCTGCCCACCCAGTTTGCTTTCGACGAGCTGACCCGGCAATGCGAGGAACTCAACAATGAATTCCAGACCTATACGGACCTGGTCAATAAGATTCCTGGAGACACGTTCGTCAAATCCGTGACCGAATTCGAAGAAAACGGGGTAACAGGTTGCCGGATCACCCTGGAAAATGGCAAGGTCCTGACCATCCGCAACGGATACAGCAGCCAGGATTCCGTCCTGCTCAGCGCCAAGGCTTACACCGACGGGAAATACTATTGGGTCTATCGCAGCCGTTCCACCGATGCTTTTGAGTGGCTTCGCTACAAGGGCGAGATGATTTCCGTAAGCTACGAAGATGTCACCCCGGTCATTGGCATCACCGAATCCAAGGGTGCGTTCTATTTCACCATCTCATACGCAGGCGGCGAGACTGAAATAATGAAAGGACCTGACGGGAAGCCGGTCGAAGCAACAGGAAAAGTCGTCCTCGACTTTTTCACGGCGGCCGACCTGTCCGATCCGACGGCTGTCATCCTGACCATGGCGGACGGTACCGTCGTCCGGCTCCCCCGGACACGGGAATATGTTCCCACACTCAGTTTCTCTTTCCAGTATCCATATGTGGTGCCCGAAACGAAGTACCGCTACCAGATGCTGGTCATGGTAAAGGATACGCTTTCCTCCAAAGAAGTGCTTCCAAACTATGTCGCTTACCAGCAGGCATCCAATTTCCAGATTGACGCCATTGCCGTGGACAACGGAGGCTATGTCGAGAGCGTCGTCAATACCCATTTCTCAGCAACGGCCTTTGAAGCAGGAGTCGCCTACGACATGACCTTCGATGTCCGCTTTACCACCGGAAGTGGTGCGGACTGGGATATCTCCCACAAATTCCGGGTTGCCGTATTCCTGACCTGGATGAACAGTTCCGTCATGAAAGTGGCCGAATTCTACCGTCTGATTCCGGCGACCGAACTCATACTGACACCGACGAAGATTACCCTGCAGCCAGGCAAGACCTTCCAGCTGAACCATACGTTCCGGCCGGCTAATTCGACCGATCCGACCGTTTGGAGCAGCAGTGATCCCGCCATAGCCACGGTATCCAATGCCGGCCTGGTCACGGCCGTTGCCGAAGGGACCTGCACCATTACCATCCAGAAAGGCAGTTTGACGCAGACTTGTGAATGTACAGTAGAAGCCGCGACACCGTAGCGTCGCGGCTTCTGCCTTCTTCTGTGGTCCCAGCAGGACTTGAACCTGCGACCCACGGATTATGAGTCCGCTGCTCTGACCAACTGAGCTATGGGACCAAATTTGCCGGGCCTTGCCCGGCAAATTTACCTTTGGTCTGTGTGGTGATTACACTTTGATTTCTACTTCGACGCCACTGGGGAGTTCGAGTTTCATCAGTGCGTCCACGGTTTTCGGCGTGGAGCTGTAGATGTCCAGGAGGCGGCGGAAAGAATTCAGTTCAAACTGTTCACGCGCCTTCTTGTTGACGAAGGTCGAACGGTTCACCGTAAAGATCTTCTTGTCGGTCGGAAGGGGAATCGGACCGCTGACGACAGCACCCGTAGCCTTCACCGTCTTGACGATCTTGTCGGCGGACTTGTCCACCAACGCGTGGTCGTACGATTTGAGTTTAATTCTGATTTTCTGGCTCATTATACTGATTTTTTAACATTTTTAATCTTCATCATCATCGAAGAATCTGCGAGGACCTCCCTGTCGGTCGATGATTTCCTTGGCCAGGTTCGCAGGAACCTCCGCATAGTGCGAGAATTCCATGGAACTGGTGGCACGACCCGAGGTCAGCGTGCGGAGGACCGTCACATAGCCGAACTGTTCGGCCAACGGCACCTTGGCCTTGACGATCCGGGCGTTGGCCTTGGAATCCATGTCCACGATCTGGCCGCGGCGCCGGTTCAGGTCGCCCACCACGTCGCCCATATAATCTTCCGGTGTTACCACCTCCAGCGACATGATCGGCTCCATCAGCACCGGCCCGCATTTGCGAAGCGCGTTGCGGAAGGCGACCCGGGCACAGATCTCGAAGGAGAGGGCATCCGAATCGACCGGATGGAAGCTGCCGTCGAGCAGACGGACCTTCAGCCCAGTCATCGGATAGCCGGCCAGCACGCCGTTGGACATGGCGGCCTTGAACCCTTTCTCGACAGAAGGGATGAACTCCTTCGGGATATTTCCGCCCTTGACCTCGTCGATGAACTGGAGGCCGTCGACACCTTCATCGGTCGGACCAAGTTCAACCTGGATATCGGCGAACTTGCCGCGGCCGCCCGTCTGCTTGCGGAACACCTGCCGATGGACGATCGACCGGGTAACCGCTTCCTTGTAGTTGACCTGCGGAGCACCCTGGTTGATTTCCACGCCGTATTCGCGGCGCAGCCGGTCCACGATGATGTCCAGATGAAGTTCTCCCATGCCGCTGATAATCGTCTGGCCGGTATCCGGGTTGCTCTGCACCGTGAAGGTGGGATCCTCCTCGGAGAGCTTGCCCAGGGCGATGCCGAGCCGGTCGATATCCTGCTGGGTCTTCGGTTCGATCGCGATGCCGATCACAGGATCGGGGAAGGTAATCGATTCGAGAACCACGGGATGGGAGTCTTCACAGACGGTGTCGCCCGTACGCAGCTCCTTGAACCCCACAGCGGCGCAAATGTCGCCAGCTTCGACAAAGTCGATGGGATTCTGTTTGTTGGAGTGCATCTGGTAAAGGCGGACCACACGCTCTTTCTTGCCTGAGCGGGTGTTGAGCACCTGGGCGCCGGCATTGAGGCGTCCGGAATAAGCGCGGATGAAAGCCAGACGGCCTACGAACGGATCGGTCGCGATCTTGAAAACCAGACCGCAGAACGGGTCCGTGCTGACCGGCTTGCGCTCCACCGGCTTGTCGGTGCGCGGATCAATGCCATGCACGCTTCCCTTGTCGAGCGGCGAGGGAAGATAACGCATCACGGCATCGAGCAGGAACTGGATTCCCTTGTTCTTGAACGACGAGCCGCAGCAGGTCGGAACGACGGCCATGGAAAGGGTCGCCTTCCGGAGTGCGTCGATGATCTCCTGATCGGAGATCGAGTCGGGATCGTCAAAGAACTTCTCCAGGATCACGTCGTTGTATTCAGCGACGGATTCAATGAGTTTTCCTCTCCACTCCTCCACCTCGGCCTCCATCTCTTCGGGAATCGGACGCTCCTCAAAATTGTGGAGCTCTTTGCTGGTTCCGTCATAGTAGTAGGCCTTCTTGGCGATCAGATCCACGATGCCTTCGAAATTCTCTTCGGCACCGATGGGGAGACAGATCGGAATGGAACGGGCACCCAGTTTTTCGTTGATGTCCTCAACGACGGCAAGAAAGTCCGCGCCGATACGATCCATCTTGTTGACGTAGGCAATCTTGGGGACATGGTATTTGTCCGCCTGACGCCAGACCGTCTCCGACTGGGGCTGTACGCGGCCCACGGCACAGAAAGTGGCGATCGTCCCGTCGAGGACGCGAAGCGAACGCTCTACTTCGACCGTGAAGTCCACATGGCCCGGTGTGTCGATCAGATTGATCTGATACTGTTCGCCATTGTAATGCCAGAAGGCCGTGGTCGCGGCCGACGTGATGGTAATGCCACGTTCCTGCTCCTGGACCATCCAGTCCATGGTCGCAGCGCCTTCATGCACCTCGCCAATCTTATGGGTCTTGCCCGTATAATAGAGGATGCGTTCGGACGTGGTGGTCTTACCGGCATCAATGTGCGCCATGATACCGATATTGCGCGTATATTGTAGGTCTCTTGCCATCAAATGCAGATTGAAAGCAGATTAGAAGCGGAAGTGAGCAAACGCCTTGTTGGCCTCTGCCATTCTGTGCATATCCTCTTTCCGCTTGAAGGCTGCGCCTTCGCAGTTGTAGGCAGCCATGATTTCTGCAGCCAGTTTCTCCGCCATGGAGTGACCGGAGCGCTTGCGGGCGAAGACAATCATGTTCTTCATCGAAAGGGAGATCTTTCTTTCCGGACGCACCTCCATAGGGACCTGGAAGTTGGCACCGCCGACGCGGCGGCTCTTGACCTCCACCTGCGGGGTGACGTTCTCGAGCGCCTTCTTCCAAATATCGATGGGAGCCTGTTCAGAATCTTTCATCTTCTCGCCGATGATATCGATGGCATCGTAAAAAATTGAATAAGCGATACTCTTCTTCCCCTGCAACATAAGATTGTTCACGAAACGGGTAACCTGGACATCGTGAAACTTAGGATCAGGAAGTAGAATCCTCTTTTTAGGCTTCGTTTTTCTCATTGTGGTAATGAATTAATTAGGTGAATTACTTCTTAGCGGCGGTCTTGCCTTTCTTCGGCCGTTTGGCGCCATAGAGGGAACGGCTCTGCGTACGACCCTCCACGCCAGCGGTGTCAAGTGCGCCCCTAAGGATGTGGTAACGAACACCAGGGAGGTCCTTCACACGGCCGCCACGAACCAGCACGATGCTGTGTTCCTGGAGGTTGTGACCCTCACCCGGGATGTATGCATTGACCTCTTTCTGGTTGGTAAGACGAACACGCGCCACTTTACGCATGGCAGAGTTCGGCTTTTTCGGCGTCGTGGTGTACACACGGACACACACACCGCGCCGCTGAGGGCAAGCATCCAGCGCGCGAGATTTGCTTTTCTCGACGATAACCTCGCGTCCTTTGCGAACTAATTGTTGAATTGTTGGCATAAATAGTTGTAAATCTATTATTTATGTGTACTATCCCCGCTTTTTGCGGGGATGCAAAGATAGGACAAAAATTCCTAACTGCCAACAAGTTTTGAACAAAATTATTCTGTCGTGAAAGAAGTGGCGGTCCGGAGCGGTGTCCCGCTGGTTGTCAGGCCTTCCGCCACGACGCGGAAACGGCCCCGGTAATCGGGCAACTTGCAGGGAATCGACACGGTTTGTCCGGGCGCCAGAACCAGAAGCGGATGCCAGTAAATGGTCTGGCGGTAATCCGGATAGCCCTCTTCTGCTCGCAGCAACTCTCCCGTGAAGGCCATCGGCCAGGAGGCGCCCTGGTAATCGACCACACGCACGCTGTTCCCGAACTGGAAAGCAGGCAGGTTGCGCTTGTACGTCACGAAATTGACGATTCCTTCAAAAGACCTGTCGCCGATAAACGTGACGTTGGGATAGATATGGATGGCCTCGACCAGCAACGGGTCATAGTCCATGATCTTCTGCTGGTCGAATACCGGCACGCCGTCCAGCATCATCAGGGTCGTATCCTGGGAGAACATGTTGTCCGTCCTGTCTTGGAGACGGACTTGGATGTTCCGTTTCCGGTCGCCCCAGCGACGGGCTCGGATTTCCTTGACGAATTCGATGAAGACCTCTTCCATCGTCGGAAAACGGGTATAGTCATCGAGCAGATAGACAACTTCTTCCGTACCGAACAAGCCATTGCTCCTGACAGGTAGCAGATCGAGTAACGTGTCACCCGTAAACCGCTGCTCAACCTGCATGGCCACACTCCGGCGTCGGAGCGGCTCCCGCAGGGAGGCACTCATCTTCAAAGGCTCGGCGGCAGCCACCTTTGCACCGACGAACGGGGATTCCAGTTCGATGAAGCCGGTAAACGCAGGATCGACTCCTTCGATTTCACAGACATATTCCTTGTTGCCATAGATATTGCCGGTAAAGAAGCGGACCCGGCCTGCAGGATCGATGGGAGAAGCATACACGTCGGACTTGTCGGAGGGTGTAGAAATGAACGCGTATCGACCGGTCAGGGAAGCGATGGCTTCCGGGTCAGCTCCGGCCACATGACCCCGGATGATTTCACCTTCATATTCAGGCGTGACGGCATTGTCGAGCCGGCGCGGGCCCACTTGCCGGCAGCCTCTCACGAAATCCGCGATCGTCGGATTGGCGTTGGTGAGAAAGCCGTCGTCATGCCACACAGAAAGACTCATCGTAATTACCTCGGGGCCCGGATTGCGCAAGACCAGGCTGTTACCGTCCCAGGACACTTCGATTCCATCGGTACCCGGCTTGACATCGCCCGTCATCCTTGGCTTGACCGAGGCTTTCTCCGCCACAAGCTTTGCATAATCCTCCGCCTCGACCACCTCAACCCCATCTTTTACCCGCTCGTTCGAAAAGACATTGAAGACCGAGATCGTCTTGGAAGCGATACCCGTGTAGTCATAGTCCGCTTCAGCCTTGTTCTGGGTCGTATAGACAACCAGCCGGTAATTGCCCGTAGGCAGGTTCCCCGGAAGTTGCAGCCGACCCGCGCCGCGACCGGCCGACAAGGCAACCTTGCTTGTCCCGACCAGAGCGTCAGGTGCATGCAGCTCCACATAAGCAATACTGCTCACCGGAGAAAACGTCCCCTTTTCCGCATCCAGGCAGAAGGCGGAATACCAGACCGGATCACCGGCCACATAGACATCCTTGTCGGTGGACACATACGTCCGCTCCACAACACGGCCCTGGGCAAAGAGCCATCCTGGTATGAGCAGCAGTGCTGCCAGACAGAACCATCTCGCTTTCATCGTACTAATAGTCATTGTTTGGCCAGTCGGCCGGCCGGTTTTTCGTTCCTCCTTTGGAAAGGCAGTCCACACAACGACGAGGCCACCATTCGTACCCGATCAGGTCTCCGTTCTCGGTAAAAACAGCATCGCCCGGAAGATAACCGGACCGAAAGGCCTTATACCATTCCACATCCGTTCCCAAGGTATCCGGAGCCGGGAGAATCGGACTGGGTGTCCGATAGAAACGAGCCTCGTAGTTTTTGATGTGCAGGCGCCGGGTGGCCACCGACATCACACCGACATAGCCCAATACCAATTCTTCTGGCCGCTCGACACAGACGACATTGCCCCGCAGTTCGGAAGGCTCGGGAGAAAAGAGTCCGCCTATATCGCTGGAATTCCGTTCCATGACCTGCCAGTACCGATAAGCCTCTTCCGGAATCCGCATCTGTCGGACATCCGCCCGGTAAAGGATGGAAAGCCGCACGTCGCGGTTGGTCATCGTATAGAGCAAGTGGTCTGCCAACCGGTTCTCCACCAATCCCTGGGTACTGCCGGTCATGATCTCGGGGCGTCGCGATCCGGTCCAGCAATAGTACAGACTCTCACTTTCCGGCATTGGCAGGATCTGACCCACTCCGCCCTCTTCTATATACTTGTAGTAAGCATGTACATCGGCGTGGTATTCCCAGGTTTCCTCAACGGACCAGCGGTAATAGCTCTCGGAGGTATCGTCGGCATGAGCAGCCACCAGGATACTCATCGTGGTCCGGTCCTCGCTGATCCGGTACGACAAGCTGTCGATCTGGCCGGGAGACATGGGAGATGCCCAGGATGAGACATAGGTTCCCCGGACGTTCTCAAGGACAAGCCGGTACTGGAGCGAAGGATCGGCCTCCCGCAGGTCGAAATGGCCGCGTGGACTTCCGCCGCCCGGCGACCAGAAGCCGGAAGAGAACTGGTTCTCATAACGCGTCCCATCGCTGGCTTCTATATGCATTTTGTTGGTATTCAGGATCTGCCAGCGTTCATCCCCCTGGGTTGTATCGACCAGTGACGAGGACCAGCTGGTCAGAATATCAAAACTGTCCCCTACCACGATATCTCCTTCCACAATCAGGTAGCCACCCTCTCCGTCGACCTGGGGACGAAAATCATAGACACAGGAAGTCGCGGCAAAGGCGGCCAGCAGAAGCAGGAAACAAATATGCCGGTAAGTGCTCATCAGAATTTCAGATTGAAGTTGACGTAAGGGATCTGGGTAGCAAAGACACTGAGCATGTGCCCCGAAATCTTATATCCGTCGGAGGTGTAATAGACGGAATAAGGATTCTTGCGGCCGGTCACGTTGTAGCAGCCGAACGTCATCGAGAAGTGGGTCAGTTGTTTCAGATAATGACCCGGTTCGATGATCAGGGCCAGGTCGAGCCGGAAATAATCAGGGATCCGGTAGCTGTTGCGCTCAGAATAGACCAGGCGGATGCCGCCTTCGTAGGAATAGCGGCCCACCGGGATTGTTACCGGTCGGCCGGTCGCGTAGTCGAGGTTGGCAGAAATGCTGTAGCGATGCGTGAATTTGTAGTTGGCCACCACTTTCACATCGTGGGGCTTGTCGTAGGCAGCATTGTACCAGCGGCCGCCATTGATGGTTTCGACGCCGCGGTCTTCCATCTCCCGCAGCCGGGACCGGGAATAGGTGTAGGAGACCCAGCCGTTGAGTTTGCCGATTGTTTTCTTGGCCATCAACTCCACGCCGTAGGCCCGGTTTTCCGTTTCCACCAGTTCGTCGGCCAGGTTTTCATTCATCACCAGCACCGCGCCGCTCTTGTAGTCGATGTAGTGCTTCACCTGCTTGAAGTAGGCTTCCAGCGAGAGGTCGAGCGTATTGTCCATCAGGGTCCGGTAGAACCCGGCAGCGGCCTGCCAGCCTGTCTGCGGACGGATCTTGTCGCTGGTCAGCCGCCAGCTGTCGGTCGGCGACACATTGATGCTGTTGGAGATCATGTGGATATACTGCCGCATCGTATTGAAACCGGCCTTGACGCTCGTGACATCGTTGAAGGAATACTTGCCGGAAAGCCGGAACTCGGGACCGCCATGGAACCGGCTGCTGCCCGGCCGGAAGAACTGCGACCAGCGCAAACCTGCTTCCAGGGACAATTTGTCATTGATGCGCCAGGTATCTCCCGCATACAGGGCCGCTTCCAGGGCCTTTTCGTGATCCAGGTCGCGCGACAGCACCAGCGACGAATCGCCGGCAGGATGATAGGAGCCTGGATTCAGATCGTATCCGACGGCAGCGATACCGTATCCCAGCGTATGGTCCTCGCCGACAGTCGTGGTGAAATGAACTTTGGCAAAAGCCTGGTCCACCGCAGTATTCAGCGCATAGGCCGTATAGACGTTGAAGCGGTCTTCAATGCCATAATGATAGCTGTCGTATCCTACGGTAGCCGTCATCGTGTGCCGGTCGCTGAAGATGCTGTGCCACTTCAGCGAACCGTTGATATTGCGGTAGCGGAACGTCGTGTCGTTGCTGAAACTGAACTTGTCGCGCGAGAAGTAACCGTATGCATGGATCGAGTTGCGCTCGTTGATCTTGTGGCTCAGGCCCAGATTCACATCCTGGAACGAAGCCTTGCCGCCTGCGTAGCTGCTGTTTTCGGGCAGCAGGTTGAAAATCCAGTTGGAATACGTGGTCCGTCCACCCAGAATGAAGGTCGTGCGGTCCTTTACCAGCGGACCTTCGAGGTGCAACCGGCTGGTGAGCAAGCCCAGGCCGAGAGAACCCTGCACTTTCTTGTTGTTGCCGTCGCGGCTGCGCACTTCCAGAACAGAAGAAATGCGCCCGCCATACTGGGCCGGGATCGAACTTTTGTAGAGCTCCACATCGTTGATCACGTCGGGATTGAACGACGACAGGATGCCGAACATGTGATTCGGATTATAGACCGTGCCGCCATTGAAAAGGACCAGGTTCTGGTCGGTCGAGCCGCCGCGCACATTGAAGCCGCTGGAGGCTTCCCCCACCGACTTGACGCCTGGCAGCGTCATGACCACCTTCAGGGCATCCGCCTCGCCGAAGACCACCGGCACGTTCTTGATGACATTCATCCGGACTTTCTCAATACCCATCTGCGGCGTCCGGTGCTGTACCATGCTCTCTGCAGAGATGACAGCACCCTTGAGCGAGAAAACCTTCTCCTTCATCACCACATCCAGCGAACCATCCCCATAGACCATCAGGTCGAGCTTCAGGTCTTCCAGCGAGTAGCCGCTGAAATTCAGTTTGCCGGCACCGACCGGCATCGCAATCTTATAAAAGCCGTAGGCGTCCGTCTGCACGTAAGTCCGTCCGTCATCCAGAAAGACCGAAACGCCGGCCAGCGGCTCTCCGTTCGCTACGTCCCGGACATAGCCCCGGACCGTCGACTTGCCGCTCTTGCGGGCCTGCTCGGGATCTCCGATCTCATAGACCTTGTTCTGAAAAGTCATCACGGCCGCCTGATTGGCCAAATACTTTTGGAATGCCGTATCGATCCGTGTTTCCTTCTTGTCCTCGAAATAACCGGACGGCAGGGTCGTAGCCAGGTCTGTCCCCCGGATCAGGAAGAACTTCCCGTCATATTCGGTCACAGTGTATCCGTTGGCCCGCAACTCCTCAAAGGCCTTTTGCAGAAAGGATTCCCGCGGAACGCGGATCGTGTAGTTCTTGTGGTCGGAAGTATCCCGCACGAAATAGACGTCGGGGGAAACTTCCGTGCGGATGAACCGGATGAGCTGGTCGATATCGGCCTTGTACACGCCGAACGGTTCTCCGGGCGTCTGGGCGCCGCACGGAAGAAGATAACCCAGGAACAAGATTCCCAACAACAGCAAGACTCGTCTTTTCATCGCGTTTCTACGTATCGAAGGACTTCCGTGCAGTAATTTTCCAAACTCATCAGTCCGGACCCTTCCCGCCGCTTGACGTGCCGGCGAATATCCCGCCGCAGCGTCGGGTCGAACTGTTTCAGAAGATCCCGGCGACGGCGGACCGGCACAATGGTTCCGTCTTCCCAGAGACAACAATAGTCAATCTTCTGGATAAAGACCTGATACACATTGGGACGGTAAACTCCGTCATAGCCGGTTTCGTTACGCTTGCGCCCGTCCAGATCCGGTTCCAGGCGCTTGGAAACCTGCTGCAGGAGACGGATCGGTCCGTCATGGAGCACCCGCCAATAGCCAGCCGGAGCCTCCTCGCCGAACAAAAACCGCAAATTGAGATAGCGGCTTCCAGCAATCATGAATTCTTCGGTATAGCTTTCTCCCACCACCTTTTCGATGATGCTGCCGGGAATGCGGATCAGCAGGTCCTGCCGGGCGGCATCGATGTTGAGCGATACGTCGTCGTAGCGTTTCCCGTTGTACACGACCGATCCCGGGCGGAATCCCGGATCGGACCAGTAATACGTTCCGTTGAAAAGCAGATTGTGGACAAACGCCCGCTGCCCCCTGTAGAGCAGGGAGGCACTGCCGGCTTCAGCCCGGAAGAGGGCATAATCGTCTTGCGCCTTGGCCGGCTGCCAGCAGGACAAAACCAGCCATCCGGCCAGAAGAAGCATCTTTCCTTTTTTCATAAACACCATCCTTTATCAGATGCCTTTCGAGCGAAATTGTTGCGTAAGGTGGCGTAAAAATAATAAAATATTCTAACTTTGCGTGGTTTCTGCCCAATTAGGAAGAAATAGTAAGAAAAACTGTCTGAAAATGAAAAAAATCGCAATGGTCGCCTTTGGCGGGAACGCCCTGCTTCGCAGCGGACAGAAAGGCACTTATCAAGAACAGATGGCCAATGTCGAGCAGACGTGCGAACAGCTTTATAATTTGGTCAAACGCGGCTATTTCCTGGCTATCGGACACGGCAACGGGCCCCAGGTCGGGACAGTGATGCTGCAACATGAAGCCGGCCGGCAACTCTTCAACCTGGCTGCCATGCCGATGGACTACTGCGGCGCGCAGACCCAAGGCTCCATCGCCTACCTCATCGAGCAGGGCATGAACCGGGTGCTGGTGCGGCATGGCCTCCGTCGGCGCGTCGTCTCGCTGATCACCCAGGTGGTCGTAAGCAAGGATGACCCGATGTTCCAGAATCCGACGAAACCGGTCGGGCCCTACTATACCCGCGAAGAAGCGGAGAAGTTTCATCAGGAGACCGGCGCCATCTACCGGGAAGACCCGAAAGGAAACGGATGGCGCAAGGTCGTAGCCTCCCCCAAACCGGTTCGGATCAACAACATTGAGATCATCCGCCAGCTCGTGGAAGTGGGTAACATTGTCATCACTGTGGGCGGCGGCGGCATCCCCGTCATCGATGAAGACGGGGTACTCTCCGGCGTGGAGGCGGTTATCGACAAGGATCTCGCTTCCGCCCTCTGTGCCTCGCAGATCCGGGCCGAAGCCCTTTACATCCTCACGGACGTGCCGAAGGTCTATATCAATTTCCGCAAACCGGGCGAACAGGCCCTCGACGTGATCACCGTCGAGGAAGCGAAACGCTACCTGGCCGAAGGCCATTTCACCGAAGGGTCGATGGCGCCGAAAGTGCGTGCCGGCATCTATTTTGTAGAAAACGGGGGCACGGAATGTGTCATCACCGAAGCCAGTCAGCTGGAAAACCCCGCCTGCGGCACCCGCATCGTACGATAATACAAAAACTCATCTTATATTTAACGCTATGGCTTACAACCTCCGCAACCGGAGCTTCCTCAAGCTCCTCGACTTCACTCCCAAGGAAATCCAGTATCTGCTCGACCTGGCCCGCGACCTGAAGCGTGCCAAATATGCCGGCACCGAACAGCCGCGCCTCAAGGGCAAGAACATCGCCCTGATTTTCGAAAAGACCTCCACCCGCACCCGCTGCTCTTTTGAGGTGGCCGCCTACGATCAGGGTGCCCATGTGACCTATCTCGGCCCTTCCGGCTCGCAGATCGGCATCAAGGAGTCGATGAAAGACACGGCCCGCGTACTGGGCCGCATGTTCGACGGCATCGAGTATCGCGGCTTCGCCCAGACCACGGTCGAACAACTCGCTGAGTATTCGGGCGTCCCGGTGTGGAACGGCCTGACCAATGAATTCCATCCCACCCAGATCCTGGCCGACTTCATGACCATGCGCGAACATGTGGACAAGCCCCTGAACCAGGTTTCCTACGCCTATCTGGGCGATGCCCGCTTCAACATGGGCAACTCCCTGATGGTGGGCGGCTGCAAGATGGGCATGGACGTGCGCATCGTCGCCCCGAAGTCGCTTTGGCCGGCTCCGGAACTGGTGGAAACCTGCCGCAAGATTGCCGCGGAAACCGGCGCCACCCTTACGCTGACCGACGACGTAGATGCGGGCGTGAAGGGCTGCGACTTCCTCTACACCGACATCTGGGTGTCGATGGGCGAGCCCGACGAAGTCTGGAAAGAGCGCATCAATCTGCTGATGCCTTACCAGGTCAACGCCAAGATGATGGAGCGGACCGGCAATCCCAAGTGCAAGTTCATGCACTGCCTGCCCTCTTACCACAACCTCGAGACCCAGGCGGGTCGCGACGTGTACAAGAAATTCGGCCTCGACGGCATTGAAGTGACCGAAGAGGTATTCGAGAGTGAAAACAGCATCGTTTTCGACGAAGCTGAAAACCGCATGCACACCATCAAGGCCGTCATGGTCGCAACTTTAGGAGATTAAACCCATGAAACACCTCATTGCCTGGGCCGCCCTCGCGGCCGCCCTGCTGATCGCAGCGCCGCTCTGCGCTCAGTCTTATTCCGAACAGATCGAGCAGACCATTGACAAGCAGAAAGATGCTGTCAAGGATGCCGAAGCCAGCAGAAAGGCCATCGAGAAGCGCTGCGAGCGCGAGATCGACCGTCTCAAGAGTTCCATCAGCCGGGCGGAAGCCCAGATCGAAGAGGCCAAGGCCGCCAAGAAATCGACGTCCGAAACGGTCAAGCTGCGCAAAGCCGAGCTCAAGACCACCAAAGCCGCTTACAAGGAGCTCGAGAAACAGTTGAAGAACGACGGTCTCGACCGCAATGAAAAGGAGCAGCTCAAAGAGCGTAAGGACCGGCTCAAGGAGATGGAGAAAGAGATCAAGAGTGAAGAGGCCCGCATCAAGAGTTTCGACAAGGAAATCGCTGCCATCAAGGAGCAGATCAAGCACGACAAGGGTGAGATCACGCGCAACAAGGAAGAGATGAAGGCGGCCAAGCTTCAGGTCAAAGCTGCCAAGGACGATCTCAAGCAGAGCAAGAAAGTGATGAAGGAACTGAGCAAGTAAACGACTCCTATAAAAGCAAGAAGGCTGCCCGATCGGACAGCCTTCTTTTGTCATAGACAGGCTGTGCTCCAGTTCCGAAGGCAATATGCTTTTCAAACCGTCGCGCTAGCGCGACCCCTCCCACCGCAAAGCGGCGGGCCCCTCCCTCTAATAGCCGAGGGTGGCTAAGGTTTTCAAAGCATATTCCTTCTCCACTTCCGCACAGCTTGTCATAGTTCTTGGTTTTACATATTTTCGAAAACGTCGCGGATGATGGCGACGGCTTCGCGGAGTTGTTCCTCGGTGATGACCAACGGCGGGGCGAAGCGGATGATGTGGCGGTGGGTCGGTTTGGCGAGCAGGCCTTTTTCTGCCATCTTCAGGCAGATGTCCCATGCCTCGATGCCATTCTGTGGCTCGGTGATGACGGCATTAAGCAGGCCCTTGCCGCGGACTGACTTGAAGTACGGCGACTTGATCTTGGCGATTTCCTCGCGGAAGATGTTGCCCAGATAGGCGGCCTTTTCGGTGAGGTGTTCGTCGCGGATGACTTCGAGGGCGGCGACGGCCACTTTGGCTGCGAGCGGGAAGCCGCCGAAGGTGGAACCATGTTCGCCCGGTTTGATGGTGAGCATGATCTCATCGTCGGCCAGTACGGCGGAGATGGGAAGCACGCCGCCGGAAAGGGCTTTGCCGATGGTGATCATGTCGGGACGGACACCTTCGTGGTCGCAGGCGAACATCTTGCCCGTACGGGCGATACCCGTCTGGACTTCGTCGGCGACGAAGAGCACGTTGTGGGCGTGGCAGAGGTCGTAGCATTTCTTGATGTAACCATCGTGCGGCACATAGACGCCGGCTTCGCCCTGAATGGGCTCGACAACCATGGCGCACACCTTGTCGCCCTTCTCGTCGAGGACGCGGGCCAGGGCCTCGGTATCGTCGTACGGGATCTTGATGAAGCCCGGGGTGAACGGTCCGTAGTTGTAGTAGCTGTCCGGATCGTTCGACATGGTGACGATGGTAATCGTGCGTCCGTGGAAGTTGCCTTCGCACACGATGATCAGGGCCTCGTTCTCGGGAATGCCCTTGACCACATAACCCCAGCGGCGGGCCAGCTTCAGGGCGGTTTCAACGGCTTCGGCGCCAGAGTTCATCGGGAGAAGCTTGTCATAACCGAAAAATTCCGTGGCGAACTTCTCATAGGGGCCGAGGCAGTCGTTGTAGAAGGCACGCGAGGTAAGGCAGAGATTCTGGGCCTGGTCGCAGAGGGCCTTGACAATCTTCGGGTGGCAATGTCCCTGGTTGACAGCGGAATAAGCCGAAAGGAAGTCGAAATAGCGTTTGCCGTCGACATCCCAGACGAAGGCGCCCTGTCCCTTGGCGAGGACGACGGGCAGCGGATGATAGTTATGAGCACCGTACCGATCTTCCAGATCGATGTACTTCTGAGCGTTGGGGGTAATGGTCATGGTATGGATTTGTTAATGAATTCCGATTTAATCCACAAATTTGCAAATTCTTTTGCAAGAAAACGAATATTTCGGGAGTTTTTATTACAGTGTCAAAAAAAGATACTTTTTGACACAGCGAATTACATCGAATGAGACTGTGCGCTACCCTGGCCGTTGGTAACTTTATCCGCAAAGAAATCAAAACGATCAACTATCTTTGCAAGGATGAGCTTCTTGCGAATCATATCCTCCTGTCTTCTGCTGCTGACGGCCGGCTGGTTTTCGCCGGCCGCCGGCGCGGCCGACGATATCCCGTTCCAAAAGATGGTCGTAGAGCGGCTGCCGGACCTGAACACGCCCCGGGGCGCGCACCTGACACTATTGCTGGGCGATGAACTGACGGTCATCGGTGGACACACCGACGGGTTCAAGCCGGTGGAGACGCTGGAGTATTTCTGGGACAAGGCCTGGCACGAAGTGTCGATGGCCTATCCACACGACGGTGGATTTGCCGCACGGCTTCCGGATGGAACGGTGATAATCGGCGGTGGCAGTGCAGAGCCTTTCGGTATCGGCCAAAGCTGGCCAGTGGAGATCTATGATCCTGTCGGCCATCAGATACGAACCATCGGCGTTCTCGACCGGAAGCGGGCCTATGCTTCGGCGCTGACCTTGCCGGATGGCCAAGTGGTCATCGCCGGCAACTGGTATGCTGAGGATGCGTTCGAACTCTATGATCCACAGAAAGGTTTTTCCTGCCTGAAGGACTTTCCTTCCGGCTATGCAAGCCCTTGTATCCTTCCGGCCGGAGAAAACGATTTTCTGGTTTTCGGCCGGGAAACCAATTACGGACAACCCGCAGACGGAGTCGTGGAGCGTCTTTACGGAGACGCCTTCCGGGAGCCGCTTCTGGAGGAATGGTGGCTCTCCTCTTTCTTCAGAGTGTCCGGACAAGATTGTTGTATCGGTGACCATTCCTATTTGTTGTCCGCCTTTCGCAACAGCGATGGAGCGGTCGGCCTCCTGAAAGTCACCGAAGGGGTTTTTTCCGAAGTGGCCATGGCTACTCCCCTGCCCCTGACGGGAATCGGCGAAGAAAGCATCAATTGGGACAATCCTCTGCAAGTGGATCGTCCCCGGCGGTTGGCCTGGCTGCAGGGGATAGACCGTACGGGGCGGCGATATTTTGCCCGCATCAATTATGACGCAATCCTTGACGGAGGAAAAGCGACCTTTGACCTGTTTTATGCGGAGTGTCCGGAAGGGCGTTTCTTCATGGATCCGGCTTTGCTCCTGCCCGACGGGCGTCTGGTCCTAACCGGCGGCAAAGCCCAGGACGAGCGTGTCAGCCATGTGGGAGAAGACAATTTCACAACTTCCGCTTCGGTCTGGCTATTCCATCCGGAACCACCGAAAAAAGCCCGCATACCCTGGAACTGGCTGCTGGCCGGTTTTCTGCTGGCCGCTGGCGCCGCCTTCCTGATCAACGAGTTCTGGAAAAGCCGTCATCCCGTCACGCCGGTTGCAGATCAGGCAGAAACTCCGTCAGAAACAGACGCCAAACTCCGTACCGACTTACTGGATCAGATTTCAGCCATCATCGAAGAAAAAGAACTTTGGAAACAGAAAGACCTGCGCATCCAGGACGTCGCTTCTGAACTGGCCACCAACCGCAACTACATCAGCATCCTGCTCAACAACATCTCAGGCGCCGGATTCACAACCCTGGTCAACGGCTACCGCATTCGTCATGCGCAGCAAATCCTGCGCGAGCATCCCGACATGCTGTTGGATGACGTGGCCGAACAAGCCGGCTTCGCATCCCGATCCACCTTCTTTCGCAACTTCAAGGCCCAGACCGGCATGACCCCGATGCAATGGCTGCAGGAGCAGCAGTGTGAAAAGTCATAATAAAAGACAATTAAAGAAAATCATAACCAATACCACCATGAACCAGCACCCCAAGTCAGCGGCCCGCAGGCGGGCCTACCTCGCCCCCGTGAGCGAGGTAACCATCCTTAACGTACAGGGCTTCCTGTGCTTCAGCGTCAATGAGACCAACGGCACCGAAAAGTTCGGCGCCGGTACGAACTCCTACGGAGAAGACTCTTTTGACGAATAGGAGGACTGAACGATGAAGAAGTTTTTTGCCTGGTTCTTCGGAACCCTTTGCGTGCTGGCGGCCTGCCTCTCCTGCCAGGACCCGCTGATGCCGGTGGATCAGCCCGATTCGGGAACCTCCGCTGCAAAACATTTCACGGCCACCACGGAAAGTCCCGCCACGAAGACCGAACTCTCGGGCAACGACACCGACGGCTATGTGGTCAACTGGCAGAGCGGCGACAAGATCAAGATCGTTGACGCTGCATCGACGCCGAACGTAGGCGTCTATTCAACGACGAGCACGGCGGTCAAGGCCGATTTCACGTTTGTGTCCGGCGCTGAATCCACTACGGCACCTTACAAGGCCTACTATCCTGAAACGCTCTACAACAACGGCACACTGACGCTTCCCGCCACACAAACCTACGTGGCCGGCAACATCGGCCAGTCGCCGATGTACGCCGAAAGCAATGACGAGAGTCTCAAGTTCAAGAACCTCTGCGGTATCGTCCGGCTGAACATAACCACCAACGACAGCAACCGGAAAGTCCGGAAGATCGTCCTGTCAGCCAATCAGGGCATGAGCGGGACCTTCACGATTTCGGACAACGCAGCCGTCATCCCTTCCGGCACGACGGCGGGCGTGACGCTCGACTGCGGCACGGCGGGAACGGCCATCGGTACCAGCGCCACGGCCTTCTATCTGGCGGTACCGGCCGCGAGTTACAGCAACCTGAAGATCACCGTCGTCACGACGGACGGCGGAAAGCAGACGCGCACGGCCAACAAGGCCATCGTCGTGGAACGCAGCGCCATGACGGATATCTCGCTATCGTTCAACGGCCTGGAGATGGACGCGACGGACCTGAGCGCAAAGGCCACGGCGAACACCTACATTGTCTCCAACGCCGGCACCTACAAATTCAAGGCTACGGTCAAGGGCAACGGCGGCCTCGACCCTGTCACGGGCACGACCGCCACACCGATCAGCACAAGCGACATTTCCGGCGTAACGGTGCTTTGGGAACTCGCCAACCGCGGCCAGGCCATCAAGTATGACAACGAGTACGAAGTCTATTATGCAGACGGTTATGTTTATTTCCGGACACCCGACACGTTCACAGCGGGCGACGCCTATGTGGCTGTCTTCAAGGATGGAAACGGCGGGACCGCCCATGTCTATGACAAGGAATATGATGAAGTTCTCTGGAGCTGGATGATCTGGTCTACTGATACCCCGGGCGTTGTCGAATATGGGGATATTACCATCCTGGACCGGAATCTGGGCGCATTGGGTGTCGGTAGTGTTCCATACCGCGGATGTGCCTATGAATGGGGAAGAAAAGATCCATTCCCCGGATGTTACAACGGCAGTTATACGCCCTCCGGCTATTACCCCGACCGGATGACAGCGTTCAGCATTGTGAACTTTGATACCGAAGGCATGACAGTTGCCTACAGTATAGCCCACCCTACGACTTATCCTTATGGTTGGAGTCAACACTATTGGCAAACAGCGTCTGAATATACTCCGGGGATGTGGTGGAACGGTCAGAAGACCATTTACGATCCCTGCCCGGCCGGATGGAAAGTGCCAAGCAAAGATGAGATGGACATTGTCAGGCAATCGAGCGCCAGCTTGCCCGGCGGCGGATTCCTTGGCAACTGCCGAGGGGACTTTGAGTACGGCAATCCGGGTTCCTGTTATTATTGGACAAGTACCGGCTTGGACCGGAATCATGCTTGGGGCTGGTATGGGGGCAGCAACTTCAGCACAAGCCATGTAGACAATTACACGAGATCGGGTTACACGATCCGGCCCGTCGAAGATATGTCCAGCCTGGATTTGTCCGGTTATACGGACCTGAGTTCAGCGGCAACGGCCAACTGTTATATTGTTCCCGCAACCGGTGACTATAAGTTCCGGGCAACGGTCAAGGGCAACGGCGCTGCAGACCTTGCCGGCATCAGCAAGACGACCGATGCGGCCAGCATTGCCGGAGCCGCGCTGGTTTGGGCCACCTACGGAACTTCAACTGCGCCGGTTTCCGGGGAGATGATCCATCGGGTAGGCTATAAGGACGGATATGTTTTCTTCTCAACGGGAGATTCTTTCCACAAAGGCAACGCCCTTGTGGCGATCAAGGATGCCTCCAACACCATCTTGTGGAGCTGGCATCTCTGGTTTACGAACGACAACATCGAAGGACTGAAAAAGACTTATCCCGGCGGCGCGGTATTCATGGACCGGAATCTGGGCGCATTGTCCAATTCTTTCGATCCCTCCTGCACCGTAGAATTCGGCATGCTGTATCAATGGGGACGTAAAGATCCCTTCCATAACGTGGTGAGACGGGGGTCTGGATATGTTTCTTCCAATAATTACACGACGGCCTATTTACCCGCCGTCCTCGGTCAGTCAGAAACAGGGGCGGGAGTAGTAGCGGGAGCGGCGTATTCTCTGGCAACGATGATCAGCAAACCTTACGAGGCCCATTATGAGTATTATGACGGTTCCTCCTTTGATAACAACAGCTGGGCTTCCGGGATGACCGACGATTTGTGGGCTGCGAGCAAAACAATCTTCGACCCCTGTCCTCCCGGATGGAAGGTCCCTGTCACGTCTGACTGGGATGCGACATTCCTTTCTGCTTTCACAGAGAATTCCATCAGGTACGAATCCATCACGCAGTACAGCTATACAAGTACATACCAAGTTGGGGTGGAAACGGCGTACGGTTGGTTCCCGAGTACCGGCTATCATTTGACGCAAGCCTACTGGAGAAACTCAGGCAACTCTTCCTATCAAGAAGCCCGAGGTAATGGCGCGTTGGAACAGAACTCCGGCTATCATATCCGCATCTGGGCTTCGGACGGTATCCTGCTCCGGGATGAGTTTGCAGAAACGGCCGGTGTGTTGAACTACACAGATTTCGTTCCGTACGGCAGGAAAACGGTTTACCGCACGAATGCCAACAGCGTCCGCTGCGTGAAGGAATAACCGCCCTTTTTCCGCTGCAACGGACGCAATTGATTGTCAGCCGATTATGTAAACTCCTCCCCTTGTTTTGAGGGGGAGGAGTTTGCGTAAGTGCCTGAATGACTGATGCGTCCGTTGCAGCGAAAAAAAGCAGGCGGTCGGGCAGGACCGTCAGTCCTGCAGCACGGCGTGGAGCACGTCGAGGCTGCGGGCGTCGAGGGTGGTGCCGAGGTGCCAGGAGAGGTATTGAAGCATCCGGCGGGCGAAAGCCTGGCGGCGGTTAGCAGAGAGCGGAAAGGCAAGGGTTTCTTCGAGGGTGCCCCGGAGAATCCGGTAGAACAGAGCGGTCTCGTCGGGAGAGAACAGGCCAGCGGGTTCAACAGTGTCGCCGGGCATGAATCCCAGTTGGACGGCATAACCTACCAGGAACCAGAGATGGAAGTTCGCGATGCTGCCGTCAGTCGCATCGAGCCGGACGATGGTGTCGCAGAGCCAGGCAAAGAGGGTCTGGTCGGCAAGTTCGGTGGTAAAACTGCGATAAAGAACCTCTGAAACAAACATGGCCACGGCGGCCTTGAGCTGGTCGCCCCGGATACCCGGCAGCGCGACGGCAGGTTCCCATTCGCGCAACCAGGCCAGGGTACTCTTCGGAGACTCGGCACTGACGGCATCAAGCACGCTGAGCGGGTGGAACACGGCCACGGCATTGCCCCGCTTGATGCCGCGGACCAGGAAACTGCGCCGTCCCGCCGCGGAATCGATGGTGTGCAGGATCAGGGCGTGGTCGGAATACTTGGTCAGGTGCAGGACGATTATCCGTGTTTTTGCAACAGATGACATTGCAGCATCCGCATGGCCTTTCCGCGGTGGGAAAGGGCGTTTTTCTCTTCAATGGAAATCTCGGCGAGCGTCACATCGAGGCCGATTGGAACAAAAATTGAATCATAGCCGAAACCTTGGACCCCCTCGCTCTCCTGCAGGGCGATGTGTCCCTCACAAGTTCCTTCAAAAACCGTCAAGGCGCCCTTTTCGATGAGCGAGACGACACAGCGGAAACGGGCGGTCCGTTTTTCGAAAGGCAAGCCTTCGAGTTCTTGCAGCACCCGGCGCCGGTTGGCCGCAGGATCCTTGTCTTCACCGGCATACCGGGCCGTATGGACACCCGGCGCACCGTTCAGGGCATCGATCTCGAGACCGGTGTCGTCGGCGAAACAGTCCTTCTGGAAGAAATTCCAGACAGCGCAGGCCTTCTGGATCGAGTTGCCGCGCAAAGTGTCGCAGGTCTCGGGCAGATCGCCGGGGAGACCTTTTGCAGCGGGGGTGAGCACCTGGAACGCCGGCCCGAGAATAGCTTGGGCCTCTTCCTGTTTATGGGGATTGTTGGTGGCAAAGATAATATCCATCGCAGTTGCTTTGATCAGGTAAAGATACAGATAAAATTGTTACTTTTGCACGTTATATGTTCGCTCAGATGAAAAGAATGATGAAAGGAATACCGGCTGCCCTTGTGCTGCTGTTCACGGTCCTGCCGGTCCAGACAAAGGCGCAGAGCCAGGATTTCAAGTTGGGCAAGAGCCTGGAACTGGAATATGCCGTCCTGCGGGAACTGGCACAGTCGTATGTCGATACGGTCAATTACGACAAGATGATCGTCGCAGGCGTGCGGGCGATGCTCGCCACGCTCGACCCTTATACGGTCTATATCTCCGAAGAAGAAGGAGAAGATTTCGAGCTGCTGACCACCGGCAACTACGGCGGCGTGGGCTCGCTCATCCGAAAAGCGCCGGGGGAAGGCGTCCGCATCATCGAACCCTATGAGAATTCTCCGGCCGCCAAAGCCGGCCTGCAGCCAGGTGATGTGATCCTCGAGATTGATGGCATCCCGGTTTATGACGAGACTTCCGAGCAAAGCTCCGGCCGGATGAAAGGCCAGCCGGGCACCGACGTGAAGTTCAAAGTGGTCAAGGGCCGCACGAAAGATACCGTCGATGTCGTGGTGACCCGCGAACGGATCCATGTCTCCGACATCGCGTACGCCGGCATCTATCACGACGACATCGGTTACATCCAGCTCAACGGATTCACCGCCAAGATTTCCGAGGAATTCAAAGAGCAGGTGCTGAAACTCAAGGAAGCCGGTGCCAAACGCCTGGTCATCGACCTGCGCGACAATGGCGGCGGCGTGATGGACGAAGCCATCGACATCGTCTCACTCTTTGTCCCCAAGGGAACGCTTGTGGTCTCGTCCAAGGGCCGGGTGCCCGAGCTGAACCGTGAATACCGCACGGCCTCCACACCGGTCGATACGCTGATGCCGCTGCTGGTCATGGTCAACGGCAATTCCGCTTCCGCCTCCGAGATCACGGCCGGTGCACTGCAGGACCTGGGCCGTGCCACGATTGCCGGTACCCGCTCCTTCGGCAAGGGCCTGATCCAGTCGGTCCGTCCGATGCCCTACAACAGCCAGATCAAACTGACCACCGCCAAATACTACACGCCGAGCGGCCGCTGCGTACAGGCCATCGACTACAGCAACCGCCATGAAGACGGGACGCTCGACAAGGATGCGAACGGCGGTATCGCCCCGGACATCGAAGTGCCCGGTCATCCGTTCAGCCGTCCCACTGTCTCGCTGGTCTATTACGACATCCTCGGTTCCTACGCCATTGAATATTTCCTGAAACATGAGACCATCGACCGGGATTTCCACCTGACCGATGCCGAGTATGAAGATTTCGTGAAATACGCCGCTACCCAGGACTTCGATGCCCGCACAGCCGCCCAGACCGCTCTCGACCAGTTGATCAAGGCGGCACAGTCGGAAGATCTCTATGACAATTACAAAGAAGAGATCGAGGCGCTGCAGAAGAAAGTCAACATGGACAAGGAAACCGTGCTCCGGGCCAAGAAGGCAGAAATCCTGCCGCTCGTCGAACAGGAAATCGTCACCTGCTACTATTTCAACCGGGCTTCCGTTCCCGTGGCACTCCGTTACGACACGCAGCTTCGCGACGCCGTGGACAAGTGGCTGGAGAACAAATAGACTTTATCGCGCCGCCGGACCAGTTCCGGCACCGGGATGGAACAGAGGTCGCCCTTGGCGGCCTCTTCCAGTAAGTGCGTATCATCAAGCCGGATCTCCGTAGGCGTTACTTCGACTACGCCGGTGGTCGGACCGCAGATAAGCAGCGGGTCTCCGACCCGGAAGGAGCCCGTCTCCACCTGGATTTCTGCTACGCGCAACCGGGCGTAGTAATTGGTCACCCGTCCGACATACACTTTGGTCCGGGTGGCCTGGTTGCCGTAAACCCGACTCCATTCACCCAGTTGCGCGCCCTGGTAGTAGCCGTCCCAGAAGCCGCGGTTGAAAACCGTGGCGAGCCGCTCCTTGAGTGCGGCGCCCAGTTCCGGCGTGAACGTGCCCGCCTCGACCGCATCCGCCGCTTCGCGGTAAGCCTGCGCGACTGTCTTCACATACTCACTGCTGCGGGCTCGTCCCTCGATCTTGAACACCGAAGCGCCCGCAGCGGCCATCTTGTCAAGAAACTCGATGGTACACAAGTCCTTGGGCGACATGATATATTGGTTGTCAATCAGCAGCTGCGTGCCTGTCTCCTTGTCGGTCACCTCATAGGCACGACGGCAGAGCTGATAGCAGTTGCCACGGTTGGCCGACGTATTGTACGCATGCAACGAGAGGTAGCATTTCCCGGAAACGGCCATGCAAAGTGCCCCGTGGCAGAACATCTCGATCTGGACCGGGCGGCCTGACGGACCGCATAAATGCTCACGCTCCACGGCCTCGCAAAGGGCACGCACCTGTTCCAGGCGCAGTTCGCGGGCCAGTACCACCACGTCAGCGAACTGGCTGTAGAACCGCAGCGCCTCAAGGTTGGAGATGCTCAGCTGCGTGGAGATATGGACTTCAAGCCCAAGCCGGCGCGCTTCCGCAATGGCTGCGATATCCGAGGCGATGACAGCACTGACGCCCGCTTCCCGGGCGACCGCCAGCACTTCGCGCATCGGAGCCAGGTCTTCGTCGTAGAGAGTGATGTTGAGGGTCAGGTAACTGCGCAGCCCATGCGCCCGGCAGAGGTCGCAGACCTGCCGTAAGTCTTCCGGCGCAAAATTGTTGGCCGAGTGGGAACGCATATTGAGCTGGCCGACGCCGAAATAAACCGAATCGGCACCACCCTGGATGGCCGCGTGCAGGCATTCGAAATTGCCTGCCGGCGCCATGATTTCCAGCCGCTTACTTTTCACGATGGATGAGTTCTTCGGCAAACTGCGCGAGGACGCGGGTGCGCCCCGGCTCAAGACCGGCTGCGGACAGGGCGTCGACGGCTTTTTTGTGGAATGACAGGATTTCTGAAGCGGCCGCTTCTTTCACGCCGAGCTCGACATAAAGGTTCCTGACCGCCTCGACCTTGGCGTCCCGCCGGGATTCGTCCATTTGCAGCAACTGCTTCAGTTGTTGCTTCTGGGGACCGTCCGCACGGCGGAAACTTTCCACCAGCAGCCAGGTCTTCTTGTTGTTCATGATATCACCGCCGATCTTCTTGCCGAAAACCTTTTCATTGCCGAAGGTATCGAGATAGTCGTCGGTAATCTGGAAAGCGATCCCCAACTGGTAGCCGAATTCGTACAAAGCGTTGCAGACCTCCTTTGAAGCCCCGCCGATCAGAGCGCCCATTTTGGCCGAACATGCGAGCAGCACGGCCGTCTTCAGGCCGATCATCTCCAGGTAATCTTCCATGGTGATGAAGGGCATCTCCTCGAAATCCATGTCATACTGCTGTCCTTCGCACACCTGCATCGCCGTGGTGGAGAAAAGGTCGAGGACAGAAGGAAGCACCGTCTGTGGTGCATACGCCAGGTACTTATAAGCCAGGATCGACATCGCGTCGCCCGAGAGAATCGCCACATTCTCGTTCCACTTCCTGTAAACGGTCGGGCAGCCGCGCCGGGTATCGGAACGGTCCATGATGTCGTCGTGGATGAGCGTGAATTCGTGGAACACTTCCAAGGCCATGGCCGGGAAGACGATCGGATTGCGGAAATCGTCGCTCAGCAGGTTGTAGGCAAGCAGGCAGAGTTTGGGACGGATGCGCTTGCCGCCGATTGACATCATATAGTCGAGCGGTTCATACAAATTGGCCGGTTCCTGCTTGATATGCCGGAGTTTGGAACAGTTCTCCAGGATGCGGTCGATCTCTTCAAGGGTGTACATAGACGAGGTTTTTATCTTACAAAGATATGAAATAAAAGCGTCAATCCCGGCTTGACCGGCAATATCTTTTGTATCTTTGCGGCGATGGAAAAAGGAACTGCCACGGTTGTCAAGCATACGGGAAGCCATTATCTGCTCTCCTGTCTGCCCGCATGGGATCCCTTCCCCGCCGTCATCCGGGGAAAGCTGCGGCTGGCCGGTTCGAAGGCCACCAATCCTGTCGCCGTGGGCGACCGGGTGGAATTTGAAGGCGAGACCATCACGAAAATCCTCCCCCGCAAGAACTATCTGATCCGGCGCTCCACCAACTTGAGCCGCGAAAGCCACATCATCGCGGCCAACCTCGACCGGGTCTTCCTGATCGTCACCATCATCCTGCCTGAGACCAAACTGGCCTTCGTCGACCGATTCCTGGTGACCTGCGAAGCCTATGGCCTCCGGCCGGTCATCCTGATCAACAAAGTCGATCTCTATACAGAACCGGAACTGCAGGACCAGCTGGCCGCTTTCAAGGCCCTCTACCGCGGTGCAGGCTATGAGGTATTGGAGATCTCTGCCCGCAAAGGGACGGGACTGGCCGCTGTGCGGGCGCTCTGCCGCGAGGGCCTGACACTCTTCTCCGGAACCTCCGGCGTGGGCAAGTCCTCCTTGCTGAAAGCCCTCGATCCGACCCTCGACCCGAAGATCGGCGAAATCTCGCTGAGTCACCTGCAGGGGAAGCACACCACCACCTTCTATGAGATGCATCCGCTTACGGGCGGAGGGTTTGTGATCGACACCCCCGGCATCCGGGGCTTCGGCCTGGTGGACATCGCTCCCGAAGAACTGAGCACTTATTTTCCCGACATGCTGCGCGTCATGGACCATTGCCGCTTCAAGCCCTGCACACACACCCACGAGCCAGGCTGCGCGGTCAAGGCTGCACTGGAAGCCGGCACCCTCGCTCCCGAGCGTTACAGTTCGTATCTCGGCATGCTCGAAGAAGAAAAGAAGTACCGATAGCATGGCTTTCCGCAATCCCATCAACCGTGAAGTGGTCCGCCTCGCCGTTCCGAGCATTCTGGCCAACATCACGGTGCCGCTCGTCGGCATCGTGGACACGGCCATCGCCGGCCATTTGGGCGACGCTGCACTGATTGGCGGCATCGCCGTGGGCACGATGCTTTTCGACTTGCTCTACTGGAACATGGGATTCCTGCGGGTCGGGACAGGAGGCATCACAGCCCAGGCTTACGGCCGGGGCGACATGAAGGCCTCGATCGGCACCTTTTCCCAGGGCATCGCCACCTCGCTGGTGGTTTCGATGATCGTGCTGGCCATCCAGTGGCTTTTTGCCGAAGCGATGCTGCTGCTGGTGGACTGTTCGCCGGAGGTGGAGCGGATTGCCCGCAACTATTTCTTCATCCGGATCTGGGCCGCCCCCGCGACCTTGTCCCTGTTTGTTTTCAAAGGCTGGTTCATCGGTATGCAGAACACCGTCTTCCCGATGATCACCGACCTATGGGTCAATCTCGTCAATATGCTGGCCAGCTGGTTGCTGTCGTTCTATACGCCACTGGGAATCAGCGGTGTAGCCGTGGGTACGCTGATTGCACAGTGGACGGGCCTGGTGCTGGCTCTGCTGCTGATGCGATCAAAATACCGCGACCTGATGCAAGGAACGACCATCCTTCACAGCATGAAATGGAAATACTTCCGGCGATTCTTCTCGGTCAACAGTTTCCTGTTCGTCCGGTCCCTGCTGATGCTGGTGGTTTATGAAGGCTTCACGATTTTCGCCGCCCGCTTCGGCGACGTGGAACTGGCCGTCAGTTCGGTGATGATGCACCTGTTGCTGCTCTATTCCTATTTTGTCGACGGCTTTGCTTACGCAGGCGAGGCCTTGACCGGCCGCTTCATCGGCGAACAGAACCGGCCGTCGCTCAACGAGACCGTAAAATATGTCTTCTTGTGGGGCGCGGTCATCGGCGTCGTATCTACCGTGGCTTACGCAATCTTTCCCCGGTCGATCATCGGAATCCTGACCGACAACGCCGAGGTGATCAGCGCCAGCGAACCCTATCTGTTCTGGCTGTTGCTCATGCCGGTTCTCAGCTGCGTGGCCTTCATCTGGGACGGCATCTACATAGGCGCCACCGCCTCCCGCTCACTGATGATCTGCATGATCTGGTCGGCTGGCCTTTTCATCGCCGCTTTCTATCTGTGTGCACCCCGCTACGGTGCCCAGGCGCTCTACATCGCCTACTTTGTCCACCTGGTAGTCCGCTCTGTCTATCTCACCCTGGTTGCCCGTCGTAGCGTCTGGTCCCGCATCCGCATTCTTTCTGCTGCAACGGACGCAATTGACAGTTAGGCGATTATAAAAAGTGATCCCCTCTTTTTCCGGGGGGATCAACTTTCGTAAGCCGCTGATTTACTGCTGCGTCCGTTGCAGCGAAAAAAGGCGGCAGGGCGAGGAGGCCGATCAGAAGAGGAAGGCCAGACCGGCGTGTAGCTGCTGACGGTGACGATCGTAGTCGCCTCCGTCGATATAACGGTTCATCAAGCCGAAATCATAGCCGACCGTCAGGCGGAGACGATTCACCAGGTCAAAGCCCATGCCGCCGCCAACCATCACGTCCCAACGACCGTAGCCGCTGACATCCCGATAGTTGTCCACCACCGTATTCGCCGAGAAGCCCAGGATGGATCCCGATACGGTAGTTCTGGAAATGACACCATACGAAACAGCCGGACCGCCGAAGAAGAAGAAACGGAACTTGGGCGTGAAATTGGCGCCGTAGTTGAAATGGATCGGCACGTTGACATAGTGCTCTTCTTTTTCACCTGCCACGGCGATGATACCGCCAGCGACGGAAGAGGCACTGCGGTTGGTCAGGTAGCTATAATAGATTCCCGGCGTGACGGCAAGGTCTCCACCCAGCGGAAGAGTAAAACCCACACCGCCATAGACGCCGTTCGAGGGTGTGCTCTCCACTTCCGTGTTGTTGGACACCCGGACACGGTCTGACGAACTGACATACCCGGCGCCGATCTGAACCTGCGCAAAAGAAGGAACCGCAGCCAGCAACAGCATGGCTGCCACAAAGATAGATAGTGTTTTTTTCATGACTTTCCTGTTTTGGTTAGACTTGTTTTTCATAACGAGCATAGGATTCCACAAGAAAAATGCCACAGGCTGCCAGTGACCGGCAATCATCGGGTTCCCGGCCGGGTGACAATAATGGCGTTGGCAACGGAACGTTCGCCGGCGGCGTCGAACTGCCGGTTGTCGCAAGGATGGTTGACGACTGCGCCGCGGACGACCATCGTCGTAGAACCGCCACCGTCGAGATTGATGGCGTCGCTACAACCGAGTGCAGCCATGACTTGCTGCAGTTCTGTCATCGAGAGACCGGCCGCCTGTGAACTGCGGCCATCGGCCGTCACAAGCAGCACCGTACCGTCGGGCCGGCGGCCGACGGCCGTGCGGGGATGCCGGTTGGTGTTGAACCCGTCTTTCGCTACCGGTTCACATTCACCGCCGACGAGCAGCATCGGCCCGGTGGTTACGATATCTTCGGCTTCAATGTCGCGTTCCCAGCGCGCAAGGACATCTCCCTTGAGCATATAGAGGCTGCCCTGCCAGGTGGCGACAGCGCCGGTCTGCTGCAGGCTGCGGCGGCTGTTCCGGACACCGCGCAGCACATTGGGCGAAACTTCGGCCCCGTCGACCCGCAAGTAGTTGACCGAGCCGTACGGCTCCCGCATATTGAAGAAGGAACCGTTTACGGCCGCCACGGCGTCGCTCCGCGCCGCCAGTGCCGTCGTGGTCTCAAGTGTTCCGTCGGCTGCCGGTACGATATCGAACCGGGCACCAGGCGCTACCTCCAAGACGCACAAGTATTGGTTCGTGTCAAACAGATTCCCCGAGAAAGAAGCCCGATGCAGGACGATTCCTTCCGCCACCGGTTCCTCCGTCCATTCCGCCACAGACAGGATTCCAGACGGCTGCGCCTGAACCCAACTGCATGAAAACACAAAAAACACCAGAGCACGAAGCCCGGTCGTAATACTATTCTTCCACCAGTTCATAATCCAAAACTTTTTGTTCCAAATTGGCGCGCAACACCCGGACCTTCACCGGGTCGCCCAACCGGAAAACCCGGCCGGAAGCTTTGCCGAAGGTTTCATATTTCTCTTCATCAAACTGATACCAATCCGAGTGGATGTCGCGGAGCGCAATCATCCCTTCGATCTTCGTCGGCTCGACTTCCACGTAAATGCCCCATTCCGTCAGGCCACTGATGTGCCCGTCGAACATCCGGCCGATCTTGTCCTGCATGAATTCCACCATCTTATATTTGATGGAGGCTCTTTCAGCATCGGTGGCAATCTGCTCCCGTACAGAGCTGTGTTCGCAGCAATCTTCGTAATAGAGTTTGTCCTGGGAGGCCGCGCCGTCCATATACATCGCCAGCAACCGATGGACCATGATGTCGGGATAACGGCGGATGGGCGAAGTAAAGTGGGTATAGAACGGGAATGCCAATCCGTAGTGTCCTACGTTGTCTGTGGAGTAGCGCGCCCGGGCCATGCTGCGCAGGGCCAGCAGCTGCAATGCATTCTCCTCCGGCTTGCCCTTGGCTTCCTGCATCAGTGTGTTGAGCGCCGTAGCTGCCTGCTTCGGATCAGAGGTATCGCCCAGTTTATGACCGAAATTCTTGGCGAAGCTGCGCAGGCTGTCGAGTTTCTCGGGATCAGGGTTCTCGTGGATTCGGTAAACGAAGGTCGGATTCTTGGCCTTGCATTTCTTGGTGGCATACTCCGCCACGCAACGGTTGGCCAGCAGCATGAATTCCTCGATGAGCCAGTTGCTCTCCTTACTTTCTTTCTGGATGACATCGACCGGCTTGCCTGTCTCATCCACGAGCACCTTCATCTCGGGCCGTTCAAAGGAAATGGCGCCCTTGTCAAAGCGCTGCTTGCGCAGAATGGCTGCCAGGGCATGCAGATCAAGCATCTCAGCAGCCAGCGGCCCTTCCTTCGTTTCGATGATCTGTTGGGCCTGCTCATAGTCGAACCGGTAGTCCGAATTGATAACTGTCCGGCCGAACCACTGCCCGATGACCTTGGCCTTGGCGTTCATTTCGAAAACGGCACTGAAGGTCAGCTTATCTTCATGCGGACGCAGCGAACAAAGTTTGTTGGAAAGTTTTTCCGGCAGCATCGGGATAGTACGGTCCACCAGATAGACCGAAGTGCCACGGGCGAAGGCTTCCTTGTCGAGCGGCGAGCCGGGCGTCACATAGTGTGTCACGTCGGCGATGTGGATGCCGACCTCCACATTCCCGTTCTCCAGTTTGCGGTACGAAAGGGCGTCGTCGAAGTCTTTGGCGTCGGCCGGGTCGATGGTAAACGTGGTTATGTCGCGGAAATCCCGGCGTCCCGCCAGTTCTTTCGGGGTGATGGCGTCAGGAATCTTGTCGGCTGCCTGCTCCACTTCCGGCTCGAAGCGGTAGGGCAACTGGTATTCGGCCAGGATAGCGTGCATCTCGGTGTCGTTTTCGCCCGGAACGCCGAGCACATCGACAATCCGGCCCACCGGTTCGAGGCTGCGCTTGGGCCAGTCGGTCACCAGCACCGCCACCTTGATGCCGTTGGCGGCCTGCTTGCCGCCGATTTCAGGCAACTGGTCGGGACCGCTGTCAATCCGTATGTCATAAGGCATGTTCTTGCCTTCCACAATGGCCCAGACCTGACGGCCACGCACGACCAGGATACCGATATGCGGCTTGTCGCTTCGCCGGATGATCTTGACCACTTCGCCTTCCAGGCTGCGGCCTTTCGCCCCGGCCTGGACCCGACGCTTGGATACTTCGATTTTCACGAAGTCACCGTTCAGCGCGAAATGCAGTTTGCGCATCGGGATGAAGATGTCTTCCGGACGCCCCTCGACTTTGACGAAGCCAAAGCCGTCGCGCGACAGTGAAACGATTCCTTCAAACTCCTCTACAGACTTGGAGCGACGTTCCCGCACTGGGGCCGGCTCCTGTTCCCCCCGGGCCAGTCGCTTGGCCCGCTTGAGCGCACCCTCCCGGACGGTGTACTTCACTTTTTTCCCTTTCTTGCGATTCGATATTGCCATATATTCCTTATTTTTGCACGCTACCAACCATGATTAACAAAGATACGAAAAATATGGACAGAAAAGTTCTTTTGATGATTCTCGACGGCTGGGGTGAAGGCCGCCACGACTATTCCAATGCGATCTTTACCCAGGGCGCTCCGCATATCGACGCCCTCCGTGCAAAATACCCGATGAGCCACCTCCAGGCTTGCGGCGAATTCGTCGGCCTGCCCGACGGCCAGATGGGCAATTCGGAAGTCGGCCACATGAACCTGGGCGCCGGCCGCGTGGTCTATCAGGACCTGGTGAAGATCAACATCGCCTGCCGCGAGCACAAATTACTGGAGAACGCCGAAATCGCCGCGGTCTTCAATTACGTGAAAACTTCCGGGAAGAAACTCCACCTCATGGGTCTTACCTCTCATGGGGGTGTCCACTCTTCCCTCAACCATGTTTATGAATTCTTGCGCGTGGCCGCAGAACAAGGCCTGGACAAGGTGTTTGTCCACGCCTTCATGGACGGCCGCGACACCGACCCGCGCAGCGGCAAGGGCTTCGTCGCCGAACTCGAGCAGAAGATGGCAGAAACCACCGGCAAGGTAGCCTCCGTCTGCGGCCGCTTCTACGCCATGGACCGCGACAAGCGCTGGAACCGCGTCAAAGAAGCTTATGACCTGCTGGTCGAAGGAAAAGGCGCAGCATTCACCTCCGCCACCGAAGGCATCCAGGCCTCCTACGACGCCGACGTGACCGACGAATTCATCAAACCGATCGTCGTCACCGACGCCGCCGGTGCCCCGCTGGCCAAGATCGAGGAAGGCGACGCCATCATCTTCTACAATTTCCGCAACGACCGCGCCCGCGAGCTCACCACCGTGCTGACGCAACAGGATATGCCCGAGGAAGGCATGCACACCATTCCCCTCTACTACTGCTGCCTGACTCCGTACGACGCCTCCTTCACCGGCGTCCACATCCTCTTCGACAAGGAACTGGTGCAAGACACCCTCGGCGAAACCGTCGCCAAGGCCGGCAAGCGCCAGCTCCGCATCGCCGAGACCGAGAAATACGCCCACGTCACCTTCTTCTTCAACGGCGGCCGCGAAACCCAGTTCGAGAACGAGGACCGCATCCTCGTAGCCTCTCCGAAAGTGCCGACCTACGACATGCTTCCGCAAATGAGCGCCCCCGAAGTGGCCGAGAAACTCATCGACGTCATCCGCACCGGCAAGGAAGACCTCATCATCCTGAACTTCGCCAACGGCGACATGGTGGGTCATACCGGCGTTTACAACTCGATCACCCGTGCCGTGGCCTGCATCGACAAGCTGGTCGGCAAGGTGGTGGAAGAAGCCCTTGCGAAAGACTACGTGGTGCTGCTGACCGCCGACCATGGCAACGCCGACTTTGCGGTCAACGCCGACGGTACGCCCAACACCGCCCACTCCCTCAACGTTGTGCAGTTCATCGTCATCGGCGCCGGAGATGAAGTCAAGACGGTCAAGGACGGCGCCCTCTGCAACGTCGCCCCGACCATTCTCAAACTGATGGGCATCCCCCAGCCCGCCGCCATGACGGCCGAACCGCTGATCTAACGTTACCCCGGCCTGAACGTGCACCTCATCCGGCCAAGATTTCCCCGCGATTTCTTGGCCGGATTCGTTTATTTGGAAATTGGTACTAAAATTAGTACCTTTGTGAAAAAGATTGAGGCGATGAGTTCAAAAGA
Organism: Bacteroidales bacterium; assembly: GCA_016284265.1. GTDB lineage: Bacteria > Bacteroidota > Bacteroidia > Bacteroidales > UBA932 > Cacconaster. The sequence goes on along the minus strand of JAEEOM010000076.1, from coordinate 22,854 downwards.
GAAACTGAGAAAACGGTTTTTACAAATGCCAGCGGATTTCACATTTGAAGAAATGTGTTCACTATTGGCAGGATTCGGATATGTCTTGGAAAACAAAGGTACTACCTCCGGTTCTCGCATACGCTTCAGAAAAGATGTGGGCATCTATATCGACATCCATCGTCCTCATCCCGGAAACACGATGCGGCAATGGATGATGAAAGCTGTTTATAATCATTTGAAGAACAATAATTTAATTTAAAATGGATTACCTGGAGTACAAAGGCTATAAAGGTTCTGTGGAATACAGCCTGCAGGATGATTGTTTGCACGGGAAAGTGCAGGGAATACGTAAGTCCCTGATTCTCTATGAGGGGATGTCGCTCGACGAATTGCGGCAGGATTTTCAGGCCGGCGTGGATTCGTATCTGGAGGCTTGCCAGGCAGACGGGATCGAACCGGAGAAGCCCTATAGCGGGAAGCTGAACTTGAGAATGCCCTCCGAAATACACGCGCAAGTCGCAGCAAAAGCGGCGGCAAACGGTTTTACCATCAACGAATATATCAATACCGCAATTGTCCGCCTGCTTCAGGAGGACCAAGCACCTTACGGCAACCGATAGTTCGTCCCCCCCCCGGCCTGACCAGGGGTCTACATTTCAACCTTCGTCACCATCCGGTGGCGGAGGTTTATTTTAAGCATTCTTTCAACCTAATCCATACAAGTGGCATAGGTTTAATGTTCTGCTCCCTATATGTTTTTGTCGTTGCTGTCAGCGGCTCCATTTCTCTGTGGATTATTGTTGAATCAAGATTCAAATATTCCCAATTCGGAATGACACGAAAAGAATTGTGCCACGTTTCAAATTCTACAATAATATAGGGGTATTTGGGAAGTATGCGACTATATGAATACTTCTGTATCGTCTCATTTATTATATCGATATCATTGATTAAGTACTCGTTAGAAAGACATGAATTGATTTGACGGCAAAAAGTTGTATCTCCTGACACCCGGAAACTCTCAACACCTGCGATAATCGTATCATTGGAAACAAATAATTCCGGATAATCCTGATTTTTATTTATCCAAATTACAAGACTATTGATACTATCAACGGGACCGTCGATTTCCTTGATATCTTTGGAGAGATAGATCGCCTTGTATTTCTCTCCTGTAATGTCGACCATTCTGGCATACCATTCCGTAAATGGAAATTTGAACAATCCGTCAAAACTGTATTGATCGTCAACACTATGCCTTGATATACAGCCAACCGACAAAAAATACAGAAACACGATTCCTAAAAACACCCTATTCTTCATTTCGAAATAAATTGGTTGCGATCTTTTCAAATATAGAGAGAATGTATGAAAAAACAAAATAGATTGAATTGTCCGGAAGCCTCTCTTATGATTTTTTACTTCGCGATATTTTCCTTAACTTGCTTGTCCTTTTTCAAAGCATCGCGCCATGTCCTTCGTACACCTTCACGTCCATACGCAATATTCGATTCTCGACGGTCTGTCCGACATCGAAAAACTATTCGCCCGCGCCCGGGAGCTGGGCATGCCTGCCCTGGCCATCACCGACCACGGCAATATGTACGGCGTGAAGGAGTTCTTCAAGTTCGCCTACGACAAGGCGAATCTGGGAGAGGACAAGAAGCCCTTGGTCAAGCCTATCATCGGCTGCGAAGTCTACGTGACGCGGCACTACGACCACCGGCTCAAGGACAACGACCACCGCAGGTATTACCACCTGACCCTTTTGGCCAAGAACTACGCAGGGTACCAGAACCTGATGAAGATTTGCACGGAAGGGCATATCCATGGGATGTACTACAAGCCGCGCGTCTCGCACGAGATCATCGAGCAGTATCACGAGAACCTGATCTGCTGCTCCGCGTGCCTGGCGGGCGAGCTGCCCCGCGACATCCTGGACGGCAACGTGGAAGCGGCGCGGGAGGCCCTCCGCTGGCACAAGCGCGTGTTCGGGGAAGACTACTACCTCGAAGTGATGAAGCACAAGACCGAAGTGCCCGGCCTCGACGACGACGTGTACCGGGCGCAGATGGAAGTCAACCCCGTCCTTTTCGACCTGGCGCGCGAAGAGGGCGTCAAGGTGGTGGCCACCAACGACGTGCATTTCATCCGCAAGGAAGACGGCCCGGCCCACGACCGCCTCATCTGCCTGACCACCAACTCCGACGTGGACGATCCCAAGCGGCTGCGCTACACACAGCAGGAGTATCTCAAGAGCGAGGAGGAAATGGCCGCACTTTTCCCCGACCATCCGGAAGTGATCGCCAACACGCTCGAAGTGGCCGACAAGGTGGAACTCTATAAGATCGACCACGACTACATCCTGCCCAAATACCACATCGACGAAACCTTCCTGCGCGACATCGATACCTATCTGGAGAAATACAAACCCTATATCGAAGCCGGCAAGAACGACCCGAAGGGCAACTACCGCGGCGACGACTTCTGCAAGTCCGTAGCCTATCTGTGCCACCTTACTTACGAAGGCGCAAAAATCCGCTACGGCGAAGCCCTCACCGACGAGCAGGCCGAGCGCATCGACTTCGAGCTGAAGACCATCTCTTCGATGGGCTTCCCCGACTACTTCCTCATCGTGCAGGACTACATCCGCGCCATGCGCAACCAAGGCTGGCTCGTGGGCCCAGGCCGCGGCTCAGCGGCGGGCAGTGTGGTGGCCTACTGCTTGTGGATCACGAACCTCGACCCCATCAAATACCAGCTCCTGTTCGAGCGTTTCCTCAATCCGGAGCGCATCTCGATGCCCGATATCGACGTGGACTTCGAGAACCTCGAAGCGGCGCACCGCTATGTGGAAGACACCTACGGCGCCGACCATGTATCGCGCGTGATCACTTTCGGCACCATGCTGGCCAAGGGCGCCATCAAGGACGTGGCGCGCATCAGCCACGTGTCGATCGACGAAAGCAACCGCCTGTCGAAGATGGTGCCGAACCGCCTGAGCGAGCGGGTGAAGAACGACAAGGGCGAGACCGAAGAAAAATCGGTCAAGATCACCCTCAAGAACTGCTTCCGACTGGTTCCGGAGTTCAAGGACGAACTGGCCAAAGAGAACAACGACCTCAACAAGGAAGTCCTCTCGTTCGCCCAGCAGCTGGAAGGAAGCGTCCGCCAGGTAGGCATGCACGCCTGCGCCACCATCATCGGACCCGGCAACCTGAGCGACTACATCCCCATCTGCCTGTCCAAAGACAAGGATACGGGGCAGGATGTGTGGACCTCGCAGTACGACGGCCACTACATCGAAGAGTGCGGCCTGCTCAAGATGGACTTCCTGGGCCTCAACACGCTTTCGATCATCCACAAGACGCTCGACCTGATCAAGCAGGGCCACGGCATAGACATCGACATCGAAGCCATCCCCATCGACGACAAGCTGACTTACGAACTTTACAGCCGCGGCGACACCACCTCGATCTTCCAGTTCGAGTCGCCGGGCATGAAGGAGTGGCTGCAGAAACTCCAGCCCGAGCGCTTCGAAGACTTGATTGCTATGAACGCCCTGTACCGCCCGGGCCCGATGGACTACATTCCCGATTTCGTCGACCGCAAGCAGGGCATCAAGCCCATCACCTACGATACCCCCGAGATGGAGGAATACCTGAAAGACACCTACGGCATCACGGTGTACCAGGAGCAGGTGATGTTGCTCTCGCAGAAGCTGGCCGGCTTTACCAAAGGCCAGGCCGACAAGCTCCGCAAGGCAATGGGCAAGAAGAAGATCAAGGACATGGAGGAACTCTATGTCAAGTTCATGGAAGGTGGCCGCGCCCACGGACACGATGACGCCCTGCTCAACAAGATCTGGCAGGACTGGCGGGCCTTCGCCGAATATGCCTTCAACAAGTCGCACGCCACTTGCTACGCCTGGGTCAGCTACCAGACCGCCTATCTGAAAGCCCACTATCCGGCCGAGTTCTTCGCGGCCAACCTGAGCTGCAATCTCGACAACATGGACGAGATCACCAAGATCATGGACGACTGCCGCCGCTGGCAGATCCAGGTGCTCGGCCCCGACGTCAACGAGAGTTCCACGGAGTTCACGGTCAACAAAGCCGGCAACGTCCGCTTCGGCATGGGCGGCATCAAGGGCGTGGGTGCCGGCGTGATCGACGCGGTCATCGCCGAGCGCCGTCGGGGCGGCCCGTTCCAGGGCATTTTCGACTTCATCGAACGCATGCCCCTGGGGTTGATCAACCGCAAGGTCATGGAATGCATGGTCTATGCAGGCGCCTTCGACAGTTTCCCCGAGATTACGCGGCCACAATTCTTCTATGAGACCGGCAGCAGCAAGGACGACGTCTATCTCGACGCCCTGCTCCGCTATGCCCAGAAGTTCCAAAATGACACGATGTCTGCGTCGATGAGCCTGTTCGGCGATATGGAAGAGCTCAAGCCGGTGCGGCCTGCCATCCCGCCGCTGCAGCCCGAATACAACGAGATGGAGTTCCTCAAGAAAGAGAAGGAATGCGTGGGCATGTACCTGTCTGCCCATCCGCTCGACCGCTTCAAGTTCGAGATTGAGCAGTTCGCTACGGTCAATATCGCCCGGCTGGACGAGATCGATCGGACCATGCAGACCGACACGTCGGTGCAGAACAAGGAATACCTCGTAGCCGGCCTGGTGTCGGAATGTGACGTCCGCTACACCAAGACCGGCAACAAGCCCTGGTGCCGCTTCACCCTGGAGGACTATAGCGGCAGCCACACCTTCTCGATCTTCAGCAAGGACTACGAGAACTTCATGAAGTACACCCAGCCCGGCGCGGCCCTGCTGGTCAAGTGTACCGTTCGCCAGCGTTTCCGCAAAAAAGACGATGACACCCAAGGCGACATGTACGAGCTTCGGATCCTGAAAATGGCCTTGTTGTCCAACACGAAGGACGACTTCATCAAGGAGTTCCACATCGAATTGCCGTTGCAACTCTCCACGCCGGAACTGCGGAGCGTCCTGCTCAAAGAGCTCAAGCGCCACAAGGGGAAAGCCCGCCTCTTCATCGACCTGGTCTTTGAACACGACGGCGCTGAGGACCGGCTGTCGCTTTTCTCCAAAAAAATCGCCGTCTCGCCCGGCTACGAACTGATTGATTTTCTGGAAAGAAAAAACCTCCGCCACCGACTGGTGACGAAGGTTGATATGTAGACCCCTGTCAGCCGGGGGTACCGTTTCTGACGCTTACATCATACCGCCCATTCCGGGATTCATCGGCGGCATGGCGGGCTGTTCTTCCTTGATGTCGGCCAGCGCACACTCCGTAGTCAGGAACATACCTGCCACGGATGCGGCATTCTGGAGGGCGACACGGACCACCTTGGTCGGATCGATGACACCCGTTGAGAGCAGGTTCTCGAACTTGTCGGTACGGGCGTTGTAGCCGAAGTCGGCTTTGCCTTCCTTTACCTTCTGGACGATGACGCTGCCTTCCTTGCCGGCATTGGCGGCAATGGTACGGATCGGCTCCTCGATGGCACGGGCCACGATGTGGATACCGGTGGTCTCGTCGTCATTCTCGCCCTTGACACCGGCCAGGGCTGCTTCGGCGCGCACCAAGGCGACACCACCGCCCGGGATAATTCCTTCTTCGACAGCGGCGCGGGTGGCGTTGAGCGCATCCTCGACGCGGTCTTTCTTCTCCTTCATCTCGACCTCGGAAGCGGCGCCCACATAGAGGACGGCCACACCGCCGGCGAGTTTGCCCAGACGTTCCTGGAGCTTCTCGCGGTCGTAATCGCTCGTGGTGGTCGAAATCTGTTTACGGATCTGGCTGGCACGGTCGGCGATGGCTTCCTTGTCACCGGCACCGTTGACGATGGTGGTATTCTCTTTGTCGATGACCACCTTCTCGGCGCGGCCCAGCATGTCGGGCGTCGCGTTCTCGAGGGTGAAGCCACGCTCTTCGGAAACCACGATGGCACCGGTCAGCGTTGCGATGTCCTGCAGCATCTCCTTGCGACGGTCGCCGAAGCCCGGGGCCTTGACGGCGGCCACCTTCAGCGTACCGCGGAGCTTGTTGACCACAAGGGTGGTCAGCGCTTCGCCGTCGACATCCTCGGCGATGATCAGCAAGGAACGGCCTTCGCGGGCGATCGGTTCGAGGATCGGCATCAGGTCTTTCATCGTGGAGATCTTCTTGTCGGTGATCAGGATCTGCGGATCTTCGAGGACAGCCTCCATCTTGTCAGGATTCGTCATGAAGTAGGCGGAGATGTAACCGCGGTCGAACTGCATGCCTTCCACGACCTTGACTTCGGTCTCGGTGCCCTTGGCCTCTTCGACGGTGATGACGCCGTCTTTCTTGACCTTGGCCATTGCGTCGGCGATCAGCTTGCCGATCTTCTCGTCGTTGTTGGCGGAGATGGTGCCGACCTGCTCGATCTTCGAGTAGTCGTCGCCGACTGCCTGGCTCTGCTTCTGGAGGTCTGCCACCACCAGTGCGACAGCCTTGTCGATACCGCGTTTGAGGTCCATCGGGTTGGCCCCGGCGGCCACATTCTTCAGACCCACATTGATAATGCTCTGGGCGAGCACCGTCGCAGTGGTCGTACCGTCGCCAGCCTGGTCGTTGGTCTTGGATGCGACTTCCTTGACCATCTGGGCACCCATATTCTGGAAGCGGTCTTCCAGTTCAATTTCCTTGGCCACCGTAACACCGTCCTTGGTTACCTGCGGGGCTCCGAATTTCTTGTCGATGACGACATTGCGGCCTTTCGGACCCAACGTCACCTTGACAGCGTTCGCCAATGCATCGGCGCCTTCCTTCATGAGGTTGCGTGCATCGATATCGAATTTGATCTCTTTAGCCATAATGTTTTCCTCCTAGCTTTATTTAAGAACTGCAACCACGTCGCTCTGGCGCATGATCAGATAATTCTTACCGTCCACGGTAATCTCGGTGCCGGCGTATTTGCCGTAGAGAACGGTGTCACCGACACACAGCTCCATGGGCTCGTCCTTCTTGCCGTTACCGACGGCGACAACGGTTCCCTGCTGCGGTTTCTCTTTGGCGGAATCCGGAATATAGAGTCCGCTTGCGGTCTTGGTCTCAGCCTCTTTGGCCTCGATCAGCACTCTGTCTGCTAATGGTTTGATGTTCATGATGTCTATTTTTATACGTTTTTTGATTACTTTTGCCCCTGCTTATGGCAAATTAGATGCCAACCCCCGGATTATGACAAAATGTCACTTGCTTGTCCTGGCAGCCGTTTTTACCTTGCTCTCCGGCTGCAAACCTGAGAAAGGGCCCTCTCTCTCGGAATACGGTTCCCAGTCGCAGGCCACGCAACGCGTGCAATTTGAACAATATGTGCAAAGGCTGCTGACAGCACCTGCCGAAGAAGCACTCCGCTTGCAGGACAGCGTGCTGACCGCTGCGGAACGCGACAGTGCCGAATGGCAGCGCGTCATCTCCTTGGAAGAGTCGTTCTTGCTTGACCCCAATAGCCCCTACCGCAACGAAGAACTCTACCTGCCCGTCCTGGAACGCCAGCTCTCCTCGCCCATGGCTTCCGAAAAACAACAGCAGCGGGCCGCCTGGCTCAAGCCCTACCTGCTGCTCAACCGGCCCGGCCAGCCAGCCAACGACTTCGAATATGTCACACCCAAGGGCCGGCGCACCACCCTGTACGCCACGCTCGACGCCCGGAAACCGAAACGGACGATCCTGTTCTTCAGCAACCCGGGCTGCCCCAACTGCAAGGAAATCACCGAAACCCTTTCGCAAAGCCAACCGGTCCAGGCGAGGATCGGAACAGGCGACCTGCTGGTGGTCAATATCTATCCGGACGAAAATGTGCAGGAATGGCTCGACTATCTGCCCAATTATCCTGCCGACTGGATCTGCGGCTACGATCCCGACCTGGTGCTCAAGAGCGACACCATCTACTGGCTCCGCGCCATTCCCTCTCTTTATTTGCTGGACGAAGATAAACGGATCATCCTCAAGGATGCCACGCTCGAGCAACTGTTAGTATATTGCATACAGCGCTGATCCGCTGCCCGACATGGCAGCATAGAGCGCGCCTCCGGCATACAGCGCATCGCGGACTTCCGCCAGACGCGGGTGCCGCGCAAAGACGGTCTCCTCAAAATCGTTGACCAGCAGCCCCCGCCATGCGGCAACCGGCAGCTTGACGATCGAATCAATGTGACGCACTGGTTCCCGAGGCGTGAGCGACGCATACGCTTCCCGGGTCGAAACGAATTCTTCCTGCGGATAGATGCGCAAAACATGGTCTCCGAGGGTAAAATCGAGTGGCGTGAGGATTTCTCCCCGGCCACGGGCCAGCATCGGACGGTTGAAGATGAAAAAGGCACAGTCGCTGCCCAACGTAGCGGCCAGGGCACACAACTCCTCGTCAGGCAAGTCGATCTTGAAGAAGGTATTGAGCCCTTTCAGGGTAAAGGCGGCATCGGAAGAACCGCCGCCCAGGCCCGCGCCCATCGGAATCTTCTTGTAAAGATGAATGGCCACGGGAGGAATCCCGAACCGGTCATGCATGAGCTTCCAGGCCCTTTCACAGAGGTTTTCTCCTTCGACCTGCGCCCCGTACACCTGCATCCGGAACGCATCGGCATGCACGATCTCCAGGATATCACACAGATCAGGAACCGGATAAAAAAGGGTCTCAATGTCATGATACCCGTCGGAACGCTTCCGTATGACATTGAGGCCCAGGTTTATCTTTGCATTGGGATACAATAGCATAATTCAAAGGTACGGCAAATCGGCTTTTCCGCAACGGATGTCCCCGGCTTTTTTTCAACAAAACAATAAACAGCTGTTGTCGGTTTGCGCAAAATGAGTATTAGAATACTCAAATCGTGTAAAACAATCCGCTTACTTTTTCTATTTTTGTACTGTGAATATGTTGTTGTCAACCGCATCAGAGATGAACCGCCTGCAAAGAGTCATAGACTGGTCAGCCTCCCTGCTGCTATTTGCTTCCGTGACGCTCTATTTTTCCGTCCCTTACGGATTTCACACCCTCAACCTGGAACAACTGCAGCTTTTTGAGGGAACTTTGACTTATTTTGCGGAAATCGTCACCCGTCCGGGTGGATTCGCCGATTATCTCGGCCGTTTCCTGACCCAGTTCTTTTACCAAGCCTGGTCCGGCGCCTTCATCCTGGCCGGGCTGCTGGTCCTGATCCGCTGGCTAGTCTGGTTGCTCTGCTCCCGGAAGGACGCGCTGACCGGCTCGCTGTCCTTCGTTCCTTCCATCCTGCTGGGGATGGTCATGTGCTACCGTTTCCCGACCGTCAGCCTGCTGACGTCCTTCTCCCTCATGCTCGCCGCAGCCCTGGCGGTCTCCCGCATGGCCGGGACCAAATCCCGTCGCATCGTCGCACTCGTCCTGATTCCTGTCCTCTACCTGCTGCTGGGCAGTTTCTCCATCGTCTTTGCCGCCATCCTGGCCGTCAAGGAGCGGAACAAGGTTTTCGGCGGCACGATTCTCGTGTTGGCACTGCTCTGTCCGCTGGTCGCCTGGATGATTCTCCCCTATCCGCTCGGAAGGCTTTTTTACGGACTCAACTACTACAAGGTACACATCCTGATGCCTGTCTGGCCCTGGATTGCGGCACTGGTTACCGCGGCCGCCATCGCCTTCGCCGAATCCCGGACCGCTGGCCGAACTGTCCCAGCCTGGCCGATCACTTACGGTATCCTCTTCGTCCTGGCCGTCCCGGCTGTCTTGCTCTGCAGCAGCCGGAACGACGAACAAAGCTTGAAATACAATATCCTGGCAGGCAAGCGGGCCTGGAACCGCATCGTGACCGAAGCTACCCGCAAGGCCCCGAAAACCTATGGGGAAACCGCTTGTCTCAATCTCGCGCTCTGTAAGACAGGCCACTTGGGAAGCCACATGTTCGATTTCCTGCAGGACGGTCCCGAGACACTCTTGCCCAACGAGAACACACCCCACCACGACGGACTTTCCACCGCGGAAATTTTTTACCAGTTGGGTATGGTGAACAACGCAAGACGGCACTGCTTCGAGGCCCTCAATGTAATTCCGGACTACCAGAACAGCGCTGCCGTCTTCAAATTGCTGGCGGAAATCAGTCTGGTCAACGAAAATTTTGAAATGGCCCGGAAATACCTGACATCGCTCAGCCATACTCTGTTCTACCGGAAGTGGGCGAAGGAGCAGCTCGCGCTGCTGAAAGATCCCGCCGGACCCTTCGTCCGCAACGAATATACCGAGAAGCGCTTCGAGCGGTACAAAGGCGAAGACTACATTTTCGACTACAACCATGCCGATGTCTCGCTCCGGCAGCTGCTGTCTGAGCATCCGGGCAACCTCACGGCCCTGAATTACCTGCTCGCGTGGTACCTTCTCCAAAAAGACCTGGGCGCTTTTGTGGCGACCTGCCCTTTCGAAGGGTTTACTACGGCTGTTCCCAAAGCCTGGCAGGAAGGGTTCCTGCTCGACTGGAACCAGTCGAGATTCTCGTCTGAAGAGCTCCCGGACTTCATCACGCCGGCCAATGCCGCGCACTTGGAGGACTTCTCCCGCGATTTCAACGCCAACGTCCCCCTCGCCACGATGCAACAGCGATATGGAGACACTTACTGGTTTTATTATTTTTTCAAATAAACCATGCGTGCAAGATTTCCCTTGTTGGTGCTGACTTTGCTCACGGTCCTTTCCTGCGGACGCGACGTGAGTGATTCCGTTTACTCCGGAAGGTCGCCCCGTATTTTTCCGGACTACCGGGACGTGACGGTCCCCGCCACCATTGCGCCGCTCAACTTCTCCATCGACAAGGCCGAGCGCCTCGCCGTGACGCTCACAGGCGATGACGGCACCGTCCTGTACGTCCGCGGCTCCATGGCCCGTTTTCCCCAAAGAGCCTGGCGAAAACTGCTCCGCGCCAACACGGGCGCTTCGATTCTGGTCGATACCTACGAGTTCGTCGATGGACAGTGGTTTCAGGACGCCCCGTTCCACATCTATGTCAGCGAGGACACCATCGACTACGGGCTGGCCTACCGGCTCATCCTGCCCTCCTATGAAGGGATGGGGAAACTCGGCATTTACGAGAGAGATCTGTCCTCTTTCCGACAGAAAGAACTCATCAGCACCGAGGAGGTCAACGGCTGCCTCAACTGCCATTCCTTCAACCAGTGCGATCCCAAAGACCTGAGCCTGCACGTGCGGGGCGCAAACGGGGCCACCCTGATCCGGCAGCACGCGAAACTGAAGGCGTTCAACACCAAGACCGACTCCACGATTTCGAGTTGCGTGTACCCGTACTGGCATCCTTCCGGCGACTACATCGCCTACTCTACCAACACCACCCGGCAGGGGTTCTACCAGCGGGCCGAGAATGTTCTGGAAGTGTTTGACTACGCATCCGACATCGTGGTGTACGATATCCGGAACAACCGGCTCCTTTCGTGCCCCCAGCTGAAAAGCGACGGCGCCTGGGAAACCTTCCCGGCTTTCTCCCCGGACGGCCGGACGCTCTATTTCTGCAGCGCCGAGCCCAGGGCGATCCCCAAGCAACTGAATGCCATCCGCTACAATCTCTGCCGCATCGCCTTCGATCCGGAAAACGGCCGTTTCGGCGACCAGGTCGATACGCTGGTCCTGGCTGCCCCGCGCGGATTCAGCGTCTCGTTCCCGCGTCCGTCTTTTGACGGAAAATACCTGATGTACACCGCCTCGTCGTTCGGCAACTTCACGATCTGGCACAACGACGCGGACTTGCTCCTGCTTGACCTGGCAACAGGCAAGACACGCGACCTCCAGGGGGTGAACAACCCCGACGCTGCGGAAAGCTACCACAACTGGAGCAGCAACAGCCGCTGGTTCGTTTTCGGAAGCCGCCGCGACGACCGTATCCACACGCGCGCCTATCTCTGCCATATCGATGCGGACGGCGTACCCGCCAAACCTTTCATGCTGCCCCAGAAGAATCCCCGCGAATACTACGACACCATGCTGCGGAGTTTCAACATCCCCGAATTCGTGACGGAGCCCGTGCCCCTGAACAGCCACAAGGCCTGGCGCCTGCTCAAGCGGGGAAAGAAAGCGCAGTTCCAATATAGTACGAATCCCTAAATGCCTGAAGCGTGAAAAGCAAAACCGATCGATACTTGTTCCCGGGATTGTTTACCCTGGCGACATTCTTCTTCTTCTGGTTGGCATACCCCTACCATGTTTACAACCAGGAGCAGTTCCAGCTCTTCCAGTTCTCCTGGCGATATCTGGCGGAAACTTTGGCGGTTCCCGGCGGACTTGCCGATTGGTGCGGCCGGTTCCTGACGCAGTTCTTCTACTACTCGGCGGCGGGCAGCTTCATCCTTGCATTACTGCTCGCCGCGATACAGCTTTCTACGGCGGCGCTTGCAAAAAACCTGTCACCCACAGGATACGCCTTGACTTTTATCCCGCCGGTCCTGCTGCTGGTCTTCTTCTGCGATGCCGATGCCATGCCCGGCACACTGGTGGCAATTCTGCTGTCGCTGCTCTGCGCCCTGGCCGTCATCCGCATCCGACCCGCCGTTCTTCGGAACATCGTGGCCGTCGTCGCGACCGCCCTGCTCTATTTTCTGCTGGGGTCGCTTTCGATCCTGTTTATCATCGCCTTCCTGGCCCACGAGCGGAAACTGTTGCCTGGCCTTATGATGGGGATCGTTTTCGCCCTGTGTGTCGTTTGTCTGCACAAGACGATGGGATATCCTTACTACCGGCTCCTGTACGGAATCAATTACTACCGGTTCCACCATCATCTGCCGGTGTGGCCCTGGGCAGCCGCTGCGGCAGAAGCGCTGGTCCTGATGATTGCTCCCTGCATCAAGCGGCAAGGCAAGGTTTGGGAAGGGATCGGAGCCTTCGGTGCGATCCTGGTCCTCGGCGCACTGGGCGTCGTCCTGGCCTATGACGGCGAAAAAGAGACTTACTTCAAATACGACTTCCTCACACGAAGGTTCCAGTGGAACGCCATCCTCGCGGAGGCCCGGAAAGACAATCCCCAGAAACCCTTTGAAATGGCCAGCGTAAACCTGGCGCTTGTCAAGACGGGAAACGCCCACAGGATGTTTGAATTCTACCAAAACGGTCCGGACGGCCTGCTTCCGAAATACACCAACGACTACCTCCATCCGCTGATTCCTTCTGAAGCCTATTTCCAGCTCGGCATGGTCAACGCCAGCCAGCGTTATACCTTCGAGGCACAGGAACTGATTCCCGACTTCCAGAAGAGTGTCCGGGCCTACAAGCGGCTGGCGGAAACCAACCTGGTCAACCGTAACTACCAAGTGGCTGAAAAATATCTGAAGGCTCTCGAAAAAACACTGTTTTACCGGAGCTGGGCCAAATCCAAAATGGCGCTTTGCGGCAACGATGAGGCCATCGACGCGGATCCGGGATATGGATACCTCCGCAGTGTCAGGCTCCACGACCACGACTTCCTTTTCAACCGGCAGGCTATGGAGACCATGCTTGGCTATCTGGTCCAGGAGAATCCCGCAAACCACATGGCGCTGGAATACCTGCTTGCCTGGAACCTTCTCGACAAGAACCTGAAAGGTTTCGTGAACTATTGTCCCTTCGAAGCCTATTCGGGCGGCGTACCGCGCTGTTATCAGGAGGCTTTCCTGCTGGACTTCGCCAACACGACCCAAAGCCTGGAAAATGTTCCCGCTTTCATCAATCCGGCCGTCGTAACTTCATTCAGCCTGTTCATGCAGGAGCGCGGCGGCGGAACTCCGGCCGAAACCCTCGCCAAGCGGTTCGGCAATACTTACTGGTATTATTATTTCTATCGACTGGGACAATGAAAAAGAGCATCATCCTATCCTTGCCGCTGTTGCTCGCAGTCCTCTCGTGTACCGGCAATCCGGACAGATTCACGAAAGCAGGTCTGCAACCGGACATCTATCCCGATTACATCGGCGTAACCGTTCCTGCCACCATCGCCCCGCTCGACTTTGACATCAATGGAGCCACGAAGGTCATCGCCATCGCAGAAGGAGCGGACGGAAAAACCCTCAAGGTATCCGGAAAAAGCGCCAATTTTCCCATCAAGGCCTGGCACCGGCTGTTGGACGCATCCCGAGGCGGGACGGTCAAGGTCACGGCGTGTGGGAAGATCGACGGAACATGGAAACGGTTCGAGCCTTTTGATATTTATGTCAGCGAAGACGCCATCGACTACGGCATCGCCTACCGGCTCATCGCCCCGGGTTACCAGTCCTTCTCCCACATCGGTATCTATGAACGGGATTTGTCGTCCTTCGACGAGGTCTGCCTGATCGGAGGCAGGAACTTCGACGGTTGCGTGAACTGCCACTCCTTCAATCGCACCCGGCCCGAGTACTTCAGCCTGCATGTCAGGGGGGAAAGAGGTGCAACGTTTATCCGCAAAAACGGCAAGACGGTTGCGTATGACATGAAGACAGACTCTACGCTGGCCGCCTGCGTCTATCCTTGCTGGCATCCCGACGGAAGATTCATCGCTTACTCCACCAATGTGAACCGGCAGGGTTTCCACCAGCGCCCGGACAAAGTCCTGGAGGTGTACGACCTCAAGTCGGACCTGCAGGTGTACGACACCGAGGAAAACGTGCTGATCACTTCGCCCGAAGTGAAGGTGGACGGCGTGAACGAGAATATGCCGGTCTTCTCGGCCGATGGCCGCTCCATCTACTTTACATCCTGCACGGAACAGGAAATCCCCCGAAACGTGACGGAAGTCCGGTACAATCTCTGCCGCGTGGACTTCAACCCCGAGACCGGCGACATCGGCCATAAGGTAGATACCGTGATCTTCGCCGAAGCGATGGGCAAGAGCATCTCCTTCCCAAAACCGTCCTATGACGGACGATGGATCCTGTATCAACTGGCGGACTACGGGTGTTTTGGTGCCTGGCACCACGAATCGGACCTGTGGCTCCTCGACCTCCAGACCGGGAAGACCCGACCGCTCGACGGAGTAAACAGCGACGATGCAGAGAGCGCCCACAGCTGGAGTTCCAACTCCCGCTGGTTTGTTTTCGGCAGCCGGAGGGACGACGGGCTCTACACCCGGGCCTATATCTGCCACATCGATCCGGACGGTGTGTGTGCCAAACCCTTCATGCTGCCCCAGAAGAGCCCGCGTGACTTTTACGACAGCAGCGTAAGGTCTTACAACGTGCCTGAATTCGTTTCAGGAAAAGCCGACTTCGACGGCAATGCCGCCGTACGCCTGTATAACAGCGATGAAAGAACAAAAGTTGGATTCAGATGGTCAGACTCCTCTTTATAACCGATTTTACCGAATCTTTCGCCTATGCGCTGCTGCGGGGCATCATCCGTTATTCCAATCAGACCGAGCAATGGGTGGTCTGCCGCATGCCTCCTGCCTACAAACGGAAACTGGGACTCAAGGGCGTCATCAAGTGGGCGAAGAAATGGGGTGCCGACGTGGTGATCGGACAATTCGAAGAGACCGACAAGGTGGAGCTTTTCCGCCGCAACGGCATCGTGGCCCTGGCGCAGGACTACAAGTCCAAGTTCACTTCCATCCCCAACATCACGGGCGATTACATCAAGACCGGGCGCATGGCCGCCGACCTTTACCTCCACAAGGGATTCCGCAATTTCGCCTTTTTCGGCTACAAGGACGTCTGTTGGTCGGAGGAGCGTTGCGACGGATTCCGGCAGCGGATCGAAGAGGCAGGATTCGGCGACCATTTCTACCTCTACGACAAGCAGGTGATCGACAACCTGTGGTACTACGAGGCGGCCGAACTCCGGAAATGGCTGCTAGACTTGCCCAAACCGGTAGCCGTCATGGCATGCGACGACAATCAGGGCAACGCGCTGATCGAAGCCTGCAACTCGGCAGGCGTGAAGATTCCTTCCGAACTGTCGGTCATCGGCGTCGACAATGACGAAGTGATCTGTACCCTCTCCCATCCCACCCTGTCCAGCATCATGGTGGATATCGAACAGGGCGGCTTCGAGACGGCACAGATGGCCGTCCGTATGATTCGCGATCCTTTTTTTAAGGGTGCCGATATCACGCTCCAGCCCAAACGACTCGTCCACCGCGTTTCCACTTCTGCCTACGCCACCTCCGACAAGGAGGTGCTGGCTGCATTGCAGTATATCCGGCAGAACCTCGACAAAAAACTCTCTGTCAGCGATGTATTGGAACAGGTCCCGCTCTCGCGCAGGCTTCTCGAGGTCCGGTTCAAAAACGTGATCGGCGAGTCGATCTACCAGTATATCTCCCAGCAGCGGATCGGGCGCTTTTCGGAACTGCTGCTCGAGACCAACGACTCCATCCAAGAGATTGCCTACAAGTTGGGAGAAGACGATGCCAAGAGCATCTGCCGCCGTTTCAAGGAGTTGAAAGGGTGCACACCCTCCGAATGGCGAAATCAGAAAAACGCAAATTGAGTATATTATTACGCAAATTAAAATCTTGCTCAAGAACGCATTATTTATTTTTGTAATGGTTAATTGTGCCTGAACGCAAATGAAGCAGTCCTTCTTCTCCGTTTTCCTGTGTCTGTCACTGGTTTCCTTGCTGGTGGGCGGATTTCCGCTGAACGCCCAGGACGCCCGGACCTTGCTCAGGGAGAATCCGGAACGGCTTTCCAACATCCACCACAGTTACGAACCGCCCGAGGCAATGGTCGATACCCCGGCTCCGGATGGATACGAGCCTTTTTACCTCAGCCATTACGGCCGTCATGGCAGCCGTTACCATACTTCCATGCGTGCCGTCACACGCGTTTCTACAATTCTCGACACGCTCGGAATGCTGGGATTCCTGACAGAAGAAGGGAAGGCGCTTCGGGATGAACTCGACAGCCTTGCCCTGTTTCATGTAGGCCAGGCGGGATGCCTGACCACGCGCGGCGGTCTGGAACACCAGGGTATCTCCCGGCGGCTGTACGATAGAGTCCCCTCCCTGTTCCACCAGAATGACCGCAAAGAAGTAGTGGCCGTGTCCAGTCCCAGCCAGCGCTGCATCCAGAGCCTGGCCAATTTCACGCTGGCACTCTCCGGAAACGCACCGGAACTCCATTACACCGTTTATGCCGGCGACCGGTTTCTCCGCTATCTTGCGCCCGGATCGACCATCCCTCTCAACGAATCGCACGATACGATCGTCGATTCGATGCTGGTGGCCCGGCTCGATCCGGCCCGGATCATGAACGCTTGGTTCACCGATCCCTGGGATGCCAGCCTCCATCTGGGCCCTTTCAAAGTACGCGACTTTATCTACTACATCTACTACGCCGGCCAGATCTGCCAGTGCCTGAATCTGGATTACAACGTACCGGACATCTATCGCCATTTCACGGAAGACGAGCTTTATGCGCTCTGGTACGTCGATGATGCCGCCAATTACAACTACTTCGCCAATACGATCGAGAACCTCAACCGCTACGACATGACCGGCCAGGGCGTCCTGGTCGACATCGTGGAGAAAGCCGACCGGGCCCTGGCCGAGGGCAGCGGCGTGGCTGCCGACCTCCGTTTCGGACATGATTCCGGACTGATGTCTCTCTGGACGTTCCTGCGGATGGAAGGCTGTGAGGTTCCCGGGCACATGGCTGACGGCCCCGCCCTGGGCTGGAACTGTTTCAGCGAGATGCCCATGGGCTCCAACCTTCAGATGATTTTCTACAAGAACCGCAAGGACGACATCATTGTCAAGATTCTCCGCAACGAGAAAGAGGTCGTCATCCCTTCCCTCAAGCCCTGGAAAGGACCTTATTATAAATGGAAAGACCTGCGCGCCCATTTCGGGCAGTTGCTCGCCATTGATTACAAGACACAATAACTAAACAAACAACCTACAATCAAAACCATTATGAAAATCAACCGATTCATTCTCATCCTGACCTGCCTGCTCATGGGTTCCGTCGCTTTTGCACAGAACACGCGGGTGACCGGCCAGGTGAAAGATGCCAAGACAGGAGATCCTGTCTCCTTCGTGACGGTGATTCAGAACGGCACAGGCAATGCTGTCTCGGCAGACGCAGACGGCCGTTATGCAATCAACGTTCCTGCCAACGCATCCCTCCGCTTCTCTTCGGTCGGTTATGACGAAGTCATTGTCGAAGTAGCCGGAAGAAGTGTCGTGGACGTCGCCATGAACAGCGACAACGTCCTTGAAGAGGCCGTTGTTTCCGCCCTCGGTATCACCCGTGCGGCGAAATCCCTGACGTATGCCGAACAGGTGGTTTCCTCCGAGGAAATCGCCGGCAACCGCGCTGCCAATATGATTACCTCCCTGGCCGGCAAGGCCTCCGGTGTGACGGTCACGCAGTCGGCGGCCGGTATGGGCGGCTCGGCGAAAATCTCCATCCGCGGTTTCCGTTCGGTCAACAGCGGCAACGAACCGCTCTACATCATCAACGGCGTGCCGATGAGCAGCTCCGCCGACGTCAGCGGTGATACCTACGGCTCAAGCGGTATGGCTTCCTTCGACAACGGCGACGGCATCGGTAACCTCAACCCCGACGACATCGAAAGCATCACCATCCTGAAGGGTGCTTCCGCTTCCGCCCTGTACGGTACCCAGGCTGCCAACGGCGTCATCCTGATCACCACCAAGAAGGGCGTCGCCGGCCAGACCCGCGTGACCTTCAACAGCACGACCAATTTCGAGAACCCCGTCTACCGGCACGAACTCCAGAACACCTACGGACACGACGCTTCCTGGAAGAGCTGGGGCTCGAAAGTCTCCAACGGCGTGCGTGCGGCCGACAACTTCTTTGAGACGGCCCACACGCTCACCAACAGCCTCTCGGTCCAGAGCGGCAACGACCGGAACCAGACGTACCTCTCCTACGGTAACACGACGGCCAACAGTATCCTGGGCAAGAACAGCAAACTGAGCCGCCACAACATCACGTTCCGCAACACCACCAAGCTCGCGGAAAACCTGACGCTCGACGCCTCGGTCCAGTTCATCCGCCAGTACACCAAGAACCGTCCGACCACCGGTGGTCTGTATCACAACCCGGTGATGAGTGTGTATCACTTCCCGGCCGACCTCAACCTCAACGAATACAAAGAGAAATTCGAGGTCTATGACATGGACCGTAACCTGATGGTGCAGAACTGGTACAAACCGCTCACCGCCAACGACGACGAGAACCCGTACTGGATCACCAACCGCATCATCAGCGAGCAGTGGCGCGACCGCGCGATGGGTTCGCTCTCACTCCGCTGGGACATCACCCCGAAAGTCTATCTCCAGGCCCGTGCCAGCGCCGACTACTCGGCCAGACGCGAATCCTACAAGGCCTATGCGACCACGACGCCCAGTGTCGTCCTTTCCGAGAACGGCCAGTACATCACGGGCAAACGCACCAGCATGACCGCCTACGCCGACTTCCTGGCCGGCTATAAGGACAACTGGGGCGACTTCGGCTTCAACGCCACGATCGGTACGAGCATCAACTACGACGAAAGCACCAACACCACCATCAACTCCCGTTATGGCGGCGGCGAGCTCAAGCTTGCCAACATCTTTACCGTCAACAACATGACGGTCCGCGGTACCGATGAAAGCTGGTACCGGGGCGAGCTGATCGGCCTCTTTGCCACGGCGACCCTCTCCTTCCGCGACTGGCTCTTCCTCGACGTGACCGGCCGTAACGACTGGTCCTCGACCCTCGCCTTCTCCGAGAGCTTCAAGACGGGCTTCTTCTATCCTTCCGCCGGTCTTTCCGTCCTCCTGAACGAGGCCCTCAACATGCCTTCCTGGGTGGATCTGTTCAAGGTCCGCGCTTCCTATGCCGTCGTGGGTAACGACCTGCCCAGCCGTGTCACCAACCCGCTCGGCTCCGTCGCCTACTCCGGTTCCGTCTCCTCCAACACCACGGCGCCGTTCGGCACGCTGAAACCCGAGCTGTCGGCTTCCTTCGAGACCGGCTTCGACCTCCGGCTCTTCAACAACCGCCTGTCGTTCGATGTCGAGTACTACAAGACCAACACCCGCAACCAGCTCTTCTCGCTGAACGCCCCGGCAGGTTCCGGTTACTCCACCTATTATGTGAACTCGGGTAACATCCAGAACCAGGGTATCGAGGCCACGGTAGGCTTCGTCCCGGTGGAGACCCGCAACTTCGTCTGGAAGAGCAGCATCAATCTCGGCATGAACCGCAACAAGGTCCTGGCGCTGAACGATGAGATCCAGACCTTCGTGATCTGCGACGCCACCAACCACGGCTACGCCCTCAAGCTGACCGAAGGCGGTTCCTACGGCGACCTCTACGTCCGTCGCTTCGCCCGCGACGCCAGCGGCAACCTGCTGCTCGACGACAGTGGCCTGCCTTACAAGGAAAGCGGTGAATTCACCTATATCGGCAACACGGAACCCCGGCTGACCGCCGGCTGGAACAACAACTTCCAGATCGGTGGCTTCAACGTCAACTTCCTGATTGACGGACGCTTCGGCGGTGTCGCCCTCGACGCCACCCAGGCCGACCTCGACGGTTGGGGCACTTCCGCCTACACCGCGAAATGCCGCGAACAGGGCTATGTGGAGTATGAAGGACACAAGTTCAACGACGTGAATGCCTTCTTCAGCCGCGTCGGCGGATTCGAAGGCATCAACGAATTCTATGTGTACGACGCCACCAACGTCCGTCTCCGCGAAGCTTCCATCGGCTACTCGTTGCCGAAGAAGATCCTCGGCAACTTCTGCCAGGATCTGAGCATCTCCCTCGTCGGACGAAACCTCCTGTTCTTCTACAAGAAGATCCCGTATGACCCCGATTCGCTCCTCGATACGGACGGCCACTTCGAAGGCTTCAGCTTCTACGGCATGCCGACCACCCGGTCGCTCGGTTTCAATATCAAGGTTACATTTTAATTAGAGGGCTACTACTATGAAATCGATATTCAAAGCAATTTTTGTAGCACTGGCTATCACCTTCGTGTTCTCTTCCTGTGCCAAATGGGAGGACTACAATACGAACCCCTTCGGCGTGACCGACGAAATGCTGGCGGCCGACTACAACAACATTGGCGCCTACTATCCGCAGATCATGCAGTCCGTGTACTACAACTACAACAACAGCAACTGGGAGTTTCAGCTGGTGCAGAACCTGACCGCGGACCTGTGGGCCGGTTACTTCTCCAACGTGTCGGCTTTCCTCTCCAACGCGAATACAGGCAACCTCTTCATGGTTGACGGATGGGTCGGCTTCGAGTGGGATGTCACCTACAAACGGGTGATGTCGCCGATTTTCAACTCCATCAAGCCGCTGGCCGACAACGACCAGTACCGCCACTTCTATGCACCTGCCCTCATCATGCAGGTCATGGCCATGAGCCGTCTGACGGACTGCTACGGACCGTGCATCTACAGCAAGTACGGACAGAGCGCCACCGGCGGCAACTTCGAAAGCATGCAGGATTCCTACAACGCATTCTTCAACGACCTCGACATCGCCGTGGGCGCCCTGGAAAACTTCATCAACACCACCGGCTCGACGACGTCCAACAACTTCAAGCGCTTCGACGACTGGTGCAACGGCGACTTCGCGAAGTGGATCCGTTTCGCCAACACGCTCCGTCTGCGCCTGGCCATGCACATCGTGAAAGTCGATCCCGCCAAGGCCAAGTCCGAAGCCCAGAAAGCCATCGGCAATTCCTATGGCTTCCTGAGCGGCAAGAGCGATGTGGTCACGATGCATGCCGCCAGCTGGCAGCACCCACTCTATACCCTGTCGACCGCCTGGAACGACTGCTATATGGGTGCCGTCATCGAATCGTTCCTGACCGGTTATTCCGATCCGCGTGAAGGCAAGTACTTCGTAGAGACTTCCAACGCCGCCTTCAAGGCCGCCGGCCGCAACTTCGCCAGTATCCGTATGGGTAATGACGCGCCCGGCAAGGGAGCCGAGATTCCGTACTCCCTCCTGTCCACCCAGAAGACCGACGCCGCCATCATCATGGTTCCGGCTGAAGCGCAGTTCCTCCTCGCCGAGGCGGCCCTCCGCGGCTGGGTGAGCGGTTCTGCCAAAACGTATTATGAAGCCGGCGTGAAAGAGTCGTTCAACCAATACGGTGTCGGCGGTGTCGACGACTACCTGGCCAGTGATGCCATCCCGGCCGACTACGTCAACCCGGTCGAACCGAGTTGGAACATCAAGGCTGCCAACTTCCTGTCACCGAAGTGGGACGAAAGCGCATCCAACGAAGCCAAGCTCGAACGTATCATCGACCAGAAGTACCTCGCCATCTATCCGGACGGCTACGAGGCCTGGACCGATCTTCGCCGTACGGGTTATCCGCGCCAGTACCCTGTTATCATCAATGCGAGCAGCGACCTGAAGAACGACGAGATCGTCCGCCGCTGCACCTACCCGCAGAGCGCCATCAGCAGCGACCCGACCGGTTACCAGCAGGCCCTCGGCTTCCTCGGTGGTCCTGACAAGGCTTCCACCCGTCTGTGGTGGGATGTGAACAAGGGCAACTTCTGATAGTCCGGGATTTTTATTAACTTTGGGAGGCTGGCTCGTCCAGCCTCCCCTTTTATCCGTTAACCGTCATGTACCGAAAAGTCCTCCTCCTGGCCGCCTGTATCCTATGCGGAACGGCCGCCATCGCCCAGGTCGATGAAAATTTCCGCAAGGACATCATCGAATCGGGTTACGTCCACAAGCCCCTGCGGCTCCACGAAGACAAGGCCGTCGAAACGGCCGGCCTGCAGAAAGAAGTGCTCCATTCGGAACTCCTGTGCGGCATGGAAAGCCTGGACGGCTGGACCCATGACGGCATCGGCACGATTTCGCTCACGACGGACCGTGCCGTGGAAGGAACGCACAGCCTCCGGCTCGA
>JAEEOM010000075.1 GCA_016284265.1 Bacteroidales bacterium | reverse complement strand
AAGACCGAGGTTCAGCTCCTTTTCCTTGACGTTCTTGTAGGTGTAATTGAAATAAACCTTCTTGTTTGCGAGCGAGTCGATATACTCCTTGTTGGCACCCGTCCGGACAGAGTCGAGATAGAAAGCTCTGTCGAGTTCGGAAACCTCTGCAAACGAAGGGCTCTGCTGCACCTGTTCGACAACCCGCTGGGCCGCCTTGGCAGCTTTGCTTTCCTGTATGGCGGTCGCTGCCGTGAAGGACAGCTGGAACACACAGGCCAAGCCGATGAGAATGGCCACGAATGTGATGGCACCTTTGCTTTGCATAACGTGTTATTTATAAATTAATTTCAAATTCGCTTTGATTCGAAAGTAGCCTGCAAAATTACACTTTTTTCCTAATATCTAAAGGATTTGGCTAAATTTGTTGTCGAAAAAACTGCAGGAATCGGATGAAACGACTCTTTTTGACCTTGTCAGGCGCCTTGTTGCTGACCACTTTGCTGTACGGACAAGGCACGGAAGCCTCCGACAGCCTGGCCTTGCGGCGTCAGGTTGAGGCTGAGAACTACAAAGTGCTCAGGCAATATGCCGCCCGTCCGGCCGTCGTGGCTGAAAAACGGGTGCTTCGCGCAGACTTCTATCTGTGGTATAGCCATCTGGGCGACCGGAGCTGGGGCCCCGACAGGAACTGGTATCCTGCCGAGACCCGGAAACTATACTTTGCGCGACCCACGGCGGCGGGCGATTACGACATCGTATGCAGCGAACCGGTGGACAGCGCATTGTGGAGTGTGCCGGAGCCGGTTTGTGCGGAGGCAGTCTCTCCGGGCAACGAGATCTTCCCGATGCTCTCGCCCGACGGGCGCCGGCTTTACTTTGCGTCCGATGGTTTGTTCGGTGCCGGAGGCTATGATCTCTATGTGGCGACTTGGGATCCGGAACGGCAAGTCTGGGGACATGTGCAGAACATGGGCGTTCCGTTCAATTCTCCGGCCGATGACCTGCTGTTTTGCGACACGCCCGACGGCCGTTACAGTTTGATGGCCTCCAACCGTGCCTGTGGAAAGGATTCGATGGTCATCTATGTGTTGCGGCAGGAGACGCCGGTGTTCGGTCCGGTCAGCGAGCGGGAGGTGGCGCAGGTCGAAAAACTGGCTGTCACGGCACCGGATAACGGCTATGTTTTTACCAGACAATCGCCCGGAAGGCAACCGTTGCTTGGTTTCGAGGAGCCGGAAGAGGTGTTCGACTACGCCTTTACGACCGCAGGTCCCGGTGCTTTTGCAGAGAACAACAGCCTCCCCGCCGGTTTGGTCTATCAAATCCAGCTGTTCGTGTCAGGCTCGAAGCCGTCGGTGAGCCAGCTCAAGGGAATCAGCCCGGTTTATGTGCATCCGCAGCGGTCCGGCAAAAAACTTTGTGCCGCGGGTTTGTTCCGGGCTTATGCCGATGCCGAACAGGTACTGCCGGCGGTCCGTCGCAAATTTCCGTCGGCTTTCATCATCGCGTTCGATAATGGCCAGCCGCTGGCACTCTCCAAAGCACGGAAAAAAGAATCCTCGGTGAAAGTCGTCACCGAGGAAGTCAGGATTGTCAAATAAAAAACGGCTGGACGAAACGAAGTCTCTTAAATCGCCTTGAGGTTCTCTTCCAGGCGTTCAGCCGCTTCTTTTTGGTCAAAGTTCCGGTACATCCGGACCAGATAGAGATAGAGGGTTGCCGAATCGTCGGCCAGCTTCTTGCTCAGGACGTCATCTTCTCCCGGACCGATGGGCGTCGTGTAATACAGAATGGTTTTCAGGGTCTCTTCGCCCAACCGGTCACCGACGGCCACCGCTTTTTCGGGCTTTCCGATCCGGAAATAGTCTTCGATCATCGTCAGAACCGACCATTCGTTCATGCCGCGGAACATCGCCGTGTTGTAGGGGAAATTGCAGGCGGGCAACGAGGCGATGCATTTGTCGAGCACTTCTTCTGCTTTTTCGTTTTCACCCCGGTCGATCAGGGCGGTCGCCGTGGTGGCGAAAATGTCGCGCACGGGAACAACGGCACTGAAGGTGAAGATATTCTGATAATCCCAGTGGACGGTTGTGTCGGCCATTGAATCGAAACGCCAGACGTTCATGATCTTGTCGTAGAGGCCGTCGGCATCAACGGTTGCTTCGCGGTCGGTGGAATCGTTGGTGAAAGGAACCAGCCGGTACACGAAGCCGTCAAACTGAAGCCATGGCTCGAGGCCCAGCGTCGTCTCATTGCGTGATACGAAGCAGATGGGGCGCGACCAATCGTAGTTGGCCAGGATATCGAGCATGATCAGGTTGAACTTGGTGAGGTTGTTTCCTTTGATATCAAGAACGAGGTAGTCCTGCATCTTGTCGCGCATTTCTTCGCTGACGATACCACAGGCGATGGCGTTTTCCTTGTTGACGGGTACCAGGAGCTGGTGGCCCGGGATAAAGTCTTGCCCGTCGCGGGTAAAGCGTTCATCCTTGAAGACACTGATGGCTTCCGAGGCGAGCAGCGGCCGGTCCACCACATCGATTACCGGAACGAAATCGTTGGTGCCGTAGAGATACTGCTTGCGCCCGATGGAGATATTCACCGGGTCAGAATCGTAGAAACGGCATTTCATCTGGTCGATATACCAGTCGGTGCCCAGCAGCGAGGAGTTGACGATGCGCACATCGGTGCGCCCGCCTTCCACTTCCTGTACGTACCAGAGCGGGAACGTGTCGTTGTCGCCGTGCGTGACCAGCAGAGCGTTGGGACCGCAGCCGTTGAGGTGGTTGTACGCCATATCACGGGCAGTGTAGCGGCCACTGCGGTCGTGGTCGTCCCAGTTCTGACACCCCATGAGTACCGGAACCACGAGACCCAGGGCGACGGCCAACGCAGCAGCTGGCATACTGTCGGGTTTCTTGGTCAGTTTTTCAAACCAGTCCTGAAGCGCCAGGACGCCCAGGCCAATCCAAAGGCCGAATACATAGAAAGAACCCGCATACGCGTAGTCGCGCTCGCGCACCTGCATGGGCGTTTGGTTGAGGTAGACCACGATGGCCAGGCCTGTGAGCAGGAAGAGCAGGCCGGTGACCCAGCTGTTGCGCGGGTCGTGGCGCAGTTGGAAGAAGAATCCGATCAGGCCCAGGAGCAGCGGCAGGAAGAAATAGTGGTTCTTGCCCCGGTTGTGGACGATGAAGTCCGGCCCCTCGCTTTGGTCGCCCAGGCGGAGCCGGTCGATGAATCCGATGCCGCTCTCCCAGTTTCCTTTGGTCAGGTCGCCGGAATATTCACCGCCGTGCAGGTCGTTCTGCCGTCCCACAAAGTTCCAGAGGAAATAGCGGACATACATCTGGTTGATCTGGTAGTCGAAGAAGAAACGCAGATTGTCGGCCATCGTGATCTGCTGGAAGTTGATGTTCTTGCCATATACGTTGGCCCGGCGGGTCTGTGTCTTGGTGACATAGGTCTTGTAAATCTCCTTGTTCTGCTCAGAGAAACCGTTCCACATGCGCGGGAAAAGCATCTTCGCGGAAGAGGGGAACGAAGCGTCCACGTTGTCGGCGTGGTAATACTTGCCGTCAAGCGGGGTATAATAGGGGATTTCCTTGATTTCGTAGGGTGAGTTGAAAGATTGTCCGTAGAGGATCGGACTGGAGCCATACTGCTCACGACCCAGGTAACGGATCAGCGTGTAGGGATTGTCGGGCTGGTATTCGTTCATCGGGGTGCCAGCGCTCGAGCGGATGACCGTGACGGTAAAGAGCGAATAGCCGATTACGATGGTGGTCACCATCAGGGTAGCGGTGTGGGCCAAAGCTTTGTCTTTCTTTCGGAAGAGGCGGAGCAACAGGAAGCAGGCAGCCAGGAAAATCACCATGAAAACAGTGGCGCCGACATTGAACTTGGCTCCGAACCCGTTGACGAAGAGTCGGTCGAAACCGGCGGCAAGCCGGGGCAGGTAAGGAATGATGCCGAAGAGCACGACGCCCAGCACAACGCCAGAGAGAGCCAGGATGCCGAAGGCACGCCAGAACGTGACGGGTTTCTTGTGCTTCTTGTAATAGATCAGGAACACGATGGCTGGGATGGTCAGCAGGTTGAGCAGGTGGACGCCGATGGACAAGCCCATCAGGAAACAGATCAGAATCAACCAGCGGTTGGCGTAGGGTTGGTCGGCCTGCTCTTCCCATTTGAGGCCCGCCCAAAAAACGACAGCGGTGAAGAGCGAGGACATGGCGTAAACTTCGCCTTCCACGGCGGAGAACCAGAACGTATCGGAAAAACAGTAAGCGAACGCACCGACGACTCCCGCGCCGAAAAGGGCGACTGCGCCGGCTTTCGTGAGCGTGCGTCCCCGCTTCTCCTGCAGCCTGCGGCCGAAATGGACAATGGTCAGGTAGAGGAAGAAGATCGTCAGCCCGGAGCAGATCGCGCTCATCGCATTGACCGCGACAGCGGCGTATTTCGCGCCGGAGAAGATGGTGAAGATGCGGGCGAACAGGTTGAAGACCATGTTTCCGGGAGCGTGGCCAACCTCCAGTTTATAAGACGAGGCGATGAATTCGCCGCAGTCCCAGAAACTCGTGGTGGGTTCGAGGGTCACCAGGTAAACCAGTGACGCTAAAATGGCTACGCAAAGGGATATGATTCGGTTGATCCTGTTGAACTGTTTTTTATCCATGAAGCGATGATTTTCGTGCAAACAACAAAGATAAAGGTTTTATCACTAACTTTGCGAAAATTTTGCAAGGACGATGCCACAAGACTGGAAAGAGATCCTGAAGGGAAGGTTTGGCGAAGAACTCGCCACGCTGCCGGAAGAACCGCAGCCGGAAGCGGTTGCACCCCGGTTTCACAAACAACGTCTGGTGGTGACGATCGACCGTCGCCGGCGTGCCGGCAAACAAGTGACGCTGATTACCGGCTTTGCCGGCGAGGAAGCCGACCTGGTGGAACTGGGCCGGCAACTCAAGACAAAACTCGGTGTCGGTGGCTCTGCCGGGGAAGGAGAAATCCTCCTGCAGGGTGATGTGCGCGACAAGGTCGTATCCCTGTTGACAGCGATGGGCCATCAGGCCAAACGAGGGAATTGATGAGAGAACTGCCCGATCCATACGTACTGGCGTTTCTGCTGGCGGCCGGTGTGTCGCTGCTGCTGCTCTATAACCGGTTGCTGGCGGCGGTCCGGGGCGGCTGGTCATGCATCCATGGCCTGAATGGCACGTTGGAAATGCTGGGCAACCAGTATATCTGCGATTCTGTGCGCATCTCCTGTCTGTTGCTGGTTCCGTTTTATGCATTGGCGCTGGTGGTCACAGGTCTGAGTACGGTGGGGTACGCATGGACCTTGGCGGCACTGGTCGCGCTTTGGCTTTTCCGCAAACTTGTGTATGGGTTGATGGGTTGGCTGGGTGGACGCACGTCTGCATTCCGATCCATCGAGCGGATGGGCTATGCGGTCGGTGTTCTTGTGATGCTGGCTTCCGTACCAGCCATCCTGCTGGGCTGGCTGGTGCCCGGAACACCCCGTTGGCTGCTTTTGCTTCTGCTCGCCCTGCCGGTTGCTGCAGGGGCTTTTCTCTATGTCCGAAGGGGGTTCTCTATTATTTTTTCAACGGAATTTTCTGTTTTTTTCTGGGTTTTGTATCTTTGCGCCCTGGAATTTTTACCGATTTGTGTGGTAGTTAACCAATTGATCAATGGAAATTAAACGTATTCTCATCTCGCAGCCCGAACCGAAGGGGGCTTCTCCGTACGCCGATCTGATCGCCAAGCGGGGCCTGACCATCGATTTTCGCCCGTTTTTCCGGGTGGAAGGGGTTTCTGTCCGGGACTTCGTGGCGCAGCGGGTGACCATTCTCGACTATACGGCCATCGTGTTCACTTCCCGTACGGCCATCGACGCGTTCTTCCACATCTGCGAGCAGACGCGGGTGAACGTTCCCGAAACCATGAAGTATTTCTGCCAGAGCGAGGCGATCGCCGTCTATCTCCAGAAGTACATCGTGTATCGCAAACGCAAGATCTTTTTCGGTGCGGGCACAGTGGCTTCGATGGTGCAGTCTATCGGCGCCAAGCACCGGAATGAGAACTTCCTGATCGCCTGCACAGACCAGCTGAAGCCCGATGTCCACAAGCTCTTCACCAAGGAAAAACTCAAGCACGGCAGCGCCGTCTTCGTCCGTACGGTCAGCAACGACATCCACGACATCAACCCGCACGACTATCAGCTGATGGCTTTCTACAGCCCGTCGGACATCAAGTCGCTGCAGGAAGCCTGGCCTGAATTCAAGCAGGAGTCGCTGGTGTTTGCCACGTACGGTCCTTCGACAGCCAATGCGGCGGAATCGGCCGGACTTCAGGTGGAGATCAAGGCGCCGGCGCCGGGTGCGCCCTCGATTGCGGAAGCGCTCACCAACTATCTGGACCGGCTTCCCCAGGCATGAATGAGCGCCAGATTCTCTCGCTGCTGAAGACGGGACATGTCCTGTTCCGATATCCGCTGAAAGTTCATTTTCAGGAGGGCGCGGGAGAATTCGGCGTTTCGGTGCCTAAACGGCATTTCAAGCGGGCGGTCAAGCGCAACCTGCTCAAGCGCCGTGTCCGCGAAGCGTTCCGGCTGAACGCCGCCCGGCTGGGCGGGCGTTCCTACGACATTTTCATCTATTACATCGGCAAACAGGTGGAGGAGTATGAAAGAATCGACAAGAGCCTCGCTCAGGTCCTGGACGATCTGGCTGCCCGTTAAGCTGATCCGCCTCTACCAGATTTTCCTGTCGCCCTACATGGGGCGTCAGTGCCGCTATACGCCCACCTGTTCGAATTACGCGCTGGAAGCTCTCCGCAAGCACGGTTTGCTCCGCGGCAGTTGGCTCGCCACCAAACGTATCCTCCGCTGCGCCCCCTGGGGCGGCAGCGGCTACGATCCTGTACCATAAGCTTTTCCACTTGTTGCCGGTGAGGCCCTTTCACATCCGCTACGGCTTCTGCACCGACCTCCCCGCAAAAACTCCGTGAAAGGGCTTCACCGGCAACGGCGTTCCCGGACACTAGTCTTTTAAGGAATATCCGAAACGATTGAGGATGCTCTCGCGTTCGGTGGGGTTGTCGATGTCTTTGGTCATCGAGAGGATCTCGGCACGGGGATAATCCTTGATGCGGAGGATGATCAGGCCGTCGAGGCTGTAGTTGAAGAGCGGATCGACGTTGAAGGCGATGATGCGCGCGTTGACCTTCATGTACTTCTTCACCAGCGTCGGCATCCGGTAGGTGTTGTCGGACAGCCGCATCAGGAAGCGGTCGAACTTTTCGAAATTGTCCATCTTGCGCCGTAGCAGGTCCTTCGGATTGAGTTTCAGGTAGTCCGGCTCGAAAGGCGTGGTGGGCTGTGCCGCATTTTCCGGCAGGCTTGCGCTGTACTTGTTCTCCAAGTAATAGACCATCAGGCTCTGGTAGAACTTCGGATAGGAATTGCTGATGCTGACAGGCCCGATGAAATACTCGGCGTCGGGATAACGCATCAGGCTGTGCATCAAACCTTTCAGCAGAAGCATCAGCGGCAGCGCCTCTTTCTGGTATTCGAGACTGACGAACGACCGGCCCAACTCGATGGTGGCGCGGAGCGTACTTTCGAACGACGGGTTGTAGGTGAAGAGAGAACTGGTGTAGAATCCTTCGATGCCCTCGTATTTCTCGAAAATTTCCTGTCCGATGCCGAGCCGGTAGCCGCCGGCAATGCGTTTGCGCTTGGCGTCCCAGAGGATCAGATGCTTGTAATACTTGTCGTAGTCGTCCACGTCGATGGCCTGGTTGCTGCCTTCGCCCGTGGCCCGGAACGCCTCTTCGCGCCGGCGACCCAGTTCGATCATCGCGACGGGAATCTCATCGTATTCCGCCAGGTAGCACTGGTAGTTCGAAACTTCGAAAAGCTTTTTGCCCCCGTTCTTGAGCCGGTCGAATTCCTTGACCACCGCTTTCTTGTCGCGCGGCAGGGAAATCGGGGTCACCAGCTCCGGGGGTTTCATCAGTTCCTCGTTGGCGTTGTTGAATTCCGCCTCCATGGCATAGACCCGGCTGCGGAGATAGCCGCCCAGGTGCTCGATGGTGTTGTATTCGGCCAGTTCATTGGGCATGATCGGCTTGCCGATGCGCATCGGGATGGTCTTGCCCTTCTTGTTGAAGAGTTCGTTGGGCAGGTTGAGGGTGCGGAGCATGGGATGGATGCGCCCTACGAAGTGGAACCACTTGGAGTTTTCCGCCTCGAAATAGACGGGAATTACCGGTACATTGGCGTTGCGGATGAGTTTGATGATCGAGGCGGGCCAGGGAATGTCTTCGATACGGTGCCGGACCAGCGAGGTCCGGTTTTCCTGGCGCTGGTAAGTGGAAACTTCGCCGGCCGGGAACAGGCCGAGTGAACCGCCGGCGGCGAGGTGCGCCTTGGCCTGGCGGATGCCGGCCAGGCTGCTGTTGGTGCCGGCCAGCGAACCGTCGGTGAAAGGATTGACCGAAAAGAAGGATTCCTTCAGGGAAGGGATGAGCGACAGCAGGAAATTGGCCATGATCTTGAAGTCGGTACGCATGGTGCCGATCACGGCGTTGAGGATCATGCCGTCCACCGAGCCGATGGGGTGGTTGGCCACGACAATGAAGGGGCCGTCCTGCGGAATGTAATTGTACTGCTGCGGGTTGAGGTTGTAGCTTACGCCGGCTTCCTTGAGGATATGGGCAGAGAATTCGGCGCCCTTGTATTGTTTGCAGCGGTCGTTGGCCTTGTTGACTTTATTGAAACCGAAGATCCACATGGCAAGCGAGGCGAGCAGCCAGCCGACCGGCCCGCGCATGTGGATGATCTTCATGATATCCGATTTATTGATTAACTTTGTAACCTTCTTTCTCTTCATAGCATTCAGGTTAAAATACAAAGATATGACTTTTCGATGAATGTCAGAGACAAAATAACATATCTTCCTCATGATCCAGGTGTTTACCGTTATCTCGATGCGGCTGGAACTGTGATCTATGTGGGCAAGGCCAAGGACCTGAAGCGGCGCGTGTCGCAGTATTTCCGTCCGCCTGAACAACTGGACCGCAAGACCCGGGCGCTGGTGGAGCACATCGCAGAGCTGCACTATACCGTGGTCGAAACCGAGGAAGATGCCCTGCTGCTCGAAAACAACCTCATCAAGCAGTTGCAGCCCCGCTACAACATCCTGCTCAAAGACGATAAGACGTATCCCTGGATCTGCATCCGCAAGGAGCCTTTTCCCCGGGTGATGCTCACGCGCCGTTATGTACAGGATGGCTCGCTCTACTATGGACCCTATGCCTCGGTGCAGCACGCACGCCGGCTTCTCGACCTGATGGGCAGCTTGTATAAGCTGCGGATCTGCGCTCATCCGCTCACGCCCGAGCAGATTGCGGGCGGCAAGTTGCGGTGCTGTCTGAACTACCATCTTGAAAAATGTGCGGGTCCGTGCGAAGGGCTGTTCAGTGAGGTGGAATACGACGCGCAAGTCGAGGAGATCAAGGCCCTGTTGAGCGGACGCACGCGCCAGCTGATGACTGCGTGCCGGGAAAAAATGCTGGCCGCAGCCGCGGAGCTCCGCTTCGAAGATGCGCAGCAATGGAAGGAGCGGCTCGCCCTGCTGGAAGCGCACCATGAACGGGAGAAAGCCGTCGGCCACGGCATTCTCGACATGGAAACCTATAAGCTGCTGAAGGAAAAGACGCTGCCCAAGCGGATCGAAAAGTCCGAAAAAGTCATCGCCCAGCTGCAGAAAGACTTGGGTATGCAGGTTCCGCCGCGCCACATCGAATGTTTCGACAACTCCAACATTCAGGGGACAAACCCCGTGGCTTCGTGCGTGGTCTTCAAAGATGCCCTGCCGAGCAAGCGCGATTACCGGCATTTCAACATCAAGACCGTGGTCGGGGCCAACGACTACGCGTCCATGAAAGAGGTGGTCAACCGCCGCTATTCCCGGATGATGGCCGAGGGCGAGGAACTGCCGCAACTGATCGTCATCGATGGTGGACGGGGGCAGCTCGGATTCGCCCTGGAGGCCTTGATGGAACTGGGTATCGCCGACCAAGTGTTTATCGTGGGGTTGGCCAAGCGCCTGGAAGAGGTCATTGTGCCGGGCGACCCGCTCCCTCTGTTCCTCGACCGGAATTCCAGTTCGCTCCGTGTGCTGATGCAGATCCGCGACGAAGCCCACCGCTTCGGCATCACACACCACCGCAACCTGCGCAGTAAGGCGCAGACAGTCAGTGCTTTGCGCACAATTCCGGGCGTGGGCGAGAAGACCGAGCAGAAACTGCTCCGTCACTTCAAGAGCCTGAAACGGATTCAGGAAGCTTCGCGTGAAGAGCTTACGGCTGTTGTGGGCCCGAAGCTTGCTTCGCTAATCTGTTCCACTGAATGAGGCCATAGACGGCGTTGGCCAGGAAAAAGGCGAACATTACCAGCATGAGCGCCGCGTGTTGCTCGCCCCGGATCGTGGCAATCAGCCACTTGACCGTCTGCACCGCGTCGAGCACGATCCAAATGTACCACTGCTCCGCAATGGCCTTGACCATCATGAACATGGCCAGGATGGAGATGACCGTGGTCACCGAATCGAGCCAAGGCTGCGAATCGCCGATGGCCGGCAGGCCGAGGATCCAGGCAAAGAACGGAATCAGCACGGCGGCCGCAGCGAGCAGCAGCAGCGCCATCTTGCCGGTCAGATGCTGTGCGTTCACCGCACCGCTTTCCTGATTCTGGTTCTTTTTCCACTGGGCCCAGCCCACGAACTGCATGGGGAGGTAATACAGCAGATAGATCGCTGAATCGGCGTATAGTTTCGAGTGCCAGGCGATATAGACGTAAATGGCGTTATAGACAATGCCGAAAGCGTAGTTCCAGATGTTGCCTTTGGCGCAGAGCACCAGATTGACAATTCCCGTGACGGCCACGATGAAACCGAGGGTGTCCCATCCGTCGCCCAGCAGTGAGGAAGCGATACTCACGATCGTGGTGCCGAGAATCAGGAACCAGTCGAAGGCGTTGAGCCGAAGTGCATTGTTCATGGGTCAGCAGAATTAGAGTCCGGTAGAGAGGATGAACTGGAATTTCCCTTTGTCGCCGGGGAGGTTGCGGCGGGCGTAACGCACGCCGAACTGAAGGTCGGTGCCGACGCGGAACAGGCGGGTCGTGACCATGACGGCGGATCCGTAGGAAAACCAGGGTTGTGCCTGCACCTTGTCGAAAGCAGCATCCACGAACGGAACCAGGATAATCCGTTTCAGATAGAACAAAACACCGCCGTTCAGGTCACCTGCGTAAATGGGAAGGGCATATTCAAGCGTTCCCCGGTTGTAGTTCATCAGGATATCCCGGGAATAACCGAACGGTTTTCGGACCAGGTTGTAATCGGCGCTGTAGAACAGGCCGTTCTGCGGCTGGTACTGGTAAGAATAGGAAAGCTTGAAGCCGTCATCTTTTCCGAAGCCGGGAAGATAGGTCCAAGCCGTGACGGCGCCGATCTTGTTGCGGGACGGTCCGATCCGGGTCATGCCGCTGAGCTGGAAACCGAATCCCAAACGCGGTGTCAGGCGGGTATTGGGCCGTGCGAGCCGGGTATCGACGCGGATACTTCCGGTCAACAGATGCGTCTTTTCCCCGCAGACCCGTACGAGGTCGTAGTGTTGGTTTTCAAGGTACTCATAGGCGTCGTTGGTCATCGAATAACCGATGGCTGGCGTCACGCGCGTTGTCCAGCCGCCCCGGGAGAAGACCAGCGGGATGGACATTTTGGCATTGATTGCCAGGGCAGGTGCCCCGAGCGTGTCGATCCGCAAGTGATCCTGGAATTCGTTATAGGCTTTCGTCCGGTCACGGTGGTTGTAATCCACAGCCACCTCGAAGACGGGATAAAGACCTGTATAATTGGCATAAAAATGTCCGGCATGATGCCGGTCGTGATACGAGTAGCCCAGGGTCGTGACCAAGGTTCCGAGCTGGTTCTGCGAAATGAGGGTCGCGCCCGGTGCGATGTATTCGTACCAGTTGGTGAAATGCTGGGAGTCGAAACCGCCCAGGTCATTCATCAGCCGGTCGACGCTGGCGTAGAAAGGGGCCCAGGAGTGGATGTGGATACCGTGCAATACCTTGCTGTAAGGGCGGCTCTTGAGTGAGTCGATCTGCATGCGGAGCAGGATTTCCTCCTCCATGGAAAGCTGTTTTGCCTCTTCCTGCGCCTGCTTGGCATTGATTTCTGCGATGTGTGGGTTGTAGGGCCGCAGGAACGAAGCGTGGACAGAAGTCAGACTGTCGAAGGGGACGGCGACGGGCTGGTAGCCCAGACGGTCATAGTCGGCGAACCGGAGGATCCCTTCCGCATCAAGGGAGGGTTTTTCGGCACTGATCCGGACGGATGTCCGCTTCCGAAGCGCTTTATCCCGCGGGTCGTAGGTATAGAGATTGCTCAATCCGTCGAGATCGGAAATAAAGTAGAGCAGGCTGTCGCCGGCCGCCTGGAGGTTGCGGATCATCTTGGCCTGCGGGTTGACGACCCGGTGCCAGGTGGTGTCATAGCGGAACAGGCCCATACCGCCCGTCGTGACGATGGAGGCGTACAGATCTTCCTTCAGTTGGGCCACACCGGTTATCTGTCCGTTCTCAGGAGCGGCGATGCGGTCGAGCAGGTTGCCGTCGCGGTCGAGGATTACGACATTGGAGCTGCCGGAGGCCGGGTATTCCGCCGCCAGGATCGAATCCCGTCCGGCCGAAGGGGCGGGATTAAAATAACGGGTATGACGGGTAAGGGTTTGGAACTTGTTCTTTTCGGCGTCATAGCGCCGCAGGACCGACCAGCTGCGGTGCTCCCAGCGGGGATCCGGCACAATTTCCGAAAAGAGAAGAGAATGGTCGCTGTCGGGCACCAGGGTGCTGGTGTTGCTTGAAAGCGGATGACGATAGTGTCGTCGGCCTGCCGAGTCGATGCTCACCAGCCGGCGTTCGAACCGCAGGCCGCTCATCGTAGCATAGGTATCGTCGCCCAGGCGGACGGGGTTCGAGATTTCCGTGTAGCGGTTTTCGCGTTGCAGCAACAGCGGCGTCGTCTCCGTGTAGGGCGCCCACAATTTGCTCTCCCAGCTCCACTGTTCCGTGTAACGCGCAATGGCCGAGCGCCAGTTCTTCCGGCCGGTCAGGCCGGTGGCCCGGATATAGGCCCGGTGCGAGACACTGAAGATGCGCCACCAGTCGCGGACCTGGATCTCCATGATATCGCCGGTGGCGGTATAATTGTGGGAGTTGTAGCGCATCGTACTGTTGATCAGGTAGCCCATGGGGTATTTTCCCGGGGTGTACTGATAATAGGAGCCATATTTCCAATTATCGTAGGAACGGAAGTCTCCTGCCAGGAAAGAAGCGCGGAAGAACTTCAGGAATTCAGGGTCGCGGCCGCGGCCGGAGGGCGTCAGGTCGGTTTCATTCTGGACAGCGTCACCTTCAAGCAGTGTGCGGGTAGGGTAGAGGCCGATGCCGATGGCGTGACCCTGTTCGCCGAGCAGGATGCTCAGCACGTTGTAAAAGCCTTTGGTATAATGGGCCATCTGGCCGATGTGCCGACCCTCGTGGACGGCAAGCTGCGTCGCCCAGTCAAGGGCGTAGAGGGGATCGCCGGGCGGTGTGGTATAGAGTTCGATGCGTCGGGGCGTCCATGCTACCATCCCGTTGCTATACAAGTCGTAGGGTTGCAGGACCATGGGCATCATGGGCGTCTCGATATGCAGACCGGTCAGTGTGGCGGGGCGTGTCTTCTCGAAAAGATAAAGATACTCCCGGGCAAGCGAATCGATTTCCGAAGGGAAAATCACGTGAAAATGCTCACCCTGGATCTGACTCCACCGGATACCGGCGGGCGCACTGCCGGAAAGAACGTACTGTGCCCGGACGGGAAAGATGGCCGTCATGAGCAGAAAGAGTGTGAAGAGTGTACGTTTTATCCGCATAAAGTCGCAAATATAAACAAAAACCGTTCCCCTGCACACAAAATGAATTATCTTTGTTATTCTTACCGACACGCAGATGGATGCAGTCATCGCATACGTGGACGGAGCCGATCCGCTTTGGCAGCAGGATTATCTTGCAACGGTCCGGCAGCCGGCCCTGACGAAACGTTACCGCGACTGGGGGACGCTCCCTTTTTTGTTGCGGGGCATCGAACGGCACCTGCCGTTCGTGGACAGGATCTTTCTGGTGGTTTCCCGCGAGAGCCAGGTGCCGGTGTGGGCCGACCGCAGCCGGCTGCAGGTGGTCTTGCATACGGAGATTATTCCGGAGGCGTATCTGCCGACATTTACAAGCACGACCATCGAATTGTTCCTCCACAAGATTCCCGGCCTGTCGGAGCGCTTCCTGTATTTCAACGACGACATGTTTCCCGTCCGCGATGCCGTTGAGGCGGATTTCTTCCCCGAGGGCCGTCCGGCAATGGGCTTTTCCCGTCATCTGTGGGCCGGCAATCTGTACAAGCGTCAGACCAGGAACGCCGACCGCATGGCCCGGGCAGCTTTGGGGCTGTGGCCCGGTCTCTTTTTCCTGCGGCCCCAACACACTTGCTCGCCGATGCTCCGCAGTGTGAGCGAGGAGGCTTTCCGGTGTCTGGAGCCACAGCTTCTGGCGACCCTTACGCCGCTGCGAGACGCACGGAATGTAAACCAGTATCTTTATTTGGATTACACCCTGTTAAGCGGGCGGGGTCTGGCCCGGAGAATCTCGAACCAGCACATTTCGCTGGCTGCCACGACGCCCGAAAAACTGGCCAAAGCCATCGTCTCGCCTGTCCGGACGATGATTTGCATCAACGATGTGGAAATGCCGTCCCAGCGCTACCAGACGTTGCGGGCGGCGATGGTGACGGCCTTTTCCAAACATTTTCCTTCGAAATCGGTTTACGAACGATGAATGACGAACTCTATATGCAGGAGGCGCTGCGCGAAGCACGTACTGCGGCAGCCGAGCGGGAGGTTCCCATCGGTGGCGTGGTGGTCTGTGGCGGGCGAATCATTGCCCGGGCGCACAATCTCACGGAGCGGCTGACCGACGTGACCGCCCACGCCGAAATCCAATTGATTGGCATGGCCGCCGAGTATTTAGGGGGCAAATATCTGAATGACTGTACGTTGTATGTCACGGTGGAACCCTGTCCGATGTGTGCCGCCGCCCTTGCCTGGGCACAGTTGGGACGTCTTGTGTATGCCGCTCCCGATCCCAAGCGAGGCTACACACTTTTCTCTCCCTCGCTTCTTCACCCCCGGACAGAAGTCACAGCCGGACCGCTTGCCTCCGAAGCCGCCACTTTGATGACAGATTTCTTCAAGCGCCAGCGGTAGCGTCCGGGTATCTGCCTCCCGTCCGCCCCGTTGCGCAAAAGCCCGAAAATAATGCTATCTTTGCAGCGCAATGAAAGAAAGCGAGAAAATCATAGAAGAGGTCACTTCGGGGGAGTATGAGCACGGGTTTGAGACGGTGGTGGAGCAGGACTTCATCCCGAAAGGCCTGAACGAA
Source organism: Bacteroidales bacterium (assembly GCA_016284265.1). Lineage (GTDB taxonomy): Bacteria > Bacteroidota > Bacteroidia > Bacteroidales > UBA932 > Cacconaster. The sequence continues at coordinate 16,250 of JAEEOM010000075.1, read as the reverse complement.
GATATCATCCGGCTGATTTCCAAGAAGAAAGAGGAACCCGACTGGTTGTTGGAATTCCGGCTGAAGGCTTTTCGGCAGTGGCAGAAGATGAAACTGCCGACGTGGGCCCATCTGGAAATTCCGCCGATCGACTTTCAGGATATTGTCTATTACGCCGCGCCGAAGCAGCCTGGCCAGCCGGGAGAGAAGAAGGAAATCGACCCCGAGATCGAGAAGACCTTCGACAAGCTCGGCATCCCGCTCCATGAGCGGGGCGTGCTGAGCGGAACAGCAGTCGATGCCGTGTTCGACAGTGTGTCGGTCAAAACCACTTTCAGCGAGACGCTCGCCGAAAAAGGCATCATTTTCTGCTCCTTCTCCGAGGCTGTCAAGAATTACCCGCAGCTCGTGCGGAAATACCTGGCGACAGTTGTCCCGATCGCTGACAATTTCTACAGCGCACTGAACAGTGCCGTCTTCAGCGACGGTTCGTTCTGCTATATTCCCAAGGGCGTGCGTTGCCCGATGGAACTTTCAAGCTACTTTCGCATCAACGCCCGTGGCACCGGCCAATTCGAGCGGACACTTCTGGTGGCCGACGAAGGTTCATACTTGAGTTATCTGGAAGGCTGTACCGCTCCGATGCGCGATGAAACGCAGTTACATGCGGCCGTGGTCGAGATTATCGTGGAGAAAGACGCTGAAGTGAAATACTCCACCGTGCAAAACTGGTATCCTGGCGACGCCCAGGGAAGAGGCGGCATCTACAACTTCGTGACCAAACGCGGCATCTGCAAAGGGAGCGGCAGCCGCCTCTTCTGGACCCAGGTCGAGACAGGCAGCGCCATCACGTGGAAGTATCCCAGCACGATTCTCAAGGGGGACAATTCCCTCTCCGAATTCTATAGCGTAGCCGTGACCAACAACTACCAGCAAGCCGACACCGGCACCAAAATGATCCATATCGGTCGGAACACCACCAGCCGCATCGTAAGCAAAGGCATCTCGGCCGGCCGGAGTCAGAACAGCTACCGCGGCATGGTGAAGGTGTTGCCCGGTGCCGAGGGCGCCCGGAACCATTCGCAGTGCGACTCCCTGCTGCTGGGTGACAAATGCGGCGCCCATACGTTCCCTGTCATCGAGTCGGACAACCAGAGCGCCACAATCGAGCACGAAGCCACCACCTCGAAAATCAGTGAAGACCAGCTCTTCTATTGCCGTCAGCGCGGCATTACGGAAGAAGACGCCGTCGGCCTGATCGTGAACGGCTATGCCAAAGAAGTCCTGAACAAGCTGCCGATGGAATTTGCCGTCGAAGCACAAAAACTGCTGCAAGTCTCTTTGGAGGGGAGCATCGGATGACATTCAGCTGGATTGACCTTATCAGTTCGTTGCTGGGCCTGACCTGCGTATTTCTGGCAGGGCGGGGCAGCAAATACAATTTCTGGGTGGGCTATCTCTACACCGCCGCCCTGTTTATCTTGTTCCTGCAGAAAAACCTGCTGGCTTCGCTGCTCTTGCAACCGGTATCGCTGGGCATCAACATCCTTGGACACTATCGCTGGACCCATCCCAAGGCCGGTGAAGTGAGTTCTGAAAAGACGGGAGAACTGAAAGTTTCGATGCTCAACTGGTATGAGCGCGCCCTGACAATCGTGATCGTGCTGGTGGTGGCCGCCCTCTGGGGTTGGCTGCTGCAGCGGCTCTTCCCGGCCGATCCGCATCCATACCTGGATTCCTGCGTCACCATCCTGATCCTCGTGGCCCAGTTCCTCAGCGCCCAGAAAAAGTGGGACTGCTGGGTGGCCTGGATCATCGTCAACATTACCCAACTCATCCTGCACCTGTCGGTCGGCAACATCTTCATGCCGATTGTCAGTGCCCTGTACCTTGTAAACGGCATCATTTCCCTGGTCAACTGGGAGAAAATGTATAAGAGAAAAGCCTGATGAAACCGCTTCTTACGATAGAAAACCTGCACGCTTCGATCGGCGACAAAGAGATTCTCCGGGGGATTGACCTGGAAATCAAAGCCGGCGAAATCCACGCCATCATGGGACCCAACGGTTCCGGCAAGAGCACCCTGTCCGCCGTTCTGGCGGGCCGCGAGACGTTCACCGTCACGGAAGGTTCCGTAACCTACGATGAACACGACTTGCTGGCCCTCACGCCGGAAGAGCGTGCCTGGGCCGGCATCTTCCTGGGCTTCCAGTATCCAGTGGAGATTCCCGGAGTGACCAATGTCAATTTCATGAAGGCCGCTGTCAACGAACAGCGCAAGCAGCGGGGACTTGAGCCGCTGGGTGCTGCGCAATTCCTGAAACTGATGCGCGAGAAGATGGCTTATGTGGAGATGGACAACAGTTTCTCCGGACGTGGTGTGAACGTAGGTTTCTCGGGGGGTGAAAAGAAACGCAATGAGATCTTCCAGATGGCGATGCTCGAACCGCGCCTGGCTATCCTCGACGAGACCGACTCCGGCCTTGACGTGGACGCGCTCCGCATCGTGGCTTCGGGCGTCAACAAACTGAAACGTCCCGACAACGCTTTCATCGTCATCACGCATTACCAGCGACTGCTCGACTACATCGTGCCCGACGTGATCCATGTCCTCTACAAAGGCCGCATCATCAAGACCGCCGGCAAAGAGCTGGCACTCGAAATCGAACAGAAAGGCTACGACTGGCTCATCCATGAAAGCGAATAATCTCATCTACGCTCCCGCGCTCAAACAGGAATTCCGCTGCCGCGTCCCGCTCAAGGATGCCCGGCAGGTTTTCCTGGTCAACGGCACGGTGCAGGGCGCCGGCGCGCCGCTGGCCTTCCGGCTGGAAGAAGGCGAACAGCTGGCGCAGATGCTGCAGATCATCGCTGTCCGCAGTGCCGAAGGGCCGCGGGATCTTTCTTTCTCGGAGTCATTCCATTTCAGTCGCGGCAGCGCGGGGCGGATCATTCTCTGTGCCCACACTTTCTCGCTCGACCACTTCAAGACGGTTGAGCAGACCAAGATAACCCTCGAAGAAGGGGCCCGCGCCGAATTCGTCGTGATGCAGAACGAGCACAACCAAGCCGACCATGAGACGTTCTACGAAATCACGCTGGCTGCCGGCGCAGTGCTCGACATGGTGTTCCTTTCTCTGCACGGCGGGAGCATCCGCAACCACATTGAAGCCCGGCTCCAAGGAGAGCACGCGGCCTGCAAACTCAGTGGCCTCTACCTGACCGACGGCGACCAGCGGATGGACTACGATATCCGGCTCACCCACGAAGTCCCGGACTGTCACAGCAATCAGATTTTCAAAGGGATTCTTGACGACCGCGGCCGGGCGCAATTCGACGGTTTGATCCGGGTCGTACCCGATGCCCAGAAGACAGAAGCCTATCAGGCCAACCATAACCTGCTGATCAGCGATTCGGCCAAGGCCTATACCCGGCCTCAACTGGAGATCTATGCCGACGACGTGAAGTGCAGCCACGGCGCCACCATCGGCCGGCTTAATCCGGACGAACTTTTCTACATGCGGACGCGTGGCATCCCTGCGGCCGAGGCGCGCGTGCTGCAGCAGATGGCTTTCTGTAACGAGGTTGTGGACAAGATTACATCGCCCGAACTGCGCGAACGGATGCAGGTTTTGGTGGAAAAGCGTCTGCGCGGAGAGTTTTCTCGTTGTCAAAACTGCTCCAAAAATTGTTGTTAGTTCGCTTTTTTCCCAGGAATGGACATTTTTTACAAAAAACGACGCAACATTTTGCCCCTTCCCTGCATCTATCAATCGGTTTAGGTTTTAGTATATTATCATTCGAAAGGGTGGTCCGTCGGGAGAAGGATCACCCTTTTGTCATCCGTCGGGTCAGCAGGGAAATGAGCCAACCGATAAGGGCGACGCCCACGATGACAATCAGGATGTCCATGGCTTGGACGACCACCGGATAGGCGTCCACGACGAAGTTGCCCGGCATCTTTACCAGGCCAAACCGCTGTTGGATCCAGCAGACCAGCAGGCCCAACGCCACGCCGGTTCCGATTCCCAGCAGGGAGATCATCCAGCCTTCCCGTACGAAGATTTGGCTCACCAGCGCGTCATCGGCCCCCATCGCCCGGAGCGTGGCGATATCGTCGCGTTTCTCAATGATGAGCATCGACAGCGAGCCATAGATGTTGAACGATACGATGAGCATCACGAAGAGCAGGATCAGGTAGATGGCAATCTTCTCGTAAATCAGCAATTTGTAGAGTGTGGTATTCTGCTGCTGTTTATCGCGGACCACGAACGCGTCTCCCAGGGAAGCGCGGAGCTGCGAGAGTATCTCGCGTGAGGCAAGGCCATGCCGGTTCAGGCCGTCCGGATTCAGGTAGAGTTCTATGCCTGACACCTCGTCATCGTACTCCAGCAGTGCGCGCAGGGCATCGAGGGGCATGAACAAATACTTCTGGTCAAAATTCTGCTCCAGCGACACAATGCCGGCCGGGTGCAGCCTTTCCTGCCGGAGCGAAGCGAGCGGATTAAGCAAGTCCACTTGCTGGGTCCGGCTCGGGAACCAGGCCACGATTGGTTGCAGGAAGGCCGGGCGGGCGCCGAGTTCAAGTGCAACCGTCCGTCCCAGCACCACCTGGTTCAGATCGCCGAACGTCAGTGAAAACTCGCCATCGACTATATGGTCGCGGAGCCGGGTAGTCTGCTCATAAAGCGAATCCACGCCACGGGCCGTCACCACCTTGTTGCGCTCGCCATACTGGACGAAAACACTTTCTTCCAGCACGCCGCAGGCCGCTTTCACGCGCGAGTCGGTTTTCAGGAAATCGAAGCGGCCGTCGTAGGCGAACACCTTTCCCTGGGCCGGGGTAATCAGTACATCGGCCGTATAAGCATTGTTGAGGTCCCGGACCAGCGCGTCAAAACCATTGTAGATCGACAGGATGATAACCAGCGCGGCACACCCGACCGCAATGCCGGATGCCGCGATGATCGAGATGATGTTGATCACGCCCAGCGACTTCTTCGCGAAGAGATAGCGTCGCGCTATGAACCGGGAGAGCCGCATCGACGGAAAAGGCTATTTCTTCAGCAACGCGTCGATGTGCTCCACATAGTCGAGCGAATCGTCGAGGTAGAACACCAGTTCGGGAACGATCCGAAGCTGTTTCGACACCCGACGGCCCAGTTCGCCGCGGAGCCGGGAGGTCTCTTCACCCAGCTGCTCCATGACATCCACCGCCTTGGTGGAAGGGAAGATGCTGACATAAACCTTGGCCAGGGCCAGGTCGGGCGTGATTTTTACGCCGCTGACGGTCAGCATGGCGCCGTCGTAGGCGGCCATGCCGCGCAGGCGGATGATTTCGGCCAGGTCCTTCTGGATCTGCCGCGCCACTTTCTGTTGACGGGTGGTTTCCTTGTCCATCACGCAAAATTCAGGATATAGTAATTCTTCTTGCCTTTCTGCACGAGAATATACTTCCCGTCAAGCAGATGGTCTTCCGTCAGCTGAAGGGTCGTGTCGGACACTTTTTCCTTGTTGATGCTCAGGCCGCCGCCCTGGATCATCTTGCGGCATTCGCCCTTGCTGGGATAGATGTCTGTCCGCACAGCCAGCATCTCAAGTACGTCGCAGGGCAGGTCTCCCTTCGTCAGCGAGTACTGCGGCACATTGTTGAAGACAGAGAGGAAGGTCCGCTCGTCCAGGGCCCTGAGGGCTTCCACGGTGCCTTTTCCAAAAAGCATCTGGGAAGCAGCCACGGCGTTTTCGTATTCCTTCTGCCCGTGGACCATGACAGTTACTTCGCGGGCCAGCAGTTTCTGGAGCTCGCGACGCTCGGGCGCTTCGCGATGGGTGGTGATGGCCGTCTCGATGGTCTCGCGGTCGAGCATCGTGAAGATCTTGATGTAGCGTTCGGCGTCTTCGTCGGAGACGTTGAGCCAGAACTGATAGAATTCATAGGGCGAGGTCCGTTCGGCGTCAAGCCAGACGTTGCCTTTTTCCGTCTTGCCGAACTTGGTGCCGTCGGCCTTGCGGATGAGCGGACAGGTAAGGGCGAAAGCCTCGCCGCCGTCGATGCGCCGGATGAGCTCGGTGCCCGTGGTGATGTTGCCCCACTGGTCGCTGCCGCCCAGCTGCAGTACGCAGCCCCGGTTCTTCCAGAGCCAGTAGAAATCATAGCCCTGCATCAGCTGATAGCTGAATTCGGTGAAGGACATGCCCTCGCTGGAGTCGCGCGACAGGCGCTTCTTCACCGAGTCCTTGGCCATCATGTAGTTGACGGTGATATGCTTGCCGATGTCCCGGATGAAATTGATGAACGTATAGTCCTTCATCCAGTCGTAGTTGTTGACCAGTTCGGCTTTGTTGGGTGCATCCGAATCGAAATCGAGGAAGCGGGCCAGCTGTGCCTTGAGGCAAGCCACATTATGGCTGAGCGTCTCCTCGTCGAGCAGATTGCGCTCGGCCGACTTCATCGACGGGTCGCCGATCATGCCGGTGGCCCCGCCCACCAAGGCGAACGGTTTGTGGCCACAGTTCTGGAAATGCTTGAGAATCATCACGCTCACCAGGTGTCCGATATGCAGCGAGTCGGCTGTCGGATCGATGCCGACATAGGCCGACTGCGGTCCTTCCATCAATTTTTCTTCCGTTCCGGGCATGATATCCTGAATCATGCCGCGCCATTCCAATTCCTTGACAAAATTCTTCATCACAGTTAGTTTATTATCCCACGACCCAGACCATCACATGGTTCTCGAACACTTCGTAGCTGAGTTCGAATTCGAGTTCCGTACCGTCTTTGTGGGTGAAAGTGGCCTCGATTTCCCCTTCGTCGCGGGGGTTGAAACGTTCGACTTCGATTTGCTCGGCAAAATCGACGCCGGACAGCGACATCCGTTTGTAAATCGCCTCCTTGGCGCACCAGTAGATGGCAAGCTGGAGGTTCTTCTTGCGGTCGTCCAGATCTTCGAGTTCGTCTTCGCTGAGGGCTTTCTTCTCCACGGCGGAGAAATCACGGTCCAGGCATTCGATGTCGATGCCCAGGTCCTCGTCGGGATGGAGGAGGATCGCTACGAAGCGGTTGGTGTGGGAGATGCTGATTTCCATCGCCGTATTCTGCAGATACGGTTTGCCGTTGTCGTGGTGGCCCAGATAGAGCTTCTCCGGGAAGATCTTGTTGAGCAGGGCGCGCGTCGCCAGTTTCTCTTTGCGGCGGGCTTCGCTGCGTGTGTACGAGAGTTCCTCCAGCTCGTTGTCAGGAACAGCTGTTGTGGCCAGCAGCTCTTCCTCCGTTTCTGTGATTTCCCAGACATAGATCCGGGCGTCGTCGTCGAGTTCTTTTTTCAGGTATAGTGCCATATATCAAAGGGAGGCACGCCTGCTGCGCTTGCGCGGCAGGGGGCCTTCGATGGTTGTTCTTGGATGGGGGTAACACCACGACGGCAGGGACTCGGATGAGTTCCCGTCGGGAAGGGTCAGACTACTCGGAGGTTCCACTTGTGGTGTCTTCTTTGGTTTTTTGTTGAGATATCAGGATTCGAACCTGAACAAACAGAACCAAAATCTGTTGTGCTACCATTACACCATATCTCAGTATCACTGGGGCTCCGCCCCAAACCCCGCGCCTCCCGGCCTTAGTACTTTTGCTATGCGTGCAGACTGCGTATTCGAGCTGTTGCTGCAAAAGTACCGGCCTCCGGCGGTCGCCTGGTGGCGACTTATATTCCCCGGTCTCCGCTAGCGGCTGGTGCCGCTTGTGACCATTGCCAGGTCTCCGGCGGTCGCCTGGTGCTGCCCGGGCTTTGCCCGGAAGGGGAGGTCTTAGAAATGCAAAGGTATATATTTTTTTTGATTCGCGGCGGTTTTTGCGGAAAACTGAATAATTGCGGCTAATATCCTTGCGCGTGGATGGGGATTTCGGCGCCTTCGGGGGTGACCAGGACAGGGCCGACGTCGGGTTGGGCGAGGTGGCCGATGATTTCAAAATCGTGGAATTCCTTGCGGAAGGTTTCGTGCTGGTCGAGCGGAATGACAAAAAGGAACTTGTAGTCGTCCCCGCCGTTCATGGCCGCCGTCACCACGTCCATGTCGATTTCTTCGGCCATGGCAAAGGTCTGGGAGGAGATGGGAATCTTTTCCAGATAGACTTTGGCGCCCAGACCCGTATCGCGGGTAAGTCGGATGACGGCTTCTCCCAGACCGCGGGTGAGGAAATAACCGCAGGACGGAATAATACCGGCTTCGATGAACCGCGACAGCAGTCCTGCCTTGATTTCCGGGCTCAGGTAGCTGGCGAGCACCGCCTTGTACGGCGTCAGGTCGGGCTGTTCCCCGGTTCCGGTAAAGGCAACCTTTTCCCGTTCCAAGACGTGCAGGCCCATATAAGCAGCACCTACATGGCCGCTCAAGCAGATCAAGTCCCTACTCTTGGCTTTCGGCCGCTGATCAAACACCTGCTTCTCCTGAACGCCGGTAGCGGCCAGGCTGATGCACAAGCCATTGACGGACGGATTCAATTCCAGGGCGAGTTGTTTGACGCCGTGTTCGCGGCAGGCGGCCAGCATCCCTTCCCAAAGCGCTGCCACATCTTCGAAGCAGAACCGTTTCGAGAGACCCAGGACGACCGACAGGCCGTCGGGCCGGTGCAGGGTGGCGTACAGTTCGCCCAGCACGCAGAGGACCGCTTTGTATCCCAGGTGTTTCAACGGGGTATAGACCAGATCGAAGTCACAGCCTTCCAGCAGCAGCTTATGGGCAGTGCATCCGGCAGCGGAGCCTCCGGCCGGAAGTGTCGAACCATTGGTAAAGCCGCTGCCCTCGAAGAGACGGTCGAGGGCAGCCTGCTTACCGATATCGGAAATTTCAGTTCTTGCCATCTTTGGAATTTTGTCCAAAGATACAATAATTCGGGCTATTTTTTCACAACATCCCAGCCGGAGATCACATCGCCGTAGAGATAGAAGGTAACGACGAAGGTCGTGCCGCTGGCCTGGTCGGTCACTTCGTAGTTCCGGGTGATGTCCCGGCTGCCCACGAAGGTGTAATCACCCAGTTGCAGCGGTGCGAGTTCCGGGACCTGCACGGGCGGTTCGCCTCTGCGGCGGCGCTGGTTCCAGTCGAAACCGGCGATGAGATACTGCATCCGTTTCTCGATCTGGGCCATGACACCGGCGTGGTGGAACGGGTCGGTATCGGCCCGGCCAGGGGCCTTGACCTTCGGAAGCTGGCCTCCGTTCGCCGCCACGACGGCACGGACGCTGTCGGTATAAGCCTTGAACCGGGCCATCTGTTCCGGCGTACGGATTCCGTCGACCGTGAAGATCGAAATGCCCTGGGCACCGGCCCGGAATGCCTCATCCATGCAGTCGGTGATGTCATCGCTGTACATCAGGCCGCAATACAGGGCGGTCGCCGGATTCTTGTCGTAGTAGTTTTCGGCGGTGCAGTCATAGGCGAACGAGGGATCCAGTGTGTAGAAATTGTGATAGACCATCGGGAAGACGACGTCGAGGTCCCATTTGCCCCAATCCTGGCGCACCATCCGGGAGGCCATCTTCGGCGTCGGGAACGGCGAGGCGGCCATCACTTTGCCGTAGGAGTGGACCGTGGCGGCGAACAAGTTGGCCACTTCCGTGACCTGGTCGCAGCGGAACTGGCGCCAGGTGACATCCTGGGAAGGATCCTCCTGCTCCCGCGGATCGTATCCGTATTTCTCCTGGAAAAGCCGGATCATCTCCGGATGGTAGCCGAAGTCCCATTCGGGATACTCCCGGTCCTGGACGATGCCGTAACGGGGCCACAAGGTGGTCGGCAGCACGACATCGACAAAGCGGTGGTAGTCGATCGCGATGCCGTCGAGGCCTTCTACTTCGCAATAGGCGCGGATCTTCTCGTTGAGGTACTCGCGCACCTCGGGAAGCGCCGGACACAGGAATTTGTAGTAGTCCACATAGGCGGTCGTGTCGGCCAGGCTGCGGCCGAGCCGGTTGACACTGAACCATTCGGGATGTTTCGCGAGAACGGTACTGCGGTCGTGCTCCAGGTTCAGGGTCCAGAGCCAGGCATAGACCGTGATGCCATGGGCGTGGGCGATGGGGATTACGCGGCGATAGTCGTCGGGCGTGGGAGCATTGAGCATCACGCCGTCGATGCCCGCGTCATTCATCTTCTGGCAGGCAGCTTCGAAATCGGTGTTGGGACGCAGGTCCATCCAGGTCCAGAACAGCGGATAGGCAGGTGCGGCTTTCTTTTCGCCGCAGGAAGGAAGGCAAAGCAGGGCCACCAGGGCCATCGTCAAAATCAGAGTAATTCTTTTCATGGGACTATTTAACGGGGATGTCTCGGGTCGGGACAACGACGTTGCCCGCCTCGTCATAAATGGTTACGTAGATATGGCCGCGTTCGACCCGGACATCGAGCCGGGATTCGGCGTCGTTGACCAGGATCGGGAAATCATTGTGCATGGTTCCGGCGGGATGGTACTGGTATTCGTGCAGGTCTGCGCCGATCATCAGGTTGATGCCCGCCTTGTTGAGCAGGGGAACGAAGTTGTGGTTCATCCAGGTGTGCGGGACGTAGTCGTCGGGGACGCCCGGATCGACCATCGGGGCATGGAGGATGCAGATCTTGACGGGTGCCTTGCGGAAGGAAGGTTCCTTCATGGCTTTCTCCGCCCAGGTCATCTGCTCCCGCAGGTAGTCTTCGTAAATCCTGTCGCCGGTCAGGGCGAGGGAGTTGGCCACACCGGTCTCGCCGGCATCCAGGACGATAAAGGCCACCGGGCCTTCGCGGAACGTGTAGTAGTAGGGTGCGCTTTCTGCCTTGGGGAAGACTTTTTCGACGAGCGCGACCCCGCTGCCGCGTCCTTCGTGGTTGCCCCGGGCAAAAACGACGGGCAGATTGGCTCCATAGGGCCCCAATTGTCCTACTTCATACTTGACCAGGCTGTCAACTGTCCAGTTGCCGGCCGAGATGATGTCGCCGTTGAGGAGCAGGAAGTCGTTGCTCGGAATGTCGATGTCGTCGAGCAGGGCCGCATAGTGCTCCAGCCGCATATGGACATCGTTCATCACCGTGAAGTGGCATGTCTTGCGGTTGGGGTCGAAGGTCTTGACACTGAAATGTTCGGAGTACATGTCGCGTCCATAGGCCGGACGCCTCGGGTTGAGCGGATCGACCACCCGGTTTCCGATGCAGTAGCCGTAGTCAGCACCGCGGGAGAGCCCTTCGACGCGGACGGTATGGAGTGTGCCGAACAGCTTTCTGCCAGCATAATCCTCATAGATCCTGCGTCCGTTGTCGAGCTGTACCCAGCCCTGGCAGTCCCTGTCGGTTTGCCACAGCACGGTGAAAGCGTCTTCACGCATGTCGGTTACCCACGGACCATAGAGGACAGGGTTGTCCTGGGCTTCGGTGCGCGGCTTGGCCAGAACCTGCGTGCTGTCTAGATGGTTGCCTTTGCGGTCCATCAGCGTGAGGGAGATCTTCTCGGGCGTCACGTCCATATGGATGGCGCTCACGGAATACGATCCTTCCGTCCAGCGGAACGCAATCTTGTCGGCGTTCTGCATGTCTCCCTCATCAAATTTGCGGCCGCGGTCGTTGTCGGACGACGAAGTCTGGATATAAACCGTACCATAGGTTCCGTCGGTAACACTGTCATCGTAGAGCGGGCGGGAGCGTACATAGATGTGATTGTTGCCGGCGACGGCCAGGTCGACGCCCAGTTCGTCGAAGATCCGGTGCCAGCGGGCATACTGGACACTCCGGCCATTGGTGCCGGAGAACCATTCATAATGCATGCAGACCACGATGAAAGTCGGCGGATTCTCTCCGCCCCGTTCGAAATTCACGCAATGCCGGAGCCATTCGGCCGCCGCTTCGAATTCCTGACCGGCATTCATCCGTTCGGTATTGAGCATCACGAACAGCGTATTGCCGTAACGGAAGCGGTAGCAGACGCCCATCTGTCCCTCATAGCCGTTCCGCGGATAATAGGAGGTGCCGATGAAAAAAGGATTCTCAGCGGCGAAGTCATGGGAAACCATCGAATTCCGGGTCCAGTTGTCGTGGTTGCCGTTGACGCGGGCCCAGATGAATTCGTTGAAATTGTCTTCCTCGAACATCCGGCGCCAGAAAGAATAGCTGCCCCCCCAGGCGACCACGTCGCCGGGACTGAAGATCCAGTCGATGGACGGATCGAAGCTTTGCACGGTGTCGATCATGGCCATGGCGGCTTCAAGCCGGGTGGGAATCGGCGGGTAACTATGAAAGTCAGAGATGATGCAGGCCGACCAGTGCTCCGCTCCGGCTGTCCGGAAGCGGTGTTCGGAACTGCGCGCCACAGTCTTGTCCCCTTTCTTTTCCACGATGACGTATTTGTAGTCCGTGTCAGGTTTGAGGTCCGTCAGGGTTGCGCCAAGTTTGGTAAAGACGGCGTCTTCCACGATGTCGCTGCCGTCGGCGGCCTTGGAAGAGAAGCCCCGGAATGCCGTAAACCGTTCGTGCTGCTCCGGTTTGACATCGCGGGCTTCGGCCCAATCGGTGTCGGATACTTCGGTCAGCCGGACACAGGTATGTTTGAAACTCGTGTCACAGGCCCAACTGATGCCGATGGAGACCGAAGCATCGGCGCCCGGCCCGGTGGAGATGCTGAACAGCTTGTCGGAGACGGGAATGCCGGTTATGCCAGGAGGCGGCGTGCTGCCTGTCAGGACGATTGTCGCTACGACGGCAAAGGCAAGGCTGTAGAGGAAAGAAAGAGGAGATTTCATGTTATACTTTCAGTTTGATATGCAGTTTTTGGAGAATACCCACGATAGCGATACAGATCAGGGCAAAGCAGAAGCAATTGACCAGACTCATCGGACTGTGGGTCAGCCAGTCGGGCAACACAATGCCTGTGATGTCGGCAAAGCCGTAGAAGACATAAGGAATCATATAGGTCGACAAGGTCGCCGTGCCGGCAGGCCGGATGATGGCGAACCAGCCGCTCAGGCCCTTGCTGTTGAGGAAGCGGAGCAGCGTATAGACGGCGATGGCGATGGCAGAGACAAACAGGCAGCAGGGGAGCGTGAGGCCGAGTTTGGCAGCAATCCAAAACCGGCGTGTAAAGACACCGAGCAGGAAAGCGGCGAGGGCGGTTCCCAGTCCGATCAGGATTCGTTTGCCCTGCGGCAGGCCTGCAATCTTTTCCGTCACGACCGAGACCAGCAGGCCACTGAGTGCCAGGAACACGGAGCCGCCGTTTCCAATATGCAGGACGCGGAGCATTCCTTCCAGGAAATTGGGGCGCGGGAAATTGAGAATGGCCACGTCTCCCATCTCCGGGCGCATCCGTTGGGTAAGGACGCAGACGGCCAGCACGGCAATCCAGACCGGGACAATCTTGCGCAGGTTGTCGCGACAGAAGTAATAAACGACAGCGGCCACGAGATAGGTCCAGGCAATGCCTCCCAGGATGCTGAACGAAGTGTCGAAGACGCGACCGTCGGGCTTGCGGTAGGTCACGGCCAGGAAGAGCAGGCAGAGGCCGCCGATGATTTTCAGGCACGTGAAGAGGATAGACTGCCGACGGGACGGATTTTTCGGATAGGCATTCCAGACCAGGAAGAACGACGCCACGGCCACCAGCCAGTAGGTTCCGATGCGATACAGGGTGAAATCGGGTGCCAGACGTGCTTCCGAATTACCCAGGAAGGCTCCCATGATGAGCAGGGAGAGGACCCGGAGCAGGATGTGCCCCATGGTGGATTCTCCGCTATATCCTTTGCGATAACGGTTTTCGATGGCGTAGGGGACGGACATGCCTACGCAGAACAGGAACGCAGGGTAGACGAAGTCCGACAGCCCCATGAAATCTACGCCATGTTTGGCGTGTTCCATCCATTGCGGCACGTCGTGGACCTTCCAGAAGTCGTTGACGAAGATCATGAGCGTCATGGTCAGCGCCCGGAGCATGTCGATGGCCAGGTTGCGGCCTTGGCCTTGTGTATTTGGAGCAGCAGGTTCCATGGCGCGTCAGAATTCGGCGATGAGCATCAGCCATTTGACCGCCGTGCCGCCCCAGACCTCCTTGTAGGTGGCGGTGTTGAACTGGGGCCAATAAGGTTGGTCTTCGTTGAAATAGGATTGCATGCCGACAGGGATTTCGCCTACCGTCTCGCCGGGAAGTGCGTTGTAAAGTTGGCACCAGTTACTTCCTTCGCCGTAGATCAGTGACTGACCGAACGGATTGTAGCCCACGACCCATTCCAGTTGCTTTTCCGCAATCTGCTTGAGCGCGTCATCGCCGAGGAGCCGGGCACAGATGGCTGCGGCCTTGCCATCGGACAGGCTGCAGGCGGTGTTTCCCTTGAAACTGAACCATACCGGGAATTTGCGCAGATAATGCTCGTCATCCAACTGTACGCCATTGCGCATCATCTCGGCATAGTCTTCATCGGCGCCGCTGCGGATGCCGACCTGCCAGGCATAGAAATTGGCGCTGTCGCGCACCTCGTCCTTGTGATACACGCCGCTGGGCATCATGCCGTAGGGTTCGATGTAGGCCATCAAGTCTTTCATATAATTGCCATACAGCCGTACGGCTTCCATCCAGCGTGCTTTGTCGGGATGTTCCGGCTGCGTGGTGATCAGCGCTTCGAGCGCTTCCATATAAGCGTAGCTGCGCGACTGGTGGTTGTAGTGTACGGTCGACTTTTTATCCAGGTCGCGATAGAAGAAACCGCGCAGGCCGCCGCCTACCGCTTCGGTGCGCTGGCACTGCAACGTATATTCGATGAATTTCGCCGCGTCGTCGGCGTAACGCTTGTCTCCGGTGGCTTTGTAGAGCATGCTGGCGGCCCACGACATGTTGGCGTGGTACTGGCTCTCGGATGTCATGCGTGTATGGCCGCCGGCCCGGTTTTGCTGGGAAAGCTCGGCAAAGCCCAGTTCGTTGAACCGCACCAGGGCGAAATCATAGTCTTCGCGGGCCGCTTTAAGCAGGTTGCCCGCCATTTCCGGATCGTCCGGAAGGATTCTCGAGGTGTAGGCTTCGATGCCGGCGAAGAGGAAGTTCTCGAGCGCGCCGTTGTGGACACGGATTTCCCGCCGTCCGGCATCGTCTTCGGTGTCCAGGATACCGTCGGTCCAGAGGTTCGTGCCCCACGACATCGCACGGTAGCCGTCGCCCAGGCGGGAGCGCAGCACATAATCCATGCCCCAGAGTCCTTCTTCCATGAGCCGGTTATACAAGTCCGTGTTTCCTTTTTCCAGTGCACGCTGCGCCGCCTGGAAGAACGCGTACGAAATCTCGGCACTCTGGACGGTCTGCTGCGACATATCTCCTGCATCGTGCCAGCCGCCGTTGAGCGGATAGACCTGGCCCTTGTAAGTTGCGTGCAAGTCGGCGTGGCACGCTCCGTGATGTCCCGGTACCGGGTAGCCGCAACGTTCGACGAACATAAAATTGACAAGCCGCCAGGCACTGTCGTCCCAGACGTTGTCATCGATGTAGAATGGCCAGGTGGTGACGTTGCCGACTTTGATGACATACTGACCCGGTTTGCGAAGTTTGGAGAAGTCGATGATCTGGTATTCGCCGAGCGCTGTCTTGACGGTCTTGACTTTACCACGGAATGCGGTACGTCCGTTCTTGTTGTTGATAATCTTGAATTTCCGGGCGTCCGGGACCGTAACGACGGCCGTCTTTTCCATTCGGGTAGTATAGCCGGTAGTGGAGAAGACAATGCGGTTTTCGGCCGGCTGCCAGCCTTTGACCGGTTCGGGGTCCGCGATGGTCTCGAGCAGGACGTTGTCCACGTCGAAGCGCAGGGTGTCGCCCATGGTCAGCTCCCGGCCGAAGATCTCGATGGCGAACTTGAGGTAAGAGACCTTGTCGCGCTCCAGTCCCGTGAACTCGAGGTAGCAGTCGTTCCACTGGTTGTTCTTGAGGTTGATCTCGTGGTAGCCCTCACGCCCGAAGCGGTCAGGAACTTTCACTTCGCCGTCGTTTTCCAGATAAAGGTTCAAATAGACGGTCCGGGCGCCTTCGCATTCGGGGTAGATGCTGAAGCGCAGCCGGTTGTAGGGGCGCCAGTCGGCGCCTTTCAGGTCGAAGGCCGCGAGGCAGGTGCCGCGGCCCAAGCCCCAGCCGAGCATTTTCTCGGGCATCGACGGGGCCTCGAGCCGGAGGCTGTGCGTTCCTTCCACGGCACGGTCCGTCGTGAGCGAAATCGTGCCGATGCCGTCATGGGTCCAGCCGTCCAGGCTTTCCATGCCGCACAGGAGTTCCGAATGGAGCACTTCTT
>JAEEOM010000074.1 GCA_016284265.1 Bacteroidales bacterium | reverse complement strand
GTGACAATCTTATTTACATGAAATATCGTTTTTGCAAGGCAGCCTTACTCGTGTTGCTTCTCGTGGGGGCGGCCTTCGGTGCACAAGCCCAGAATTACAATCTGAAAATCAAACTGGTCGACAAGGGGACGAAGGAACCGGTCGGTTACGCCACGGTGGCGGTCACGCCCGACGGCAAGACCGAAGTGCTCAAGTATACCCAGAGCGACGGCAACGGTCTGGCCGAGATCAAAGGTATCCCGGCCGGCAAATACAAGGTTTCCGCCATGCTGATGGGTTACGACGACTACACGGAGACGCTCGACATCCGCCAGAACGTCGACCTCGGCACGAAAGAGATGGCCGTCCAGGCCAATTTCCTGGAAGGCGCCACGGTGACCGATGTCGGCAACCCCATTACCGTCAAGAAAGATACGATCACCCACAACGTGACCCTGATCAAAACGTCCGACAATGACATGCTCGAGGATCTGCTCAAGAAACTCCCGGGCGTGGAAGTGTCTTCCGATGGTTCGATCACGGCCAACGGCAAAACCGTCAGCAAGATCAAGGTCGGTGGACGTGAATTCTTCCTGGATGATCCTTCCATTGCGAGTAAGAACCTGCCCGCCAATATCATTGAAAAGATCAGCATCGTCGAAGAGAAATCCGAACAAGCCCGCTTTACCGGCATCGATGACGGGGAAGAGGAGACGATCCTCGATCTGGGTGTCCGCAAGGGAATGATGAACGGCTGGCTTGGCAATTTCATGGCCGGTGGCGGACATGATATGGTGGAACAAGGAGCGGCGCACAACGATTTCCGTTATCAGGGTGCTGCGATGTTGGCCAACTTTAATGAGAAATCACAACTGGCTTTCATCGGCAATGCCAACAATACCAATAACCGCGGCTTCAACGATATGGCGGCCAGCGCCATGGGCGGCATGCGCGGCGGCGGCATGCGCGGCGGCATGGGCGGCATGGGCGGCGGCTGGGGAGGCAACGGCATCGCCAGTTCCTATATGGCCGGTTTCAATGGCGGTTACACCTGGCCGAATAAATCGGAAGTCGTAGGTAACGCTATGTTCAACGGGAACGAAAGAGTCGTAGAAGAGAAAAGTTCCAACCAGATCCTGCTGCAGGACAAATCCTGGCAGATTTCCGACGAAGAGGGTTATACCCTGACCAATACGTACGGTGTACGCGGCGGTGTCCGCGCCGACTGGAAGATTTCGGATAAGACGTCGATCCTCTTCGAACCCAACTTCAATGTCGGCTGGGGTAATTTTGAGGACAAAAGCAATTTCGCAAGTTTCCGCCGTTCGGAAAACGATCAGGAGCGCAAGGTCAATGAAGGTAACAGTCTGTCGACCGGTGAGAGCAACAGTCAGCGCGCCAACGGTCGTATCCTCTGGCGCCAGCGTCTGGGCAAACCGGGTCGGACCCTGTCGCTGAATGCCCGTTACGCATTCAACAATAATGCGATGGAGGGATATAACCAGTCTTTGACCCGGACTTTCTCGAATATCGGAAACGACCCCGAAACGAATGAACCGGTCTACTGGACCAATGACAAGGTCATCGACCAGAAGTATTATACCAAATCGCAGACGCAGAGCATCAATGGCCGTCTGTCGTATACCGAGCCCCTGGGCAGGAACTTCTATCTGGAGGCCAATTATTCATACAATTATTCGCGCAGCCTGTCTACCAAGGATACCTACGACAAAGGGACAAGTGGTTACGATGTCATCGTCCCCGACTATAGCAGCAACATCTCCAATGAGGTTCATCGCCAGAATGCCGGCTTCAACTTCCGCAAACAGGAAGAGAAGTACAATTTCACCCTCGGCGCCAGCATTCAGCCGCAAACCACCCACAACAAGACCGTCAGGGGCGTCAACTCCCTGGACACGACGCTCAAGGTGCTCAACTGGTCGCCCAACGCCCGCCTGGACATCAATTTCAGCGATTACAAGATGCTGCGCATCAACTACCGTGGACAGAGCACGCAGCCCAGCCTGACGCAAATGATGCCTGTGCCGGACAACTCGAATCCGCAGCGCGTAACCCTGGGTAATCTGGGCTTGAACCCTTCATTCTCGCATAATGTCAATATGCGGTACAACTCCACCAATATGAAGAACTATGCTTCGTTCAACGTGAATGCGAACTTCTCGTACCGCACCAACAATATCGTCAACGCCACTTGGACCGATGATGCGGGCGTTACTTACACCCTTCCGATCAACAACGATAAGGGTGCCTGGAACGCGGGTACGTTCATCATGTTCAACTCGCCGATCGCCAAGAGCAAGTTCTCCATCATGTCGTTTACGAATTCCAACTATTCTACCGGCGTGACCTTGATCGGCAACAAGTCCATCAACCCGGCCGATGAGCTTTCGTACCTGGATATGGACAATTATACGCAGAATACCAACCGGACCGTATCGGCCGGCGAGAACCTGCGTCTGGTCTTTCGCGACGACATTTTCGAAGTCTCGTTGGGTGGCGGTACCCGTTACTCGCAGACCTGGAATTCCAATGCGACGAACAACCGGCCGGCAACCTGGACCAGCAACGTGCAGGGGAATTTCATCGCAAAGGTTCCGAATATCATCAATGTCCAGACCGATGCCCGTTATACCTTCTATAATGGTTACAGCAGCGGCTTCAACACGCCGCGCCTGGTGTGGAACGCTGAGATCAGCAAACAGCTTTTCAAGAATCAGTTTACGCTGGCTGTCAAGGCCTATGACATCCTGAACCAGTCGCGCAACACCTACCGCAGCGACCAGGGCAGCAATATCCAGGATGTGCAGAACAACACCCTTGGCCGTTACATCATGGTCAGCCTGACTTACCGTTTCGGCAACTTTGGTGGTCAGCGTGGCGGCATGCACGGACCTGGCGGCCCCGGTCGTGGTCCCGGCGGTCCTGGCCGTGGCCCCGGCGGATGGGGTGGCGGAAGACGCTTCTAGATTTCCTCGTCCTCTTCGAGGACGTTAAAACCGGCATAGCGCCGCCACTTTTCGAGCAGCGCTGCCATATCGGAAGGGATCTCGCTGTCGAGCGAGATCTCTTTCTTTGTGGTGGGATGGATGAAGCCCAGCGTCTTGGCGTGCAGCGCCTGACGGGGGCAGAGGGCGAAGCAGTTGTCGATGAATTGCTTGTATTTGGTGTAGAGCGTCCCCTTCAGGATGCGGTCGCCGCCGTAGCGGGCGTCGTTGAAGAGGGGATGACCGATGTGGTTCATATGGACGCGGATCTGGTGGGTGCGTCCGGTCTCCAGCCGGCATTCGACCAGGGTCACGTAGCCGAAGCGCTCGATCACGCGGAAATGCGTGACGGCGTGCTTGCCCAGCGTCTCGTCGGCGCAGACGCGGAAGCGCAGCCGGTCGTTGGGATCGCGTCCGATGGGCGCGTCGATGGTGCCTTCGTCCTCGGCGATATTGCCCCAGACCAGGGCCCAGTAGCGGCGCTCGATGGTGTGGCGGAAGAACTGGCGGGCCAGGTCGATCTGGGCCGCGTCGGTCTTGGCCACGACCAGCAGGCCGGAGGTGTCCTTGTCGATGCGGTGGACCAGCAGTCCGAGGCGTTCGTCGGTCTCGCCGGGAACGGGTTCCTTGCCCAGGTAATAGGCCAGGGCGTTGACCAGCGTGCCGCTGTAATTGCCGTGGCCCGGGTGGACCACGAGGCCGGCGGGCTTGTTGACGACCAGCAGGTCGTCGTCTTCATAGACGATATTGAGCGGGATGGGCTCGGGTTTGATCTCGACGCCCCGCCGCTGGTAGGGCATCTCGAGCGTGATCACGTCGAGCGGGCGTACTTTGTAGCTTGCCTTGACGACCTGTCCGTTGACGCGGACGTATTCGGCGTCGATGGCCAGCTGGACGCGGTGGCGCGACGTGTCCTGGAGATGGTCGGCGAGGTATTTGTCGATGCGCAGCGGGCTCTGGCCGCGGTCGGCCTCCAGCCGGAAATGCTCGAACATCTCCTGCTGCTCGTCCTCGGGGAGGAGGTCGTCGCGGGTTTCGT
>JAEEOM010000073.1 GCA_016284265.1 Bacteroidales bacterium | reverse complement strand
GAAGACGCCATCTCGATGGGCCATCTGGTCCCGCTCAAGGTGGTTTACGACTATGAGCCGGTGCCGGCCGTCCTCACGGAAGAGGAAAAGGAATATATCATCGGCGTGGAAGGGACGGTCTGGACGGAATATATCAAGAATCCCGAGCGGGCGGAATACATGGCCTTCCCGCGCGCCCTGGCCATCGCCGAGGCCGGCTGGACCCGCGGCCATACGAAAGATTTCGACGGGTTCACGCAGCGGATGGAACGCCACTTCGCCCGCCTCGACGCCGCGGGCGTCAACTATTGCAGAAATTGGAATGTAACAGCATATCAAGATGAGACTTACGGAACAGCCTTCTAAGTACGACAATTTGGAAAAGAAATCTGTGATGGAAATCATCACGGACATCAACAACGAAGACAAGACGGTGGCCTATGCCATCGAAAAAGTGCTGCCCGACCTGGAGCGGCTCATAACGGCGATTGAAAAGCAGCTGAAGGCCGGCGGCCGGATGTTTTACGTCGGCTGCGGTACCGGCGGCCGCCTTTCGGTCCTCGATGTGGTGGAACTCCCCAATACCTACGGCATCGATCCGGAAATGATCCAGACGGTGCTGGCCGGCGGCGTGGAGAACCTGGTGCTGGCCCTCGAAGAGGCCGAGGACGACATCGAGGAAGGGTGGCGCACGCTGGTGGAGAAGCACCACGTCACCCCGAAGGACATCGTGGTCGGTATCTCGGCCAGCGGCACGACGCCCTACGTGCTCCATACGCTGCGGCACTGCCGCGAAAACGGCATCCCGACCGGCAGTTTCGTCAACAACCCGCAGTCGCCCATTTCCGAGTATTCGGACTATCCCGTCGAGGTAATCACGGGTACAGAATATATCACCGGCAGCACCCGGATGAAATGCGGCACCGCCCAGAAGATGATTTGCGACATGATCAGTTCTACCGTCCTGATCCGGCTGGGCCGGATCGAGGGCAACCGCATGGTCAACGTCCGCCTGATCAACGACAAAGTGGTGGACCGTTCCGTTCGGATGTTCCTGGAACGCAACCCGTCGATCACCGACTATGAGTACGTGAAGGAAATCATCGTCAAGACAGGTACCGTCAAGAAGGCGGAGGCTTATCTCAAGGAAAAAGGAGAACTATGATTCTGATTGCAGACAGCGGTGCCACCACCACTACGTGGTGTGCCTTGGACCGCGGCACCGTCGCCGCCCAGTTCGAGAGCGAGGGGTATAACCCCAATTACATTACGCTCGACTATATGGTGGCCGATATCCGCAATGCCCTCCCGGCGGATTTCGAACCCCGGGCCGTGGATCACGTCTATTTCTACGGTGCGGGCGTCACGGAACTACAGTACGGTTTCGTCCGTGAGGCGATCGCGCAGGTGATGCCGGATGCGGAAACCTTCGTGGCGATGGACCTGCTGGCTTCCGCCCGGGCCCTGCTCGGCCGGAAGGCCGGTTTTGCGGCCATCCTGGGTACGGGTACCAACAGCTGTCTGTATGATGGAGAACGAATTACGCTCAACATCGATTCCCTGGGTTTCATCCTCGGTGACGAAGGAAGCGGTGCCTACATGGGCAAGCGGATGCTCGTCGATTACGTCCGCGGCCGGGTTTCCGACGCGGCGCGCCGCGTGATCGAGGCGGCCGTTCCCTACAACGGCGACGAGATCATCGACATCATCTACACCAAGCCGTTCCCGAACCGTTTCTGCGGGCAGTACGGCAAACTGATCCACGACAACCTGTCCATCCCGTATTTTCACGACCTGGCCGAAGATTCCTTCTGCCAGTTGTTCGAGCAGATCATCTCCCTGTATCCCGACTATCGGTCCTACGCGTTCAACTGCGTGGGCTCGGTCGGCTGGTATTTCCAGGACGTCCTCAAGCCCGTCGTCCGACGCTACGGGATGGAGGTGGGGACGCTCCTCCGGACGCCGATGGAAGGCTTGATTCACTATCATCAGGAAGATTAACTTATGAAAAGACTGTTCTTATTGCTGCTGGCCGCCCTGGTCGCGTTCCCGACCGGATCGGAAGCCTGTACGACGGCCATCGTATCGGCCGAAGCCAGCGCTTCTGGTCGGCCGCTGATCTGGAAACAGCGCGACACCGACAATCCGCACAATGTCGTGCAATATGTCACGGGCGGCAAATACGCTTACACGGCTGTGTTCAACGCATCCGACAAAAAACGCCGGAGTGCCTATGCCGGTGCCAATGAAGTGGGTTTCACCATCATGAACAACCTTTCGTACAACCTGGCCGAAGGATCTTATTCGGCCGTGGTGAACGGGCGGGTGATTGCTGAAGCACTCGCTACCTGCCGGACGCTGGACGACTTTCAGCGCATGCTGGAGGAATGGCCGAAGCCCCGCAACATCGAAGCCAATTTCGGTGTGGCCGACGCCTTCGGCGGAGCCGCTTATTTCGAGGTGGGCGATACGAAGGTGATCCGCTACGACGTGGAACCGGGCAGCTGGCTGGTCCGCACCAACTTCTCTCTTGCCGGCCGGGATGGGGAAGGCTCCGGTATGGCCCGTTATGAAACAGCCGAATACCTGATGTCGCAGCATACCGGCAAGTTTACGCCGGAATTCCTGATCGACGGTTTGGGGCGCAGTTTCTATAATGCGGAACTGGGCGCTGACATGCTTGCGGCTGCTCCTGCGGGCGTGGCGGTCGATCTCGATTTCATTCCGCGCTATACTTCGGTATCAAGCGTCTGCATTGAAGGCGTAGGTCCTGGCGACGATCCGGCATCTTCCGTCATCTGGACGGCCATCGGCTATACGCCGACCTGCTATGCGGTACCCGTGTGGGTCGCTGCGAAGGAGGAGATACCCGCTTTCCTGCTGCCTGACCCGCAGTCAGATTCGGGCTTTGCACCAGCCAATGCCCTGGCCGAAGAACTGATGCATTATGTGCACCCGGCCGACCGTGATGCGAAGTCGAAATATATCGATTTCCGCCGTCTGAAACCGGTATTGGCAGCCGTCCGTGCCGCTGAGGCCGTAGAGGTGGCCACGGGGCGCGACCTGGATGGCCGGATGCGTAAGGCAGGATTCGATGCCGAAGCCGTGCGCCACTACAATCGGGAGTCGGAAAAGCGTTTTGACGCTTTTCGGGCTGCTATGGATCCCAAAGTGCTGGAACAGGCCTTCCTGGGTCCTGAACGGGACCCGTCCGTGACGCCGGCGCTGCTGGACCGCCTGGCCGCACAGGCGAAGGACGTCCAGGACTGCGTCGGTGACCGCTTCCTGAAGCAAGACCTGTACAGGGCTTCGCTCAACCGTTCCGTTGCTGCTGCGATGGATACCTCTTGTACCTACTTCGTTCCTTCGCGGGGCATTACCGACCAGGACGAGTCGGGTCGATGCTGGCTTTTCTCGACGCTCAATATCCTGCGTGCCGAGATGATCACCCGATACGATCTGGGACCGTTTCAGTTCTCCCAGACTTACGGCCAGTTTTACGATGTCCTGGAAAAAGCGAACCGTTGTCTGGAGAACGTCATCGCGCATCGCAACGAGCCGCTGGAGAGTCGTTACAATACCTGGCTTTTCAACAAGCCGATCGGTGACGGCGGCCACTTTGCCAATGCGGCGCACATCATCGCCAAATACGGTATGGTGCCGCAGGAGGTGATGCCTGAACGCTTCAGCAGTACCGACAACGTTTCGCTCATGAAAACTGTCACGCGGCTGCTGCGCCGTTACGGCCTTCAGCTGCGCGAAGCTTCGGCCGTCGCGTTGCAGGCCGTGAAAGAGCAGGCTTTGTCAGACATTTATCGCTTGTTGGTCGCCACGTTGGGCGAGCCCCCGCAGGAATTCGACTGGACGCTTCGCGACAAGAACGGCCGCGTCCTCTCCGTAGCACACTATACGCCTCAGTCGTTCCGTGATACCTACATCCAGCATGACCTGGAAACGGACTACGCCATCTTTATGGACGATCCCACGCTGCCCTATTACAGGATGTACGAGGTGGCAGAAAGCCGCAACTGCTACGAATATGCCAACTGGCGCTTCCTGAACGTGCCGATGTCCGATATTCGGAAGATGGGCGTTGCATCGCTTGCGGGTGGTCGCCGCTTCTACATATCGGCCGATACGATGCATGACTACCTGATGACGGAGGGCATCTACGACACGCAACTCTTCGCCCTGGATTCCTTACTAGGCATCCGTTCCGACATGTCGAAAGAAGAACTGGTCCGCAGCATGGAGACGCGATCGGTCCATGCCATCGCCGTAGCCGGGGTGAAGCTTGATGCGGCTGGCGAGCCGGTCAAGTGGGTGATCGAGAACAGCTACGGCCTGGTCCGCGGCTGGGGCGGTTATGTAGCTGCCACCGATCCCTGGTTCCAGAAATACCTTTATCGTCTGGTCGTGGAGAAACGCTTTGTGGACGAAAAACTGCTGAAACTCTTTGAAGGGCCGGTGGAGACGCTTCCGGCCTGGTATCCCAATTATTGATCCTTTTCCGCTCTATGAAAACCCGGTTCTTTTCTCTTGCCGCCCTGCTCCTGCTGCTGGCTTCCTGCGGACAGCCGAAAACGGAAGCGCCCGCACCCCTGATCCACGCCACGTATTCAGTCTATTCCCGGCTCGTCCCGGAAGAGATGTGCGTTGACCAGCTCAAGAACTACCAGTATTATTATTTCCAGGCCATGCCGTCCTGGCAGCCTGAGGAATTCGATGCACCGCTGGAAGATATTCTCCGGGACAAGGTGGACCATCATGTGTACAGTGATGAGGCGGAGTCGCGGATCAACCAGTATATCGGACTGATCCACGAAGCTGGCAACAAGATCTACCTGTCTTTCTCCGGAACGCGGTACAACCAGATTACGGTTGATCCGGCGCGCCGCACGAAGTTTGCTGTCTATATGGCCGCTTTTGCACGGCACCACGGTTTTGACGGCTTGGAACTCGATTGGGAGCACACCGTCACGAAAGAGACGCACCTGGCCCTGATGCAGGATATCCGCGCTGCACTCGACAGCCTCGGCACCCTCGACGGCCGCCGCTACGGCCTGACGACGGCGCTCAACAGCGAGCACAATTATTCGCAGGAAGAAGCCGACGCCCTGTCCGCCTGCTGCGACTGGGTAAACATCATGTACTACGACATGGGCGGCGGCTGGTGGGGCAAATGCGGCACGCACAATACACCGCTGCCCGACATCCAGGCTAATTTTGAGGCCAACTGGAGCCGTTTCGCTCCGGAGAAAATCCATATCGGCCTGGCCAGTTACGGCTATCGCTACGACGGTCTCGCGCCGGGCGAAATGCCCCCTGAGGGAAAGCGTCTTTCGGACTGTGCCGGCGATTTCTTCTATCCCGACCTGCCCGGTCTGCTGAAAGCCGGCTGGACGGAAGAATGGGACGAAGAGGCGCAGTGCCCGTACTATTTCTCGCCCGACCACACGTCTTTTGTTTCGGCCGACAATGCCCGTTCCATCGCCGCCAAGATGGCTTGGGTGAAGGAGAAGGGTTTCGGCGGTGTGTTCTGGTGGGAGTACCACTGCGACTATATCGCTTCCGAAGGCCGTCACCTGTTGATGGACTGCATCGAGGAGCCGGACCTGCCGATGTTCTGGACCTGGATGGAGGAAGAGGAGGGCCGCGACATGGAGAAAGCTTTCGCCCATATGGAGGAAGCGGGGCTCGATGCCGTGATGCTGCACGCACCTGACGCCGAAGCCTACAAACGCTATATCGAAATGGCGCATCGCCACGACATCGCCGTCTATGCCTGGGTGTGGACGCTCAAGCCGCCGTATGAAGACCGCGCCGCGCTGCTGGAGGCCCATCCCGACTGGTTCGACGTGAACCGGAAAGGGGAGAACCTGGTCGATCACAAGGCGTATGTCAATTCCTACAAGTTCTTGAATCCCGCCGTTCCGGAAGTACAGGATTATCTGGTAGAGAAGGTGCGTTCGATCTGCGCCATCCCGGGCATCGAAGGCATCTGCATCGACTACTGCCGCCTGGTGGACTGCGTGCTGCCGATGTCGCTTTCGTATATCTATGGTATCGTTCAGGATGGGGAAGTCAAGCCGGAATATGATTACGGCTACCATCCCGCGATGCTCGCGCGCTTCCAGGCTGAATATGGCTACGATCCACGCACGCAGCCCGATCCCTCCCGGGATCCGAACTGGTGCCGCTTCCGATGCGACGTGGTGACGGAGGCCGCCAACCGGATGGCGCACGCAGCCCACGCCGCCGGCAAGAAGGTGACGGCTTCGCCGTTTGCAACGGAGCAGGTCGCCGAATTCATGGTCTTCCAGCGTTTCCACGACTGGGACCTCGACTTCGTGTTCCCGATGGTCTATACGGACTTTTATACGCAGGATCCGCAGTTCGCCTACGATGCGACAGTCATGAACAACCGCGACAAAAATCCGCGCACTACGTTGTTCTGCGGCCTCGATACGGAGCTCGGCGGTCCGGCAGAAGCCATCTTCGAGAAGATGGACAATGCGTTCCGCGCCGGGGCACAGGGCGTTTCGCTCTACACGAGCGAAGGTTTGGGCTCCAAGAAACTGCGTAAGCAGTTCAAGGCCTATGCCGACAAGATGCGCGCCCTGCGGGCTGATAATAAGGGTCGGATACCTTTTACGGAAGCGAAAGCCGCCGACCTCGATCCATTCACCCATTCTGGTCTGGTGGCAAATGTCGAAAACGCCATCCAGCGGCTCGCCGCAGGCGATCCGCTGCACGCGGAAACTGTCAATGGCATGGCACCGGCCGTTCCGGGCAAGGCCTATCCGGCGCTCGACCTGAGTCCGTATGAGCCGTTGCCCGGTTCGGAGCGGCTTGCTCGCTATTCTGTGACGGACCGGGCGAGCGGCAAGTCTTTTGAAGTGGTTTTCGTCGTTCAAGGCAATGTGATCTGGGGATGGGATGTGAGGCCCCGGGAGGAGTGAAATGAGATTCTATCGTTGGTTTTTGATTCTATGTGCATCGCTGGGTCTGGCTGCCTGCCAGGATCCCGACGACGGGCCGCGTCATCTGACGCCGGAAGAGATTGAAAAATACAAGCAGGAACAAACCGTCAAAATAGAGAAGTACGTCGAATATCGTCAAGGGAACTGTCCAGTCATCCTGACTGTCCCACACGGCGGCACGGTCGTAGAATCCTTTCTGACGCTCCGCAACACCAGCAACTGTCCGGACCCGGATTTCGCCACGGATCTGGATTACAATACCCGCGAACTGGCTGACGAAATCGACAAGGCCTTTTACCAGCAGACGGGGAAACACCCGTACATGGTCATCGCGCTGATTAAGCGCAATCATGTGGATTTCAACCGGAAGCGCCAGTATGCGGTTCCGGCGGGCGATGACAATGTGGGCAAGATCTACGATGCCTATCACGCCTATATCACCACGGCCCGCAATGAAGTCACGCAGCAATATGGCCACGGCTTGCTGCTCGACATCCACGGCCAGAGTCACTCCGAGGACATCGAGCTGGGCTACCTGCTTCCACCCTCGACGCTGGACTTGTCGGATGCCAAACTCGACAGCGGCACGTATGTCTCCTCTTCCAGCATTCCGCACTTGGTCCGCACCAACAAGGCCGGCCACTCGTTCTCCCAGATGCTACGGGGAAATGACTCCTTCGGCGGATTCCTTCATCGCAACGGGTTGGAATGTGTTCCGCGCCCTGGCTATCCGTCGCCCGGCAACAACCCGTACTTTTACGGCGGCTATACGACCTGCACCTACGGCTCCTACGGCGGTGGTGTCGTTGATGCCATCCAGTGCGAGTTTCGTTATTCCTACCGCGACACCCAGGCCGAACGCGTCCGCGCCGCCGCAGCTTTTGCCAAATCTATCACAGAATTTACCCAGGCGGCCTGGTAGCTTTTCAGCTACATGATGAAGCCCTTTTTTCAACTGTCACCGTCCTGTATTCCATTTCTGCACCGCCTTATCGGACGCTCGGTATATAGTTGATTCATTTTGTGGATCGAGCGTCCATGATTGGCTGCAAAACGGCGCTTTTCTGGACGCTCGATCCATGAGATAGATGAACGATAGACTGAGCGTCCGGCGGAATAGAGCAGACAGGTCTCTTGCATTGCCGTCAGTGATCGGATCGGCTGTCTCTGCACACCGCGGCCTTCTTCCCTATCGAGTGGCCGTTTTTTTCACCGAGCGGCCGGTTGGGTTTTCCTCGTCCAGGCCCGGGAGCCCCTCCTCAGGCTCCTGCAGGCCTGGTCGGGAGAAAACCCGCTCCGCCCTCGCACTGGCGACCAACTCGATCACTCCTTTCGGCCGCAACTGACTATCAATGCGGTTATCCTTGACAGCATGCTGGCAGGAGATAACCGCCCTCAGTTTCCGCCGAATCTCCCCGGCAGCATCACTTCGTCAGTTCGGGTATGCTCCCCGGGGACAACTCCCCAAGGCCAGAAGTCCTGGGAACGCCACTCTTTGACTCCGGAGAAGGAACACGTGCGCCAGAGTCCATGCAAGTTGCCTAGGGAGAATAGTTCTCCGGGGTAGACATGCTTCTGCCAAAGTGCGCGCGCTTCGGGTCGTCCAGATGCCGTATATCGCATGACAACTGCGTGCACTAGCCTTCCAAAAGCAGGTTTGGCGTGTGTGTAATCATCTGCCGCAATCAACCTCTTCCCATCGGCCTGAAACAACGATTACCGCGCTCGGTCTGCTCCGCCAGAGCAGACCTGCCGTGCCAAACGCCATTATCAACCATTCTACTGGCTATTGCCGCGGCAGATGATTACACACATTACCATTAGGACCACTTAGACCGGCCAGGGTGTGAAGAAAAGAGGCTTGAAAACGAAGTTATTTGTCCTGCCGGACGCACACACCAGGTGTTTGTACACCTTGTGTCCGTCCCGAGCCGGATCATCCTTTGTCCTGCCACTGCCGGTTTGCCTTCTACCCGGCTCGTACCAGTTTTTTTCCCCGTTCCAAGCCTGATTGTTCACCGATTTATCTATGGCTGGCTGCCTTTTACCGGGCTTGGGCAGGTTTACGGAAAGCCCAAGCCCGTTGTCTCGTGGTCTGACCATCGACAAGAGGGATTCTATCGGGCTCGCCAAGTGATTCATGTTTTGAGCGCCGTCTTTGGCGCAAGGCGGTTATCTCCTGCCAGCAGCGCCGAGGCCCGTGGAGTCCATGGGACCGGCCCAGCGCTGTCAAGGATAACCGCGTAATCTGTCAGTGGCTGTTTGCGAGGGCGTTTTACTTTTCAGCTAGCTTGTGGCTGAGGCGGTTATCTCCCGTCCGGGCCCGCAGGAGCCTAAGGAGGGCTCCCGGACCCGGCCGAGGATACCCGTTCGGCCGAAAGAAACCGTCCAGTTGAAAGGAATACAATCATCGATAGCCCTAGAGATATGATTCGTAGCCTGAGTCAGCGTTTTTGCGCTGCTTGCTTGGCTGCGACGCGGATGAGGGCGCCGCTTGATCCGTTTCGCAGACGTAATTTACGTATTACCCCTTGTTTTCTGGCCGCGAAAAGGACGAGATAGATGAATCATCGGTTTCGCGGCCGAAAAATGGGATTACCGCCCAAGCCAGCATCGCTGGCCCTGTCGCTCAATAAAGGATACTTGCATCAGGATTGTCCACGCTGGCCTCCCCTTTTTCCGCTGATCCTCTTGCGGTCGGTGCGCCTCGGTAACAATCTTACAAGATTGATTTTAATCTTTGCATCGACGTTAAATAACCTGCCATGGAACTCAATCCTGACGTACTGTATAGAAACTGCCATAGATTGGTTTCCGTGTCATGCTCCAAAATCCAGAGAACTGGAAATGACTGCGAAGATCGCTCTTCTCCAGTCTTCCGACGGAATGGAAGAGGGCGGCGAGGTGTAGCCGATGTGCGTTTGGCCACAGAATGGTTTTATTCCAGTGACTATTCATTCTGTGGCCAGAAAAACTGAGAAGCAGCATGTTTCAAGGCCACAGAATGGACGGGACGGGCTGAATCGTCATTCTGTGGCCTTGATGGTGCCGAGGTGCCCCGACTCCGCAGAGAACAAGCAAAGAAATTTTGTGGGAATCAAATATTTATGTATCTTTGCAACCCTAAAAGCATGTTAGAAAACCGTTAAGCTAGTGATTAAGAGATAGTTAGATAGGCTATCCGCTTACGGTTGTAAATTTTTTTAAAATTTATTTTATGTACGCAATCGTAGACATTGCAGGACAACAGTTCAAAGTGGAAGCGGGCAAGCAGATTTTCGTCAACCGTCAGGCTGCCGAGGTCGGATCGTCCGTCTCTTTCGACAAGGTGTTGCTTCTCGACAACGAGGGTGACGTCAAGGTCGGTACTCCTTACATCGATGGCGCCGCCGTCAACGCGACCGTCGTCGAGCATTGCAAGGCAGACAAGGTGATCATCTTCAAGAAGAAGCGCCGCAAAGGTTATCAGAAGAAGAACGGCCACCGCCAGTATCTGACGAAACTCCAGATCGAGGGAATTGCTTAACTAACCATTAAAACAAGAACGAGTTATGGCACACAAAAAAGGTGTAGGTAGTTCTAAGAACGGCCGTGAATCACAAAGCAAACGTTTGGGCGTCAAATTGTTCGGTGGTCAGATTTGCAAAGCCGGCAATATCCTCGTCCGTCAGCGGGGTACCGTCCACTATCCGGGTGAGAACGTAGGCATGGGTAAAGATCATACGCTCTTCGCCCTGATCGATGGCGTTGTCACGTTCAAGAAGAAACTGGGTGACAAGTCGTACGTGTCGGTCGTTCCGATGCCGAAGGCGGAAGCTTAGTTTTCCGGAAGAACCAGAATAAAAACGGAGGCCAGTCAATCGGCCTCCGTTTTTTTGTCAATGTAAATCTTTCGCCACGGCCCGCAGCCAGCGTTCTCGGAACTTCGGGTGCAGCGGTGAAGCCGGAATGTGCTTGCCGTTGCCGTTGTCCTTGAAACTGCCATCGTCGTTAGTCTGCTTGATGTTGCCGTCCATGTACTTGACCAGCATGCGGTTGCCGAGTTCTTTCCACTGGTCGAACAGTTGCTGGGCCCGGTTGTTGGAGAAGGCGGTCAGGGCATCGACGGCCTGGGGCTTGTTGCCGGCCTTGATCATCTTGAGCGCCTTGGCATCCATCTCCTCGACCAGATTCTTGCTCTCGCTCTCGAAGCAGTCGATGGCTGCCCGCAGTTCGGGCGCCACGCGGTCGTAGAACAGGTAGGCGAGGTGGGTGGTGCGGTTGAACAGCCAGAAAGCGGAGGTTTCGCTAAAGGTCATCATATCGCCATTGCCGACAGCATAGCTCTGCGGGACCTTCTTTGTGCAGACATAGATGGGCGTCAGGGCGCTGGTGGCGGAATCGTCGACGCCGAACCAGTTGAGGGCGCCGATCTCGTCGGGCAGCCAGCCGCGGGCCTGGGCGACGAACCAGAAGCCTGTCTGTTGCGTACCGGCAGAACGCTCGAACTCATACTCTTTGCCATCGACTTCAAAGCCCATCGGGCGCCAGCGGTAGGGGCGGCGGAATTCACCGGCGCCGACATCTTCCGAAAAGTCGAAGGGCGTGCCTTCGAAGTGGTCACGCTGGGCGTCTGCGATGTCTTTCACCGTCAGTTTTTTCTTGGGACGGATGGTCAGCGGCATCTTGTTGGCCGGGTTGTCACCGGCGGCAAAGTCAAGGTAGCGGTTGGCGTCGAAGTTCTCGCCGCCCAAGATGCGGAAGGCGGCCCAGGTGCGGGTTTCGCAGCCGCGGAGGGTGTCGTGGCTGGCCGGGGCGTAGGCGTCGCAGAAACTGAAGTCTTCATCTTTGCCTTTGAAGAAGCCCATCTTCCGGGCAAAGGTAATCACGTCGGGCGCATAGAGGCAGTTGTCGGGATCGTTGAGGGGGAAGTGGTGGATGCGGCTGCAGTTGGCGTGGGCCGAGATTTCTCCGTCGGGGATGCGGATGGCCACCCAGACCGCACCTTTCTCGGCGCCTTTGCCGATGATTTCCATGATCCAGGCCTCTTCCGTGTCGGCGATCGAGAACGTCTCACCTTCGGAGGCGTAGCCGTATTTGGCCAGCAGGTCGCCGATCGTGGCGATGGCTTCGCGGGCAGTACGGGCGCGCTGGAGGGTGAGGTAGATCAGCGAGCCGTAATCAATCAGGCCGTCGGGATTGTTCAGCCCTTCCCGGCCGCCGAAGGTTGTCTCACCGATGATGAGTTGGTGCTCATTGATGTTGCCGGTTACCTGGAAAGTATGCGGAACCTGCGGGATGCGGCCCAGGTAGCGGCCGCTGTCCCAGTCGTAAATATCGGTCATCGAGCCGGCCGGCCAATTGGCGGCGGGCCAGTAATAAAGCTCTCCGTAGAGCTGGTGGGAGTCCGCCAGGTAACTGACCATGCAGGAGCCGTCGGCGGAAGCGCCCTTGGTTACGATGATGTTGGTGCAGGCCGACGCCTGGATGGCCGGTGCCAGCAGGCAGACGGCAAGCAGGGAGAGGAAGAGCGTACGTTTCATATTCATTCGGTATTTGTCTCACAAATTTACGAAAAACATAGGTTATTTTTTATACTTTTGCAGGATAAACTAAATATCGGACAGATGTTAACCCTCAAACTCCTCCGGGAGAATCCGGAATTCGTAATCGAGCGCTTGCAGGTCAAGCATTTCGATGCCAAAGAGATCGTCTATCAAATTCTCGATATGGATCGGCAGCGCCGTGCGGCGCAGACCGAACTCGACGCCTGCCTGGCACAGCAGAAGGCCAAGGCCGCTGAAATCGGTGGCCTGATGAAACAAGGGCAGCGCGAAGAAGCCGAAGCGGCGAAGCAGGCCGTGGCGGCCCTGAAGGAAAAATCGAAGTCGCTGGAAACCCAGATGGCCGAGGCGGAAAAGAAACAGCAGGAACTGGTGGTGCTGCTGCCGAACCTGCCGTGCGCCCTGGTTCCCGAAGGCCGGACGGCCGAAGACAACCTCGTCGTCAAGCGGGGTGGCCCCGAACCTCATCTGCCCGAGCATGCACTTCCGCATTGGGAACTGGTCAAGAATCTCGACATCATCGATTTCGACCTGGGCGTGAAGCTCACGGGCGCCGGATTCCCGGTCTATAAGGGAAAAGGTGCCAAGATCCAGCGGGCGCTCATCTCCTGGTTCCTCGAGAAGAACACCGACGCCGGCTATCTGGAATACCAGCCGCCGTATATGGTCAACGCCGACTCCGGTTTCGGTACCGGCCAGTTGCCCGACAAGGAAGGACAGATGTACTTTGCTCCGCTCGACGGTTTCTATATGATCCCGACGGCCGAAGTGCCCGTGACCAATATCTATCGGGATGTGATCCTCAAACGGGAGGATTTCCCGGTGAAGATGACAGCCTATACGCCGTGCTGGCGCCGCGAGGCCGGTTCCTACGGCAAGGACGTGCGCGGCCTGAACCGTCTGCACCAGTTCGACAAGGTGGAGATCGTCCGCCTCGAGCTCCCCGAGAACTCCTATGCCGCCCTCGACGAGATGGTTGCCCATGTGGAGACGCTGGTCCAGGGTCTTGGCCTGCCGTACCGCATTCTGCGGCTCTGCGGCGGCGACATGAGTTTCACCTCCGCCATTACCTACGACTTCGAGGTGTTCTCCGCCGCGCAGCAACGCTGGCTGGAGGTCAGTTCGGTGTCGAACTTCGAATCGTATCAGGCCAACCGCCTGAAACTCCGCTACAAGGATGAAAACGGCAAGACGCAGCTGGCGCATACGCTCAACGGAAGCTCGCTGGCCCTGCCGCGCATTCTCGCGACCATCATCGAGAACTACCAGACCGCTGACGGTCATATCGTCGTGCCTGAGGTGCTGCGCAAGTACACGGGCTTCGACCTTATCTGATGATGGAAGCGCAGCAGCGGATCATCCTCGGCATTGACCCCGGAACCAACATCCTTGGTTACGGGGTCATTCTTGTGGACAGGAAAAGCGTCCATTATGTGGACATGGGGGTGATCGACCTGCGGAAAGAGAAGGATCATTTCCTCAAGCTGAGCCGCATTTTCGAAGGAGTAGGGGCCTTGATGGACCGCTATGCGCCCGATGACCTGGCCATCGAAGCGCCTTTCTACGGCAAGAATGTCCAGTCGATGCTCAAACTGGGCCGGGCGCAGGGCGCAGCCATCGCCGCGGGCCTGCATCGCCAGATTCCCGTGTTCGAGTATGCGCCCCGCAAGGTGAAGATGGCCATCACGGGCCGTGGCGACGCCTCGAAGGAACAGGTCAAACTGCTGATGGAGAAGACCTTGAAGACGACGCTCGACGCCAAGTTCCTCGATGCGTCCGACGCGCTGGCTATCGCCATGTGCCATTTCTACCAGCTCACCAGCCCGCTCGTCGATACGGCGTCCTCCAAAAACTGGAAATCTTTTATTGAAGCCCATCCGGGACGAGTCAGCGGCGGCGTCAGTCCGGAGAAAAAATAAGCGAAAAAAGTTACACACGGTTTTAACCTTTCGCGTGCGCGAGAGTCTAAAAACCGTTGAAAATTATTTGTGACAATTTTACATGAAATATCGTTTTTGCAAGGCAGCCTTACTCGTGTTGCTTCTCGTGGGGGCGGCCTTCGGTGCGCAAGCCCAGAATTACAATCTGAAAATCAAACTGGTCGACAAGGGAACGAAAGAACCGGTCGGTTACGCTACGGTGGCGGTCACGCCCGACGGCAAGACCGAGGTGCTCAAGTATACCCAGAGCGATGGCGAAGGCAAGGCCGAGATTAAGGGAATTCCGGCCGGCAAGTACAAGGTTTCCGCCATGCTGATGGGATACGACGACTATAGCGAGACGCTCGACATCCGCCAGAACGTCGACCTCGGCACGAAAGAGATGGCCGTTCAGGCCAATTTCCTGGAAGGCGCCACGGTGACCGATGTCGGAAACCCCATCACCGTCAAGAAAGATACGATTACCCACAACGTGACCCTGATCAAGTCGGCCGACAACGACGTGCTCGAGGACCTGCTCAAGAAACTCCCGGGCGTGGAGGTGTCGTCTGACGGTACAATCACGGCCAACGGCAAGACCATCAATAAGATCCAGATTGACGGCAAACAGTTCTTCCTCGATGATCCTTCGATCGCCAGCAAGAACCTGCCGGCCAATATCATCGAACGCGTCAGCGTGGTGGACAAGAAGTCGGAGCAAGCCGAATTCACCGGCATTGACGACGGCGAGGAAGAGACCGTGCTTGACCTGGGTATCCGCAAGGGTATGATGAACGGCTGGTTCGGCAACCTGATGGGTGGCGGCGGATACGACCTACAAGGGCAGGGCGCAGTCAACGATCCCCGTTACCAGGCAGCGGCGATGGTCGCCAACTTTACGGAGAACAAACAACTGGCCTTTATCGGCAACGCCAACAACACCAACAACCGTGGCTTCAACGACATGGCGGCCAGCGCCATGGGCGGCATGCGCGGTGGTGGATTCCGCGGCGGCCAGGGCGGCCAGGGCGGCGGCTGGGGCGGCAACGGCATCTCCAGCTCCTACATGGCCGGCTTCAACGGTGGCTATACCTGGAAAGACCGGTCTGAAATCGTAGGCAATGCGATGTTCAACGGCAATGAACGTTACGTCGAGGAGAAGACCGCGCGTGAGACCTATCAGAAAGACGGTTCCACGCTTTATACCGCCGACAACGGCTTTACCCGTACCAGCACCTGGGGCGTCCGCGCCGGTGCCCGCGCCGACTGGAAGATTTCCAAGAACACCTCGCTGTTGTTCGAGCCGAATTTCAACCTGGGCTGGGGCGATTTCGAAGACCGCAGCACTTTTTCCACGGATCGTGGCACCAACGGCAGCATTGACAAGGTCAACGACGGTCAAAGCGCCTCCTTCGGCGACAGTCACAGTCAGCGGGCAAACGGCCGCATCCTGTGGCGCCAGCGTCTGGGCAAGCCGGGGCGCACCTTGTCGGTCAACGCCCGCTATGGTTTCAACAACAGCGACATGGAAGGCTACAACCAGTCGGTGACCCGGACCTATGACGTTATCGGGGAATCCTATCTGGACGGCCGCCCCGTGTATTGGACCGATTCCACCGTCATCGACCAGAAGTACCTCACGGAATCGAAGTCGATGAGCGCCAACGGCCGCATTTCTTATACGGAACCCCTCGGCAAGAATTTCTTCCTGGAGGCCAACTATTCCTACAATTACAGTAAGAATACCTCGACCAAGAATACCTACGACAGGGGTGTCAATGGCTACGATGTGCTGGATGAATACTATAGCAGCAACATTTCCAACCAGGTACACCGCCAGAATGCCGGCATCAATTTCCGCAAGCAGGAAGAGAAATACAACATCACGGTGGGCGCCAGCCTGCAGCCGCAGACCACCATCAACCAGACGAAACGGGGCGGCATCGATACGACCCTGACGCTCAAGGTCCTCAACTGGTCGCCGAACGCCCGCATCGATTTCAACTTCAGCGACTACCGGATGCTTCGCCTCAACTACCGCGGTCAGAGCAGCCAGCCGAGTCTCAACCAGATGATGCCGGTGCCCGACAACTCCAACCCGCAGCGTGTGACCCTCGGCAACATGGGCCTGAACCCCTCGTTCTCACACAACTTCTTCATGATGTTCAACAACACCAACATGAAGACCTACGCCTCGTTCAACGCCAACGTGAACTTCAGCTACCGGACCAACAACATCGTCAATGCCAGCTGGTACGACGGCAACGGCGTGCAGTACACCGTGCCGATGAACAACGACAAAGGTGCCTGGTCCACCCGCGCGTTCGTCATGTATAACACGCCGATCGGCAAGAGCAAGTTCTCGGTCATGTCGTTTACCAATGCCAATTATTCCACCGGCGTTTCGCTGGTAGGTGACGCCAGCATTGACGCGAAGGATGAACGCTCCTATCTGAATATCGCCAACTATACGCAGAACGGCAACCAGACGGTTTCTGTCGGTGAAAACCTCCGTGTCGTGTACCGCGACGACATCGTCGAGGCCTCGGTAGGCGGCGGTACCCGCTTCTCTCAGTCCTGGTACACGATCAGCAAAAACAATCCCGCGACCTGGACGAGCAATGTGGACGGCCGCTTCATCGCCAAGATTCCCGATGTGATCAATATCTCCACGGATGCCCGCTATACCTTCTACAACGGCTACAACGCGGGCTACAACGATCCGAAACTCGTGTGGAACGCCGAGATCAGCAAGCAGATCTTCAAGAACCGTTTCACCTTGGCCGTGAAGGTGTACGACATCCTGAACCAGTCGCGCAACACTTATCGCATGACTACCGACAACTACGTGCAGGACACGCAGAACAATACGCTTGGCCGCTATATCATGGCCAGTCTGACCTACCGCTTCGGCAACTTCGGTGGTCAGCGCGGCGGCATGCGCGGCCCCGGCGGCCCAGGTCATGGTCCCGGCGGCCCCGGACGCGGCCCCGGCGGATGGGGTGGCGGACGCCGCTTCTAGCCTGCGTCATGCCCGGCTTGAACGGGCATCTTATTCCTCTTCGAGGACATTGGAACCGGCGTAGCGCCGCCATTTTTCCAGCAGCGCCGCCATATCGGAAGGGATCTCGCTGTCGAGCGAGATCTCTTTCTTTGTGATGGGGTGGATGAAACCCAGCGTCTTGGCGTGGAGCGCCTGTCGGGGACAAAGAGAGAAGCAGTTGTCAATGAATTGCTTGTATTTGGTGTAGAGGGTCCCTTTCAGGATGCGGTCGCCGCCGTAGCGGGCGTCGTTGAACAGGGGATGCCCGATGTGGTTCATATGGACGCGGATCTGATGGGTGCGTCCGGTCTCCAGACGGCATTCGACCAGTGTCACATAGCCGAACCGCTCCAAAACGCGGAAATGCGTGACGGCATGTTTGCCCACTGTTTCGTCGGCGCAGACACGGAAGCGCAGCCGGTCGTTCGGGTCTCGCCCGATGGGCGCATCGATGGTGCCTTCGTCTTCGGCGATGTTGCCCCACACCACAGCCCAGTATCGGCGCTCGATGGTATGGTGGAAGAACTGGCGGGCCAGGTCGATCTGGGCTGCATCGGTCTTGGCCACGACGAGCAGGCCGGATGTGTCCTTGTCGATGCGGTGGACCAGCAGCCCGAGGCGTTCGTCGGTCTCTCCGGGAACAGGTTCCTTGCCCAGGTAATAAGCCAGGGCGTTGACCAGCGTGCCACTGTAGTTGCCGTGGCCTGGATGGACCACCAGGCCGGCGGGCTTGTTGACGACCAGCAGGTCGTCGTCTTCATAGACGATGTTGAGCGGAATGGGCTCGGGCTTGATTTCGACGCCCCGCCGCTGGTAGGGCATCTCGAGCGTGATCACGTCGAGTGGGCGTACTTTGTAGCTCGCCTTGACGACCTGCCCGTTGACCCGGACGTATTCGGCGTCGATGGCCAGTTGGACGCGGTGGCGCGACGTATCCTGGAGATGGTCGGCGAGGTATTTGTCGATGCGCAGCGGGCTCTGGCCGCGGTCGGCCTCCAGCCGGAAATGCTCGAACATCTCCTGCTGCTCGTCCTCGGGGAGGAGGTCGTCGCGGGTTTCGT
>JAEEOM010000072.1 GCA_016284265.1 Bacteroidales bacterium | reverse complement strand
TCTCGACGCTGAAAACGGATTCATCTACACCTACGGCGGACGCAACGGAGATTACAAACTGCTCAAGAAGTTCCGGCTGCCGAAGCTGGCAGATTCCGACGCCAACGGCGAAGTGCACCTGACCGACACGGACGTGCTGGACGTCACCCGGATCGACAGCGGCATCAACATCTGGCAGGGCAGCATCGTCCGTGGCCGCTACGCCTATCTGCCTGACGGCTACAAGCCCCACGAACTGTTCGTGCATGTGGTGGATCTCGATCAGAAAAAGATTGTCCTGAGCAAGAACGTCACCGACCTGGACGATGAACCCGAAGGCATCTGCCTGAAAGACGGCTACGCCTGGGTCGTCTTTAACACCGGTGACGGTCCCCGCCACTCCCGGCTCTGGCGTTTCAGCCTCGAGTAGCAAACATCTCCGTCACTTCCGGTTCCAGCCCAGCAGCCGCATCACGGCTTCCAGACGGGTGAGACGCAGGTTGAACTCCGCCAGTTCAGCTTCGGACGGCGTTTCTTCCGAAACGCCCTTGAGTTGGTCCCAGGTCCATTTCGCCTTGAGGATCGCGCCGTCGGGTGTTCGAGCCAGGCCTTCGCCATGTCGGGAACCGCGCTTCCAGGGGCAAATGGAATACTCCACCTGCAAAGCCCCGGATGCCGCATCGGGAATAACATAGCGGGCGATGCCATATCCGTCGGCAAAAGCATTCCGGCCGGATTTGGATTCGGAACCCGAACCCAGATAAAGGAAAGCCCGATCCGGCGAATAAATGCAAATGGTTGTATCGTTGATGGGGATACATTCCAGTTTTTCCTTCTGATACTGCACCGAAGGGGTCTGGTTCAGTTGCTTCATCTGCCATTCGAGATACGAGTGCCTTTGGGCGAAAAGCAGGGAAGGCAGCCCGAGCAGCAGCACCGCCAAAATCCAATATTTCCCCATCCCTCGTCTCATAACAGCATCAGGTATTGGTCACGGTGCGACGAATCCGAGGAAAGGATGGCCTTCTTGATGCCACTTTTCTTGGTATGGACGGCGGCATCGGAAGCCATGTCCATCAGCAGGCGGATGGTCGCAGCATCGAAACCGGCGAAAACGTAGCTCATAAAACGGAACGTATCTTCCTGATAGGAAGGGAAATCCTCGCGAAAGAGGGCCATCACGCCGCCCAGGTCACGGTTAATCATTGCCTCGAACTGTTTCTGGCCCCGCTTGTCGAGCCGGATATCCTTGATCAACTGGCTGAGCTGATAATACACGCCCCGTTCCCTGTCGGGAGAATTCTGCACGATTTCGCTGATCCGGCCCACTTTCTGGAAATAGGACTGATACAGTTTGGCATAATCGGAACGCAGGCGGGCCTGCGACAACGAGAGTTCATCGCGCTGGTTCTCGATCGAAGATGCCCAGTCGAGCAGTGCAGCCCGCTCAAATCGATTCTTCCGGTCACGACGGCGGAACAAAAGGATAGCCGCCGCAAGCAACAGCAGCAGAAGCAACAGCACCAGGCCGCCGATGATGCCCATCGACCGGTCACGGGCCTTGATCCGTTCATTCTCCAGCGCATAATAATCGCGCTGGGCCCGGACAGCTGACTGACGGATCATCCGCAGCAGGCCGCTGCGCTGACGTCGAGCGGCCTGTTCGAGCAGGTCGAACGCCGTCCGATAATCGCCCTGCAAGGCGAGGGTCCGGCTTTTCCAGACCTGATATGCAGGGCTTTCCGCCCACCCCGATGAAACCATATCTTTGAAAACAGTCTCAGCGCGCACCTTTTCGCCCGTGGTGGCCAAGGCATACGCATACGCGCCCCAATGATCCGGACTGTCCATCACATCCGTCAGGGCCAGTGCCTCCTCGAAGAGAGAGACGGCCCGGTCCGGATCGTCAAGATCCTGCACGGACAGCAAGGCTGCATCGGCAAGCATCCAGGGCAAATCCGCCTCGGGCAAGCTGCGTTCAGTCAGCAAAACCATATATAAGGAATCTGCCGCCGTGAAATCTTCCAGGCCGACCCGGGCACGTGCCATCCGGTATATCGCTGCACCGGCCATCCTGGAGTCGGCCAGGCGCGTGAAAACAGCCCCGGCACTGTCGGCCGAAGCAAGCGCCTCGGCAAAGAAACAGGTATTGGCATAGGCATCCGAAAGGGCGAGAAGGATCCGGCCCAGAAAAGCATCCTCGTGCATACGGGCGGCGGCCTCTCCGGCCTGCGTCAGCGAAAGAACGGCCTCGTCGTACCTGCCCTCCGCCATCTGTTGCTCACCCTGCGCAAACCCTTCCTGTGCAAGGGACGCCCTTGACCCGCCGCTGCCGCAGGAAACCGCAAGCAGCAAGACCAGCCCAGCCATTATGAAAGATAGGCGTGTCTTCATCGGCCGTCGTTCATTAAAATGTTGACAGATACCGGACGGCCTCCGTCGCTGATTCCTTCCAGCACGAAACGCCAGGGCGACGTATGGTCGGAGCTGTAGAACGACACCCGCGCCTGTCCGTTCACGACCCGGAATTCCGGCTCCCAGTGCAGCGTCGGACGCATCGGCTCAAAGCGCTTTTTCGAGGCGGCACTTTCGTATTTCGG
Source organism: Bacteroidales bacterium (assembly GCA_016284265.1). Classification (GTDB taxonomy): domain Bacteria; phylum Bacteroidota; class Bacteroidia; order Bacteroidales; family UBA932; genus Cacconaster. Next base: position 857 of record JAEEOM010000072.1, on the reverse strand, counting down.
CGCATAGAAGCTGACGGGACGCTGCCAGCCGAGCGGACGCTCCGCCGTAACATTGGCAGCCGAATGCTCGGGATAGCGCACCGCGATCAGGATGGCCGGCGGCGTATGTCCGGCACCGGATTCAGCTTGCGCAAAATTGTACTTGGCCGCTCCCATTCCTTCAATATAGACAAACGCCTGCACATCTGACACCCGCAGGGTACGCAATTCTTCCAGGTCGTACGGCACTCCGTTGACAAAGACATTGGCGATCCGGTGATTCGCCGATGCGCCGCGCATCCGTTCGTCCATCCGCCGGCCCGCATTGTGCTGCAGTTCCGGACAGGTTCCAAAGATATAAGACAACAGGTCGTAGTCAGCATAGGGCTGCAGCATCTTCTCGTCGCGATACTGATTGCGGTTGAACGTATCGTCGGGATAGGGCGACAGACGGAAGGTACGCGGAGCCTCGATGCGTGCAGGCGCCAGGGTATAGACCAGTGAGCCGTCGGTCGTGGCATAGCTGCGGCGGGCCAGCTCTCCGTATTCGGGCGAATAGCCGGCATACTCCAGATAATGGACCGGTTGGAATGACGCCGCAAAATAATCGGGATTCAGGATGGGCATATACCATTTCCTGAAAACCTTGCCATTGCCCTGCGCCCCGACGAGGAACTGCGTGCTTTCCGGGAAATCGAGACCGTTCAATGCGAAATAAGCCGTGGAGTCGAGCTCCGCAATCTGGGTGTATCCTAAACTGGGCGCCGCAAAACAGATTGTCGCGCTCCGGCTCCTGCCCAGCACGCCGTTCACATAGCCGCTCAGCGACTGCGTGTATTCCTTCCCAAATCGCGGCATGGCGTTCTTGTTCTGGAGGA
>JAEEOM010000004.1 GCA_016284265.1 Bacteroidales bacterium | reverse complement strand
GCTCCGGCCGGCACGGTCGGCCACACCCACTTCGTGGAGGTCTTCGGTCATATCATCGCCCTCAAACCCATAATCCCCTTTCGCCGTACCGCCGAAATCCACCGGGAAACCGTAATCCACGTGGATGGGCTTCTTGGAATTGTTCTTCAGCCGGTAGGCCACCCGGACGGAAGTGAAGGGCATGCCGACATTGATATCAAGATCTTCCCGGACAACCTGGACTTCCGTCACTTTGAGCGGAATCGGATTGCAGGAACGGATCCAGGCGGAATAACTGATCACAGGATCGCCGTTTGCGTGCAGCAGGACTGGCAGGAAAGCAAAAACCAGCAGCAGGAAGAAATACTTTTTCATGGTTTGAGCGCTTTTGATTTGACCTAATATGATTTGAATGATTTACTTGCTTTCAGCCTTGGCCTGGAATTTCTCAATGTCGATGAGGAACCTTTCGTGGGTGCCGGCGCCGACGGGACCGCGTTCGTCATGGACGGCGACGCGGAAAACCAGGCGGCGGCGGTCAATCTCCACCAACTCGCTTTCTGCAGTAACGGTCATGCCCAGCGGCGTGGCTGCCGAATGCGACACGTCGATATGCGTCCCGACAGTCCCCTGTCCTTCCGCCAGATAGGGTTCGACACTCTTGAGGCATGTCTTTTCGATGAGGGCGACCATCATCGGCGTGGCAAACACCTTGACACTGCCGCTGCCGACCCGGTCAGCCGTCACCTCGGGGGTGACGAGACAATGCTGTACTCCTTGGATTCCGGTATGCAATTCCATGATTGAATCGATTATGCGTTAACAAAGATACATCGAATTTCGTAATTTTGCAGGAAATGATGTCCGCCATGAAGAAAAACCGCTCCTCCCTCAAAGTGGCCGGCTGCCTGGCCACCCTCGCATTCCTCCTGCTGTCCTGTGGTGCCAGCCGCCCGGTCACCCGCACGGAAGGCCGTTCGCAGAACGCCGCTGATCCCAGCGGATTCGTCGTCCTGACCGACATCGTGCCGGATGTCATTCTGGAAATCCGCTACTACAGCACCTTCAATTTCGTGGGCACACGCGTGGACGGATACGAAGAGCCGATCGCACTGATGACCCGCGAGGCCGCGCAAGCGCTCAAGGCCGTGAGCGACGAAGCCATATCGCTCGGCTACCGCCTCAAAATCTGGGACACCTATCGCCCGCAGATGGCTGTCGACCATTTCTGCCGCTGGGGAGAAAACGTCGCCGATACCCTGACCAAACGCTGGTTCTATCCCTACCTCGACAAAGACGTTGTCTTCGACCAGGGCTACATCGCGCGTCGCAGCGGCCACTCCCGCGGCTCGGTCGTCGACCTCACGCTCGTGGACATGAAAACCGGCCGCGACATCGACATGGGCTACGGCTTCGACTGGTTCGGCGAAGAATCGCACCCCGACCACAAATCGACCATCACAGAAGAGCAATACGCCAACCGGATGCTCCTCCGCACCCTGATGCTCAAGTATGGCTTCAAGCCCATCACCGAAGAGTGGTGGCACTTCATCCTCAAAGACGAACCCTACCCTGACACCTATTTCACCTTCCCGGTGAGAAGGCTGTAAACCTTCGCCTGCCGACCGTCAAATGAGTTTCTCGAGCACTTTGTGGTCCGCTTCCGGGAAGAATTCCCGGATGTGGTCGATAAGTTTAGCACGAGAGGCGGCGGGCGTCAGGGCCGTAGCGAGCGGATCGGCGTTGGAGAGTGATGTGGCGGTGGGAAGGATGGGAACGGCGAAGAGGTCGTCGGGCGTGGTATTGGAGGCGCGCTGCCAGCCACGGTAGGTCAGCTCCGGACCGCGATAGACACGTTCAAAGTCGCCGATGACGGTCCAGGTACCCATCTGAAGGAACTGGATGACACTGTCCATCACGTTTTTCTTGACGGCCGGCGTGAGTATCGGCCGATAACGGGCACCGAGCGATTTCAACTGAGCCGGCGTAATCTTTTGGCCGCAGAGGATGCGCAATTCTCTCATTTCCAAAGCGCCTGCCGCATGAATGGCATCGAGGGCCAGCGGAGCGAGGACTTTCATCAGTTTGTCGTTCTGCGTCGCGGCTTTGCCGCGTTCGCCGAGCGCCAACCGCCAGCGGGGCTGGTTGCGGCGCCAGTTCATCAGTTCGCGATACCATTCAACCGTCGCGAAGGCCGCCTTGCCGCCGAGGAACTTGCCGTAGGCGATGTCGCCTTCGCGGACCGCATCGATCTTCCAGTCCCAGGGGCCGAGAAAGGTATCCTCCTCATCGCTGAACCAGCAGCCCGGCGCGGTCAATTCTTCGACCGACCAGCCCGGCACGCCGCAACGGAAGAACGGCAGGATGCCGAAGTGGCGGATGGCGGCGACCATCGCCTCGGGGGAATCGATGGGACGGACGGGCGACAAAGGACGGACACGGCTCATCGCGCAATCGGTTGACGGTCCATCTCCTTCAGGGCGTACAGGACGAAGGGGACGGCGAACAGGAAAGAGCCGATATCGGCGAGCATCTGGGCGATTTCCACGCCGAAGAAACCCCAGAGGGCATGGCCGGCGAAGAGCGCAGGCAGGAAGAAGATTCCCTGACGGGCCGAGGCCATGATGATGGCCGGTATCGTCTTGCGGATGTTCTGAAGATACATGTTGGCCAGCGTGATGAAGCCTACCAACGGGAAACTATAGCACTGATAACGAAGTACTTCGCTGCCGATCCGGATTACCTCGGGATCGTCGGCCCGGAACAGGGCGACCAGCGGGCTCGCAAAGATCCAGCCCAACAGGGCCAACACGGTACAGTACACCGTCGAAACGCTGCAGCTATGCCAGAATGCCCTCCGGACCCGGTCGAAGAGTCCCGCCCCATAATTGAATCCACAAACAGGCTGGAATCCCTGCCCGTAGCCGATCATCGCGGCGCAAGCCAGCATCATGATGCGGCTCACCACCGAAAACGCCGCGATGGCAGCATCGCCGTAGTGGGAGGCCAGCTGATTGAGGCAGATGGCCGACAGGCTCATCAGCCCCTGCCGGGCCAGCGAAGGCAGGCCGCCGGCGGAAATGTCGTGATACCGCCGCAAAGTCGGTTTGAAATGGGAAAGCTTGATAGAAAGCGTTCCCCGCTTCCCCACCATGCTCAGAATCACCAGAAAGCCCACAGCCTGCGAGATGGCTGTCGCCATGCCCGCACCGCGGATACCCAGGCCGAAGCCGAAAATCAGGATCGGATCGAGGGCGATATTCAGCACCGCACCCGACACGATGCCGATCATCGAAAGCATCGCATTGCCCTGGTGACGCATCTGGTTGTTGAGCGTGAACGTGCCCATAATGAAGGGCGTGCCCATCAGGATGAAGCGGAAATAATCGCAGGCATACGGCAGAATGGTTTCCGTAGAGCCCAGCAACGAGAGAATCGGCCGCATCAGCAGGAAACTGAGCGCAGCGAGCACGACGCCCGTCAGGACGGAAGAGACCAGCCCCACAGCGGCCATCTCCTCGGCGTCGGCCGTCTCCCGCCGGCCCAGCGCCCGCGAGATATAATTACCCGACCCCTGCCCGAAGAAAATGGCGACCGACTGGATAAGCACCATATACGAGAACACGATGCCCAAAGCCGCCACCGACTGGGTATTGATCTGCCCGATAAAGAAAGTATCCGCCAGGTTATA
>JAEEOM010000071.1 GCA_016284265.1 Bacteroidales bacterium | reverse complement strand
CAAGGATATCTTCTTTACGGAGGCCTCTATCGGAACCTGGAACTACAACTATGAAAAGTGCCTGATCGACGATTTCCGGGAAATCTTCCTGGGCACGCTCTCGCGTTGGGGAAAAGGGGTCACGTACTGGAACCTGATGCTCGACGACAAGCGCAGTCCGTACCGTCCTGGCGGATGTTCGACTTGTTACGGCGGTGTGACCATTTCATCGTCCACCTATTCTTATGGTTCACTGACCCGTAATTCCCAATACTACCAGGTCGCGCACTGTTCCAAGGTACTGCAGCCCGGCGCCGTCCGGCTGGGAACGAAAGGTTATTCCAACCGAGGCCTCACGTATCAGTGGTACCGCAATCCGGACGGATCTTATGGCGTGCTGCTGCTCAATGAGAATGCTGTGGAAGCCAGGGTCGTCTTCACGACGGAAAAGCATTCCGTCACCTGCAAGGTTCCGCCGATGGCCATCCAGTCGGTCCGTTGGAGCGAGTAGGACCTACTCTACGCTTTCCAGTTGAACGCCTGGGAAAGAGGACAGACGCTTGAGCAGTTCGAAAGGTTTTTCCTTTTTGGAGATTCGGAGCATGGTTTCTACCTTGTAGCGTTCTGCCTGCTTGGAGAAAGAGAGGTGTTTTACCTGTTTCCCCAATTGCTGGATGGCTTCTTCGAGGACTTTCTGGTCATCCGAGGAAAACACGGCCGTAATCTGATGGTAACCCAGCCGGAAATGGCAGGCATTGAGGATTTCCATGCAGATGATGACCAGTGCGGTGCAGATGACTGCCATCAGTACCATGCCACTGCCCGCGCCCATACCGATGGCGCCGGTGACCCAAAGACCGGCCGCGGTGGTGAGGCCAGTGATGAAGTTCGATTTGCTCTTGATAATGAGACCTCCGCCCAGGAAACCGATGCCGGAAACAACGCCTGCGGCGACTCGGGCAGCATCGAAACGTGCAGCGTCTGCGAAGCCATATTTGGAAATCAGCATGAAGAGGCAGGCGCCTATGGCTACGAGCATGTGGGTGCGCACGCCGGCGCCCTTTCCCCGGAATTCCCGTTCATAGCCGATGGCGGCGCCCAGGATGGCCGCCGCTGCCAGGCGGATGATCAACTGAACCAGTTCTTTCTCAAAGACAAGATTCATAGTAAAAGGCATCATTAACGTTAACTTAACAAAGTTAGTTTTTTTTTGTAATTTTACGAAAAATAAGCGAAAATGCGTCAATCACTCTCCGCCCGGCTGAGTCTGTGGGTTGTTCTGGCTGCTGCGTTTCTGCTCCTCTGGGTCGTCATTTCCATCTCCAGGGTGTGGCATAACGGCGTCCGCGAAGAAGTCGATGAGGACGCCGGGCAGGTCCTGGAAAATGCGGTTCTGCGACTGGATGACATCCTAGACGATGTCGAACGTACGGCCCATGTCCTTTCTCTGTTCGTCGACCGCGATCTTGACAAGCCGGACATGATGGTTTCCCATTCGAACAACACCATCCGGTACAACGAGGCCCTGAACGGCTGTTCCGTCTCCTTTGAACCTGGCTTTTTCCCGTCAAAGGGCGAGTATTACTCCATCTTCTCCTGGCCGGGTGAGGATGGAAAAGTCGAATGGGAACAGGAAGGCTCCGACGAATACCGCTATTTCGACAAGGAATGGTATCTGTATTCAAAACGGCTGGGGTATGACTGCTGGACGGAGCCCTACCTCGACACGACGGACATTGAGGGGAAAGGCATCGAGATGCTGATCTCGTACTGCAAACCGATCATGCAGGACAACAGTGTCTTCGCCGGCGTGATTACCCTCGACCTTTCCCTGAAGAAACTGTCAGAAGCCCTGTATGATGTCAAACCCTACCCGAATGCCTACTGCGTCCTGCTGGGGGAGGACGGGGAGTATCTGGTCCATCCGGACCCGGACAAGTTGATGGCCCATTCCGTTTTCACGGATGCGGAAGAACTGTCTGTTCCCGCGTTGGCGAAGCTGGGAGAGTCCATGGGCAGACAGGAGAGCGGAAAGCAGGAAATCCAGTTGGACGGCCAGCACTATTATGTCTTTTACAGGCCCATTCCGACCACAGGATGGAGCATTGCCATTTTCTGTCCGGAGGCCGATATCTATGGCGGATATGACCGACTGCAACGCAATATCATTTTTATCCTGATCGCAGGCTTGCTGCTGGTGTTCTTGCTTTCCGTGCTTCTGATCCGTCACCAGCTGGCGCCGCTCGGAAAGTTGGCGAAAGAGGCCGACTATATCGCTTCCGGCAACTTCGATCGCCCGATGCCCGTCAGGCGGCGAAGCGACGAGATCGGCCTGTTGAGCCAGTCTTTCGGAAACATGCAGTCTTCCCTGATCCGGCACATCGAAGAACTGACGCGGTCCACGGCCTCCCGCGAGCGGATGGAGCGGGAGCTCCAGATTGCGCGCAATATTCAGATGGGCATGGTCCCGCACGATTTCAATCTCGATAAGAAAGTAGATCTCTATGCCTCGATGGTTCCTGCCCGCGAAGTGGGCGGCGACCTTTACGATTGTTTCGTCCAGGGTAGTAAACTCTATCTGTGTATCGGTGACGTGAGCGGCAAGGGCGTTCCGGCCAGCCTGCTCATGTCCGTGGCCCGTGCCATGTTCCGCGTCCTGGCCCGGCAGGACCTGTCGCCGGCCGTCATTGCCAGCCGGATCAACGATACGGTTGCCGAAAAGAACGAACAGATGATTTTCGTCACGATGTTTCTGGCTGCCGTCGACCTTTCCACCGGTGTGATGGAATACTGCAATTGCGGGCACAACGCCCCTGTGCTCCTGGACGGCCCTGACAAGGCCCCCGCTTTCCTCGACTGCCTGCCGAACACTGCGGTCGGCGTTTTAGGCGGATTCGCGTATGAGGGCCAACGGATCGAGGATATGCGCGACAAGATCCTGTTCCTCTATACCGATGGACTCAATGAGGCGGAGAATGACGCCCACGAACAGTTCGGCAACGACCGGATGCTGGCCTGTCTGGCTTCCGGACCATTCGAGAATTCCCGCTCTATGGTAGAACGGCTCAGCGCGGCCGTGGCTGCCCACGTGGCCGGCGCTGAGCCGAGCGATGATCTGACGATGCTCTGCCTGCGGATTCTCCGCTAGCAGGACGTCTCTTCGTTATTTAAGCCTTAAGAAGCTGTAGCCGAAGCGCTTGCAGGCGGCTTTCTCCAGTTCTTCCCGGTCGTCGGGGTGGGCGATGGCGATCAGCGCCTTGGCGCGCTGCGCCAGGTTCTTTCCGCGCAAGTAGGCGATGCCCCATTCCGTGGCCACGTATTGGGTTTGGAAACGGGTCGTCACCACGCCGGCACCCGGTGTGAGCGTCGGGACAATCTTTCCCTTGCCTTTGTTCGTGCGCGATGGCAGAGCGATGAAGCACTTGCCGCCTTCCGACAACGAGCAGCCGTACATGAAGTCGTGCTGGCCGCCGACACCCGAAAAGATCATCTCGCCGATGGAATCGGCGCAGACCTGCCCGGTAAGATCGACCTCGAGCGCGGAGTTGATCGCACAGGCTTTCGGGTTCTGGGC
>JAEEOM010000070.1 GCA_016284265.1 Bacteroidales bacterium | reverse complement strand
CGGAGGTGGTTGAGGTGGTTGCCAATGCGTGGGCGGAGCGGGTTTTCTCCCGTCCAGGCCCGCAGGAGCCTGAGGAGGGGCTCCCGGGCCTGGACGAGGAAAACCCCATCGGCCGCTCGATGGGGAAAACCTGCCACTCGATGGGAGAAAGCCGCTATCTCGAGTGGTGAGTAGGAGAGGCCGGTTTACACACCGATGTGTGTGAAGAGGGGCACCGTGAGTAGAGATGGTCGTTTCACTCACCGGAGGCGCCGAAAGAAGGCCGCCGTGTGCCGGAGAGGCCGTTTCACTCACCGGAGGCAGCTGAAGAAGGCCGCCGTGTGCCGGAGAGGCCGTTTCGCTCACCGAAGGTCGTGAAAACGGCCGCTGTGAGCAGGGACGGCCGTTTGACTCACCAGAGACAGTGATAGAAGGCCGCCGTGAGCAGGAGAAGGCCCTTCGCGCACCGGGAGGGCGGGATCAGCGGAAATCCGCTACAGATGGGTCCGGATGATTGCGGCGCCCATGGCAGCGGCGCGTTCTTCGTATTCGCGCACGACAGCGTCGCAGGTGGCGGGGGTAAGGAGACGGGGACGCCAGATGAAGCGTTTGCGGGAGACACCGACGAGGATGGGGCGGCGGAACGATTTGAGTTCGTCGAGCCGGTCGAAGAGCGTCTGGTTGTCCCGGTCGCTTTTGGAAAAGCCAAAACCGGGATCGAGGATCCAGTCGGCGACGCCGGCCGATTTCGCGCGGACGGCGAAGTCGCGGAAGAACTGTTTGACACTCTCCACCACGTCCTCATAGACATAGTCGTCGTGCATCGTCTCGAACGTCCCTTGATGGTGCATGGCCACATAGCGGAGGCCGAGCCGGCCGACAACTGGCAGCATGGCCTCATCCCACTCGCCTGCAGAGATGTCGTTGACCCAGAAACGGCCGAAAGCCTGGTAGGCCATCACCACGATCGACGAGCGGAATGTGTCGATGGAAACCGGGACGCCGGGATAATGGCGCCTGAGGGTCTCAAGGGCGGGCTCCAGCCGCACCCACTCTTCATCTGCCCCGACGTCTGCCGCTCCCGGTCGAGAGGACACGGCACCCAGATCCAGTATGTCAGCACCTTGCGCAAGCAGCGTGTCGACGCGGCGACGGAATGCCGCTTCCGTCGCGGCCCGGGAAGGTTCGTAAAAGGAGTCGGCGTTGAGATTGACGATTCCCATGATTTTCGTTGTTCCGCTTTCCATATTTTTCTAACTTTACAAGTCAGATACAAAGATAACATTTTATGTTGATCGTACTCGAAGGATTGGATGGCGCCGGCAAATCGACGCAGCTCAAGATGGTCACCGCCTACTTCACCTCGCTGGGGCGGAAAGTGGAATATCTCCATTTTCCCCGCTACACCGCGCCCATCTACGGCGAACTCATCGCCAAATTCCTGCGGGGAGATTTCGGCGCCATCGACCAGGTGCATCCGCAGCTGGTGGCCCTGCTCTTCGCCGAAGACCGGAGGGACGCCGGCGACCAGATTCGCGGCTGGATGGACCAGGGCCACGTGGTCGTGCTCGACCGCTATGTCTATTCCAACATCGCCTTCCAGTGCGCCAAGATGCCCGACAAGGCGGAAGCCGATGCCCTGCGCGACTGGATCTTCGACCTCGAGTACACCCGTTTCGGGATCCCCCGCCCTACGCTCAATCTTTTCCTCGACGTACCTCTCACGTTCGTCGATGCCAAGCTCCGCAGCAGTCGCAAAGGAGGCGACCGCAGCTATCTTGCGGGTAAATCCGACATCCACGAAGCGGATCTTTCCTTCCAGGAGCGGGTTCGGGACCGCTACCGGGAACAATGCGCGCTCGACAAGACCTTCCTCCGAATCGAATGCGCCGATCCGGAAGGGCACATGCTCCCCGCCGCGGATATTTTCCGACGCATCCGAAACGAAATCGACGCAATCCTATGAGATTCCTCCGCGGCCTTTGCAGGGTGCTCTTCGCCCTGACCTTCATCGTATCTGGCGTGCTCAAGCTCATCGATCCGGTCGGTACCGGATTGATTATGAAGGAATACCTGGACTTCATGCACCTCGGTTTCCTGGAGCAGGCATCCGTGGCTCTCGGCATAGCCCTCTCGACGCTGGAATTCACCATCGGCATCTGTGTCCTCAGCGGCCTGCGCATCCGCATCGTGGCGTGGATCGCCCTGATCCTGACCGCGCTGTTCACGTTGCTGACACTCTATCTCTTGCTCTACAACCCGATCAGTGACTGCGGCTGCTTCGGGGAAGCGATCCACCTGACCAACACCCAGACCTTCCTCAAGAACGTGGTGCTGCTCGTGCTGGCCATCCTGATCTTCCTGGGCCGCAAACGGGCCACGATCGTTGCCACGCCCCTTCTCGAAAGGAGTTTCATCGGATTGTTTGTGCTTCTGGCTCTTTCCGTCGCCGTCCGGGCAGCCGCGACCATCCCGCAGGTCGACTTTACGGCCTACAGCGTGGGCACCAGCCTCGACGATCTGGCGCAAGAGAACCAGGCGCGTTTCGAAACGACCTTCATCTATACGAAAGACGGTCACACCGAAGAGTTTACGCTCGACAACCTGCCCGATGAGAGCTGGACCTACCTCGACAGCAAGACCGTACAAGTGGGCGGCTCCACGAAGATGGCGCAGGTGGATTTCACGTTGGAGCAAATGCAGGGGCCCGTGCTGGCTGTGACAGTTTACAGCCCCGATGCGCTCAAACCCGAGCAGCAGGCAAGGATCGACCGCTTCTGCCAAGCAGCCCGACAGCTGGGGCATGAACCGGTCATTTACGGTCCGACAGAAGATTATGTAACGGCCGACCGCAAATCACTGATGACCCTCAACCGCAGCAACGGCGGCGCCGTGTATTTCCACGACGGGATGATCGTGGCCAAATGGGCCAATCTTGAACTGGACGAGGCCGACCTGAGCGGCGTTCTGGCGGAAGATCCGGACGTGCTGGTGCTCCGCAACCGGATCCGCGAACAAGTATATTTCAGTATCCTGATTGGCGGCGCGCTGGTCCTGCTGGTCTTGTCCCGGGTGCTCTGCAAATTGCTGGTACGCAACAAAAGAAGATAAGACCATGGATACTGCTGTTGTCATTCTCAACTGGAACGGGCTGAAAATGCTCCAGAATTACCTGCCAGTGCTCAAAGCCCGCACCACCGGGTTCGGCGCTTTCATCGTGGTAGCTGACAACGGCTCCACCGACGGGTCGGTCGCCTGGCTGCAGGAAAACCATCCGGATATCCGGACGCTTTGCTTCGATCAGAACTATGGTTTCACGGGCGGCTACAACCGCGCCCTGCGTGAAATCGATGCAGATTACTACGTGCTGCTCAACTCCGATGTGGAAGTAACGGAGGGATGGCTCTCGCCGCTGATCGGCTTCATGGAAGAGCATCCCGAGGCGGGCGTCTGCCAGCCCAAGGTCCGCTCCGTGGCTGAGCGCGACCGCTTTGAATATGCCGGGGCCTGCGGCGGCTTCATCGACCGCTTCGGCTATCCGTTCTGCCGCGGACGTATCCTATCGAATCTGGAGAAAGACACAGGCCAGTACGACGAGCCGGAAGAGTGCTTCTGGGCCACAGGCGCCTGCATGGTGGTACGCAGCTCTCTCTACCACCATCTGGGCGGCCTCGACGAAAGCTTCTTCGCCCACATGGAGGAGATCGATTTCTGCTGGCGGGCCAAACTGCTGGGCTATCAGGTGTGGTGTGTCCCGGCTTCGACGGTGTTCCACGTGGGCGGCGGCACGCTGCCCAACAATTCGCCGCGCAAACTCTATTTCAACTATCGCAACAATCTGTTGATGCTCCGCAAGAATTTGCCCGACAGCATCCGACGCTGGCGCATTTTCGAGCGCATGGTACTCGACGGAGTGTCGGCCGCCGCCTATCTACTGACCGGACGCTGGTCGTATTTCACGGCTGTATGGAAAGCCCACCACGACTTCCGCCGCATGCGCCGCGACATCGACCCCTCTCCCTTCGAGGAAGAACGCAACAACATCGGCCTGTACGACAAGAGCATCGTGCTACGGTTCTTCCTATCGGGCAAAAAGCTCCGCTGGAGCGATATTGAGCGGGATCTGTAGCTATGTTCGCCGGACACCAACTCGCTGATATTCAGTCTGGAATTTCAAAGACGAGTCCATCATTCGGTGGGACTAACTGTTTATAGAAATCAGATACCGTCTTGGCGAATGGTAAAATCCGCTTTGATAAACGAGAAACCAGCTCCATCCCCAATCGCGCGGAATTTGGCCTTCCGGCTTTTCGTGTCTCGATTCTCTTTGATTGTGATAGTAACTTTTACCAAATCCGGCGAATCCGGTTCTTTTTCAAGGATATCACCGACTTGAACAAAACCTTTGTTGTCTTCCAAGACATTGACATGGAATGAGGAGATATCCTGGATTCCGGAAAGATACAGGGTCAGTGAAAGCTGAGACGATGCAAGCTGAAATGTATGATTGTGCAAATCAAACACCTCCCCGTCTTGATGTGCACGGATCACGTCGGTATAGACAGGATCTGATTCACAGCCGGCTAAAAACAACAGCGACAAGCAGCAAAATAACAGGAACTTGGGTTTCATAGAATGGGCTTTTATGATTTATTATCTGATGCATTCAACAGAATAATGTTGCGTCTTAATCACATTAATTAGAAGGAGCTATATCGACGAGATCATAACGATTCGTTGATAAATCCAGACCGGAATGAGGACTCACATCGTCCGATAAGAACCACCCATTATATGATCCTCCCCAACCCCAATTCATATAATAGTAGCCGGGTTGTAATGTTGTGGTAGTATTATCACCAGCGACGGAAGTATAATCATAAGAAGGATACGGATCAATATCTATAACCCACAATGTGTAATTTGAAATCATGAATGCTGGAGATTGATATCCTTCGCAAACCCAAGAATGTCTTTCAAAGAAGTTGTTATTGACTTCTCCCGACATATAGACGGGCATACCATTCATAATAGATGAGGAGACTCTGTTATTGCTATGAGAGATGAGACTATGGGAAAAACCGGCTTGAGACAAAAAGCCTGAATTAAAAATAAGTATAGAGCTATATCCGCCAAGAGGTGAGATTTGTGATTTGATATAGTGTATGAGTAAGCGGGTGTCTTCAGTCCCGGAAGATGCATAGATATTATCCCAATCCCAGTCTCCTTCAGGGGAACTGTAATAATACATGATCTGCCCGATTGCTGTAGCGCCACAACCGCATGGATCATCGGTTGAAGACGCAAAAGGATAGTGTTGACTCCAAGAAGAACCAATAAGGGGGCCATACGTCGTTGAAGATACGTAGGTATACCCTATTGTCACAAAAGAAAAATCCATATAATCAAAATCCGGATTCGCTTCTCTTTCTGCTATTGAAACGAAAGAACTGTAGATGTTGGAAGGAATTTGAGTTTGAGCGTTTGAAAGAGTATAGTAATCATATCCTGCTGCATACCATTGATTCATATAACTACTCACCAATGAGGTAATATCACCGCTTTTTATCTGCGGATAATCCGGTTGGACCGAAGATTCATAAGATTTCCACATCTTGCGGTAGGTTTTCACACTATCATCGGGTTGCTCTTTATAGTAGGAGACGTCTTTCCCGATTTCTTTAAGGTAAAAGACCGCTGGACTCTTTTCATCAAGAATCAAGTTTCCTTTTTCAGAAAAAGCCAATACAGGAACATAGTTGGTCGTAGCAGAAACAACTACATAACCCCCTTCTTTTTCATAATTGATGATATGCATCAATGGTTCGCCGTCTGATGATTCAAGCGTTTGTGTGCTTGAAACAATGCGATTACTGGCTTTCGTTAATAATGTGTTATCGTTTGAATTGAATAGCTGGGCAACAAGGACAGCCTCGTCAGCTGAGATTGTTTGTCGAGTAGGTAAAAGGGTAATTCCTTTCGAGAAGGAAGTATCTTCGGTTTCAAAATCATCCTTTTCGTAGGTTCCACAGGATCCGAGTAGGAGACCAACGGCAATAATGAGCGGAAATAAGTGAGGATGTCGCATATGAATAGTTTTGTTATAGATTTTTACAAAGATCTGTTATAATAATTAGGAAAGCAATACCCGGAAAACCGATTGCGCATATATGTTGTTGATAATCAACGTATTAGGCTCAACCAATTGCGCTTATTTCAGGGGACTGTATGCTTGGCCCACGCAAAGGTCAATATAATCGGCAGCGCAACCGGATGATACTGAAAGTACTGAATGATAGGATACTAACTATTATTTGCGGCGCAATCGAACCGGGTGAATTAGGATAAGCGTTTGAAAAACGAGTAACTAATGGCAATTTTCTATATAAAACTAATTGATATGAAAAAACTTTTCTCTCTTTGTGCGACTCTGCTGATGATTATCACTTTATCAAATGCTTTTATCCCTGCCAGAAATGGCGATAATCCTGAAGAAATAGAGCTGAAAAATCAACAAAACAGAGAAGAACCCACGTCATTTAACCATTGTTATATACATGCATATAAAACTGATTTTCAAGTTATTATTTATTTTTCCAATTATTCATGGAACGCCTCGGCCGTTGTTTCAGGCTTAGGAGGTTTTGCTGTTTCAGGACAACAATCTATCGTGGGAACGGGATATGTTTATATTGATATTTCATCACTTCCTGCGGGAATGTATTCACTTACCGTTTTTGCTGATTCCTTGTATTCAGGTACTTTCAATAAATAACAATTGAGACCTCCTTTTTTATCGCTTCTCTATTATTCTCTCACATTACTCTTATTATTTGGAGTGGTGTGTGGGTGTAATCAGTTTTCAAAATCCGAAAGGGATCGGTTAGCTTATTTTGACCTAATCATGGCAGAAAAGCAGGGAACCGTATTGGACTCGCTATTGATGATTGATCCTGAATCTCTTAGTAAACAGGATGGCGCTTACTATTATCTGTTGCTCACTCAATTGCATACGAGTATTATAAGAATTCCGACAATCACCATAATCAAGCAAGATCCAGTTTCTATCACGGGCTTGTTTTATACAAACTCTCGTCGAATAATGTTGACGCCCTGACATATATGCAAGAAGCCGCAGCTATTTTGAAAAAACACGCCATAAATGATGTTAAACTGGATGCTTTATTATTTGCGTATTTTAGGGAAGATTCATAAAGCCAGTTTTAATGATTATGAAGATGTACACTATTACAAAGAGGCAATTGCGGCAGAAGAGAAACTAGAAAACCCCAGAAATTTGATTCTTGATTATTGCGACTTGCTTGTTTGTCTGACGAAGATTAATGATAATCTGGCAAGAACGGTTCTATATGAGATTGATAGCACAATTTCTAAGAGTACCGATCTCCATCTGGAAAATGTGTTCAATGTCAAAGCCATTTAATTATCTTCAGCAAGATAATAATCTGGATAATGCATATCATTATTGTATGATGTGGAGTCCTACCACACCCGATAGATCTGCCAAATTCAATATGCTCGCAACCATCAGCCTTGAACGGGGGGACTATAATAATGCGATTGAGTATGAAAAACTGTTATTCATTGCGTCGCTCGGCCGATACGTTAAGCTATCACGTTTATTTTCTCAATCTGGCCGATCTTTATGAGAATCTGGGCAACGCCGATTCAATAGCGCATTATGCCCAGTTGGCCTATCAGGCGCCTCACGACAGTTTTCAGCAAAAGACAGAAAAACGGATCCTGGAGTTGGAGAAGCAGTATGACCTGTCGGAAAAACAAGCCGAACTCGACAAGGCGAAAAGTGAGCGTAGATTATTATGGTTGAGTCTTTTCTTCACGTTCATCGCGGTGGGCCTGCTGGTTGCCATTCTTCTGTTGACCCGGAGAAATCTGGCCCTTGCCAATCAGGAGCGGATTAAAGACGCCATCGCCCAGTCTATGGTGAAAGCGGTCGTTGCTACCTATGCCGGTATTAACAACAAATTGTCTGTCATCCATAATCTTCCGGAGAAACAGCGGCAGGCGGCGTTGGAACGACTCATTATCGAAAACCGGAACAATTCTTCAACCAATCTAATAGCGGCTTTGGAAGAGAATTATTCCGATTTGCCCGAATTGGTCATGGACAGCGCCCAGCAAAAGGCGGTGTTTGTCCTTACCGAAATGGGGTTCTACCCTTCGGAAATCTCTGGCCTGCTAGGCACCTCGAGCAGCCAGGTTCGTACCGTGAAGAAAACCATTCGTGAGCAAATCAATGAATCAGCAATAAGTTATTCCCCCGATATCCGTCAACTGCTGGTTATGCAGGTCGGGGAGCGAGTGGGAATGAGAGAAGATTAAAGGACCGGCGCTTCCTCTTCTCTTTCCTCGTCGAGTCGGTATGATAGACTGGGCTATCCCGTTCAGTCTATACAGGCGGACGCTTCGCCAACAGGAGGCAGTTTCATCATGCCCGTTTATTATGACAACGTAAGCCGCGACGATGACAGCTCCATCTTCCCTTCGTCTCAACCGTCGGCCTGTTGAAAATGGCAAGTCCCTTCTCAGCCCAACAGCCCTGATACAACGGCTAGTACAACGCCTCCAATGTGGCCGCCTCCTTTGCCGTGTGCACCTACGAGCCGTCGGCCCTCAGCCGCGTGACGGCGACGAAGAGGCCCGGATAGGTCAATGCGTCGGGAGCGCACGATGCCTCGGTCACCTACGGAACAAACGCTGCCTTCTCCGACTGTAAGATAAAAGAAGGGACGACATCATAGTGCAGACCTTCTCCGACAACCTGGCACAAACGGAAGAACGAATATTTCTATTTTGGTCCGGACTGCGAGGGAAAGACAATAGAGGAGCTGTTTCCTTTTGTTTCTCTCAAAAGCCGGGAGCAGGTCGATGATTACACCGTTCGTTACACATTCTCTTTTTTGGCGAATGATACGGACAAGTCCCGCCTTTTCGGCTGCCGCATTTACGATTTGACGTATTACAAAGATTACGGCGACAACCGGGGATATACGATGGCAGGCGTCGGCCATCTTCAAATTACCCAGACCGCTGCGTAAGATACCCGGTCAAGCTGAGACATCGCTAATCCGGCCAAGGCGGCTCCTGTGTTGCCTGGCTGGATGGTGTGTAGAAAGGGATTCGACCAGGAATAGGGCCGGTTTCTATGGCTGAACGGTTCGAGAGAGTGCCCGCCCCGCCGGCGACCTGACATATGCCGTGACAGTCAGCGGAGGAACCCCGACCTATGCCTTGGAAAGTGCGGAAGCAAGCGTCGACGGCACTGCACGATTTTTGAAGAACGGAACGACTATGACGCCGTACTACACCATCCGTGACCATCTTGGCAGCGTCCGGACCATCGTCAACGCCTCCGGCTCCGTCGTCGAGCGCAACGACTACTACCCCTTCGGAACCCGCACGACGTTCGGCTCCAGTTACGCGACCCTCGCAACCAACCGCCAGAAGTTCTCCGGCAAGGAAGATCAGAGCACGATCGGCAGTTCCACACTTCCGTACCTTGACTTCGGAGCCAGGATGTATGACGCGAAGCTGGTAAGATGGAGCACCTACGATCCGATGGCAGAGAAGTACTACGGGATTAATCCGTATATCTATTGCAATCCTGATCTTGTTCTTCTACATCATCAATGTCAAGAAGATGTGCGTCATGCCCGGCTTGACCGGGCATCTCTTCTTATTCTTTCTTCCTGACAGGCGTTCCCACTTGCATGACTTGTAACTGACAGATACTTCGATGACGGGTCAGGTCGGACTCCACGATGCGATCGCGGACCGCCTTTTTGACCGTACGGACCTGGCTGCTGGAAATGCCCAGCATCTTGCCGATCTCCCCGGGCCCGAATCCCATCTCCGTCAGGATGAAGACCGCCCGCTGTTGCGCACCGTCCAGTAACGCATCCACCTGTCGTACATCCTCCGGCAAATCATTGTAATTCGTTTCCAAGGCAGCTAACAGATTCCTGGAAACATTCGTCTTGTTTTCCTGAATGAAGCTGTTCAAGGCATCCTGCCTTTCCTTCTCCGGAAGATTATGGATAACCCCCAGCCGCTTGTTGATGCCGGAATACGTCGCTACTACCGCATTGACTATCGACTTGGCGACGGCATCTTTCAGGGCCTCCCGCTGCCGCAACGCCTCATTCCTGCGCATCAGCCGCCACTGCCAGAACAACAACGCGGCAACCATCAGCGCAAAAGCAAGCAAGAGCAACGCAACATTCCTTACCCGCCGTTCCCGCTCCAGTGCCGCCTCCCTTGAAGCCACGTCATACTGTTTTTCCAGTTCCAGGATCCGTTTCTCAGTCTTCTGTTCAAAGCTGTCGTGCAGCGCCTTGTATGCCAACTGGGCATAATGCGCCGTTGAATCGGCGTTACCTAGCTGATCGTATAGATCGGCGAGGATGCCGAAATGAACGTGATATAACAATGTGTCTGTTTCCCGGCGGTGTACCAGCGCATGCGTCTCGTAGAAAACGGCGCTGTCAATGTGACCCTCTGCTCGGCATAATTCAGCCAACAAATGGTTTTTGGGTCCGAGATCTTCCCGTGATGGATTCCATCTTAAAGCATAGAAACGGGCACTATCCAAATTCTTTTCAGAATATAAATAGTATAGCGCCTTTGCATTGTTTGTCTTTTCAAGCCTTACTTTGGGGAAGGAGGCCAATGCTTCGTCCAGATCCGACAAAACAGTACTTGCCTTATCGGTTTGGCCATGTTTAACAAGGCAGACAAGCAAGCTGCTATAATTTGAAATCAGATTCTTTTCATTTTCAAGGCTTTTCTCTAAATCAACAGCCGCCTGATAATATGTGATAGCTTCGTCCAAATTGAACGCACTTCGGTCATTGACTTGGCCAAGATAGAAACAAATCAGTGCTTTTAACCGATCATCCCGAGCCTCCTTGTATTCTTCCATGACCTCTAGTGCTTCTCGCATATAAAGACAAGCCCTCTCTTCGTCAGTTGTCAACTTGTGAAGGACTAGCCCATTATAAAAGAACGCACGTGCACGATTATGGTAATCCCCATGCTTCTCATACCATTTCCTTGATTCTCCAATCAGGGAATCATTGGAAAAGGGAATATGGTTTTTATGCTGTGCGATGGTCAACAATAGACCATAATATGCCTTCTCCCGCTTTTGAAAGTGAGAGGGATCAATCTTGTCTAGAATCTTATAGGAAGCAACCGGGTCCTCCCGCAAAAGAGTGTCTGCGACAGTCAGTTGTTTATCGGTCGTATCTTCGCCTTTGCTGCACCCAAAACAGAATCCGATAATAATCAGACAGAATAACCCATGTACAGAAAGACCAGCATTAAATCGTAAACGATCCACAATACAAATTGCCGGCCTGAACAAAGAGAGAATAATTACCCTGCGGAAGACTGGAAATGTCTAATATAATGAGTCCTGTTCTAGATATGTATTGTTGGCCAGAAAAGACATTCCCTGACAATCCCAAGGCCGAAGCATTGGCATAGCCTGAATAATTAATAAAAGTAATAACAATAGATGTCCCCGTTTTATACGCCGTAATTCCCAAGGTTTGTATACCTGTCGGATCTTCTCCATTATGCTGTTGCCCCAAATCTATAACCTCCGGATCACCCTCTTCACCGTCGTAGACCGGAGTTGTAGCATTCATCGTAAAAGCGGACAGCATCAAGACTGTCAAGAGAATCATATACTTTTTCATGGTCGTAAGATTTAATATACAAAAATGCAGCATTTTGTCCGCATTTCAAACCCAAAAGAAGCCTCTTTCAGTCCGATTGCGCGGCAATTTTCTCATAATATGAAGATTTTCAGCTTGTTTTTAATGATTCGATTGCGCCTGAGGGGCCTAATACTGCAATATGGCCACATTACTCAGGTACGTTAGATGGAGGTGCAATCGAACAATCCGAAAACATCAGATTGATAATAAGCCATGAAGTTTTCGTCGCGCAATCGGACTGAAGAGGCTTCTTTGCGCGATTAAAACACTGGCAAAAACACGCATTTTTGTACAACAAATCAGTCTATTATGGAAAAGTTTCTGATGTTCTTGATAGTCTTGTCGCTGGCGTCTCCTCTTCATGCTCAGTTGACATTGGGGAGAAGCCCGCAGCCTGCGACGCCGCAAGCAGCGGAGATGACGCACTACGGCGATCATGGAGTGAATCTCTATACGGGCCGCGTGACAGTGTCGATACCGATCGGGGAATACAAGGACAAGGACTTCACAGTCCCGGTTTCACTTGAATACAATTACAACGGGATGCGGCCGAACGAACAGGCGGCGGAGCCTGGCCTGGGCTGGATGTTATCCTGCGGCGGAATGATTACCCGGGAAGTGGTGGGAGCCGCTGATGAAGGAGAAATGGACGCAGAGGGGAGGCAGAGGTCATTTACGTTATACACTTATTCCGGTCAAACGTTATATGCTGACATCGAACCCTTCGACGACATTCCTTTCAGTTCGCTGGTTACAGGTGGAGTCATTTGCGGACAATTGCTGACAAATAACGATAAACCAGATGATGCGCTTACTGTCGCATATGCAATAAGTGGCCATTACTACGATGCATCTTCTGATATCTATCATTTCCGGATGCCCGGGCACAGCGGCAGTTTCTATCGCAGGGATGACGGGACTTTCGCCGTGTTTGATACGGGGGATGCCTGCGGTACTTATCATGTCGAGAAGGTCAATGCCCCCTGTGGCTATGGAGGGAAACGTTCCCAAATTACCATTATTACAGGAGACGGGTATCGTTATGTGTTCGGTTCCATTGAGAGTGACGATGCTTATCTGGACCGTCTATGGCTGGGCAAAGAACCCGGAGCAAAGAAAGGGACGATCATCGCGTGGCGGCTCAACAAGATTATCTCGCCCGGTGGACGAGTGCTGTCTTTTTCTTATTTGATCAAAAATGACGATCCCAACCGTTCCGTGCAGAATTTTTCACCGGACCGCTGGGTGTTCAGCTCATCCGGTTCCTTGAATCCCAACCTTTTCGGCACGAGCGTCAATTCGACCTACGCCCCGCTTGAAAAGATTATCGTTGACGGGAATACCGCCGTCCAGTTCTATTATAGCGAAAAGGATTCCCTGCAAAGCGGGAAGTTTCTGAATGGAGCCGGGCTTAATGATTTGAGACCTATTTATGCTACGAGGATGCTTGAATCCATTACCTGTGACAAAGTCATCACGCACCTTTCCTATTCGTGGAACAGCAGGGGCAACCCCTATCCGTTCTTGACTGAGATCCATACCGACGGCGTGGGATCCTGGCGAATGACTTACGAGGGGCTGACCGAGGGATATTTTCCCCCGTTCTGGACGGTGGCGACGGACCATTGGGGTTATCTAAACCAGACGGGAGAGAGTGCGTGTAGCCAACAAACCGTAGATTGGTCACGCGTGAGTGAGGACTCTTCCGGTCCTGATTACATTGAAAGCGAACCGACCAATTCATGCAAGCTGCCCGATACGCTGGCGGTTCGCCTCGGGCTGATGTCAGCGGTTTATTATCCCACAGGCGGCAGCACACATTTTTCTTATGCTGCAAACCGCTATGAGAAGATCGTGGACAAGCGGCGGGCCAACGACTATCATCTGCGAGACATCCCGGAAACCGGAGTCGGTCCGGGTGTCCGGATCATGGAGATCGAGAACCGTGACACCGACGGCACTGTAACCGACGCAAGGTTATTTAGTTACGATCCCGGGCGCCTGCTCTCATATCCCAGACACAAGATACGTTATAGTGGAAGAATCTACGGTTCTTCTCCCAGCTATTACGATTAGGTAGATGTGTACTATGCAACCACGGGCACTATCCTGCGTCCGGGATCCGTCATGCTGGAATATCCGTCCGTGACGGAAACGAGACTTGACGGATCCAAAACCGTTCATACTTTCACCAGCTGGACGGAGCGTCCCGATGAGATGACTGACATTTACACGCGGATGCATCGTCTTTCTGATGGCCCCGGCAGTAACATGATCGACACCGTATCGGACATAGTCAATCTTCGATATGTAAACAGGATCCTGGAGCCTCGGTCCAGTCTCCAGCATTTTCGGGGGTTACCGCTCAAGACTGCGGAATATGCTTCCGTCAGTTCATCTCCCCTGCAGACCGTCACCCTCTCATACGACCTGTCGGAACCAGAGTACCGGTCAGCATTTACCAACGTCGGAGAAGCCTATGCCCGTGTGAGACGGTATGCCGGAATGGCACGAGCCATGTCCCGGACCACTTCTACTTACTACGACCAGGACTCCGTGACGTCGGTAACGTGCTATACTTACAATAGCCGCGGTCAGGTAATCGATGAGCGGAGCAGGACCTCCGACGGGGATTCTTTGCGCACCACGCGCACGTTTCCGCAGGATTATCCGTCCGACACCACCCTCGCGGCGATGACGGACCGTAATTTCGTGTCCTATCCCGTAACGGAGGTTCAGTTGCGGCGCCGGAGCGGCTCTTCGTCGTGGGATACCACGGCGGCAGTGAGATACTTCTATGCTTTTCATGCGAACCTTCTGGACAGCGCGTTTTATGCCGTTTCTGAAGTCCGCCGCTGGGAAAGTGTAGGCATATGGGTAACCGAGAGCACTTACCTGTATGACAATGCGGGGAACATCATCCAACAGACCGATGCGGATGACATTTCCACCAGCTATGTATGGAACTGCGAGCACGGTGTCTCCATCATCATAGAGAACGCGACCCGTCAGCAGGTCGAGTCGTGCCTTGCCCAGTCACCTGCCGTCGACATTACGAATACGGCCGCGGCGGCGGCACGCCTGCGCAGCGGCCTGACCCAGGCCCGCGTCACGGACTTCGACTATCAGCGCTACGGTCTTCCGAAGCGGATGACCAACCCTGCAGGCCATACTTTCTGGTACACGTACGATGACAATGACCGCCTGATCACCGTCCGTGAAGATGACGCCGGCATACTGCAGCAGTACCATTACAACACAGTAACCCGATGACGAAATGAAGATGTCCTTTGTTCATACCCTAATGGCAAAAGCTGTTGCCCTTGCTTTTAGCCTGCTGCTGGGCGCAGTTCCGCTCCATGCGCAATATGAAGTACAGACGAGCATCGACTACTTCTCAACCAGCGGCGAGATTCCGGTTGTGCCCGCCGGCGAAGACGTCGAGATCGAATTCGGCTTTTACAACGGCGGTCCTTCGGCCAGCACGCTCCGCGCACTCGTACTGCAGGCCGTCGAGAATGCAGGCTGCAGCGACGTCATCACCGAAATCGCCGTCACCTACACTTACGGAAACTACGAGGGGAAACTGACATTGACGGTTGCCGCCAACACGGAAGGATACCGCGAAATCGATGTCACGGCATCTTCCGGTTCCGTAACCCTGACACAGGACGTGCAGGGCTCCGCAGTGTATACCCTGACCAAGACAAGCCCCTCCACGAGCACGATCTGGCACGGGCAGACCGTGAACTTCCGGCTCTCCGGATCAGATGACTTCGCCACATACCAGTTGTGCCGTACGCAAGGGAACATTACCACATGCTCCGATCCCGTTCCGGGTACGAACAGCGCCCTTTCGTTCACCGATACCCGTGCCGGAACGTATACGGCACAGTCCGACTATCCCTCTTTGGTGGAAATGAACGGCAGCGTCGCGGTCAGTTACCTGGCGTTCTACGGCTATTCCCATACGTTTTCTACGGCCTCCTACAATCTCGATCCCAACGGCGGTACACTTAGCGTCCCGTTCACGCGCAACACTTCGTCGAGCCTCTCCCAACTGACGACGATCCTGTCGGCTTATAGCAGCGGACAGTCATCGGAGTGGGACGGCACGGTGCAGGTCGCCCTCGGCGCAAACGGCCTAACGCTGACCTGGGGCCCGAACCTCGGGGCCGCCATACGCAACTGCACGTATTTCGTCAATAGCGACGGCGACACGCTGACCTTCTTCGTCCCCTCCGGTGGAGAGATTCTCCAGCAGGACTATACGCTTACGAACAACGTGATCACGCTGGCATCTTCCCAGCACCTGGTATCATACAGCCTGCTTGCGCCTGACGGGACAGTTGCCAGCACACAGACGGGCAACGGCAGCCCCCTGTCGTTCACGGTACCCTCATCGCCTGCGGGCACCTGGCGCATCCGCGCTTCGTACAAAGGGCAGTCGCTGCTGCTGCGGGCAGGCATAGCGGTGACTTCCACCGGAGAAGTTCTTGACGGTGGTGAGAACTGGATCCTTCGCCGTTCGCTCCGCGACAGCCTCGGCACGTCCGTGATGCGCGACATTACCTACTACGATGGACTGGGTTATCCGGTACAAACGATTCAAGCAGATGCTTCACCTACGGGCGGGAGTCTCGTCACGCCTGTCTATTACGACAACGTGCGCCGCGATGATGCCCGGACGTACCTGCCCTTCGTTTCTTCCACGGGGCTGTCGAATGTATCAAATCCCTTCACGGCACAGCAGACTTGGTACACCGGTCAGTACAACGCTTCCGAGGGGGCGGCGGCCTATGCCGTACGCGCCTATGAGCCTTCGGCACTGAACCGTGTGACAGCTACGCGCCGCCCCGGCTCGACCTACGCATCCGGCAGTCACGATGCCGAGGTGTCCTACAGTACGAACGCCGCCGGTTCAGTCTGGAAGGTAAAAGAAGGAGCGACCTCGGCGACGCTCACCGTCAGCGGATACTATCCCGCGGGAAGCCTTCACTGCGTGACGGCCGTCGATGAGGACGGCATCACGGTGCAGACGTTCACCGACAACAGGGGATGTACCGTGCTGGAACGAAGGAACCTTCCTTCCAGCCAGACGGCGGATACGTACTACGTGTACGACGGCGCCGGCCGTGTGACCTGGGTGGTGACGCCGGAAGGAAGCGCCCTGCTCACAAGCAGCACGTCGTGGACGATCGACGCGACCAATGCGGCAAACCATTGCTATCGCTACACCTACGACGGACTGGGACGCCTGACGGAGAGAAGGCAGCCAGGACGTGCCGTCGAGTATTTCGTGTATGATCCTGCCGGCAGGCTCGTCGCCCGTCAGGACGGCAATCTGCGTACGGCAGGAAAGTGGGTATTGTCGAAGTATAACCCCTTTGGGGAAGAGATCCGACAATACCTGACGGGAAGCAACGTCTTCTCCTTCTCTGGTCTGAAGAATGCCTTCGCATCCAGCGCGAATCCGGCGGGCGTCTATACGCAGGTGTCGAATATCCTGCTTTTGGAGCGGAGTTACGACACCAGGCCTGCGGGGGCTCCGGCCTTTGCACCACCGTCCAATTCCATCGTGGCTCCCGACGATACCGCCACGATGAACGGAGGTCGACTGCTGTATGAGAAATTGGCGGACCTCTCGACAATCGCATCAAGCACGGTACGGTATGTACTGAGGGCATATTACTACGACAGGCAAGGCCGGCTGCGGCAGCAGGTGGAGACCGGTCCGCTGAGCGGAACGCTCCGGACAAGCCTGCGCTATGACTATGTCGGGAGCGAGGATCGACGGTCAGTATCGGGGACACTGGGAGGGGCCACAAGCACTTTGGACCGCACAGCATTTTTCGATAGCCGAAGCCGTCTCCTGAGGGAGAGTGCGATACTGGGAATGAAAACGGCGGCGGTTCGTCATGGTTACGATGTCTTGGGCCGCCACAAGTGCGACACGCTCACCGCGACAGGCGCCGCAGGCATCGTCACCAACACCTACGACATCCACAGCCAGCTGCTGACGCGCACGGCAAAGAAAGGATCAACAACGCTCTTCGAGGAGACCCTCCGCTATGAAAGCCCGACGAGGGGAACGGCGGCAAGGTACGCCGGAGGCCTGTCGGAGGTGATGACGCAGCAGGGATATTCGACGGCCAACACCTACGGCTTCACCTACGATGCGGCAGGACGGCTGATGACGACGACACGCTTCACGGGCACCTCCGGCACTTCGGGCTCGGCGGCCTATACTGAGCGGAACCTGACCTACAACCGGAACGGAGCACTGCTGACGCTCAAGCGCTACGGCTCCAGTGCATCGACTGCGCAGGACGACTACTCATATACCTACAGCGGCCCGCTGCTGACCGGCGTGAGCGGAAAGGACGACGGCTCGAACATCAACGCTTCGTTTACTCACGACGGCAACGGCAACACGACGGCCGACGGCCGGGCGAACCTGACGTTCACCTACAACCTCCTGAACCTCCCCGAGACCGTGACCAGCGGAAACATCCAGACGGTCACCTATCACTGGCTCGCTGACGGAACGAAATTCCGCGTGGAAGACGCAAGCGGCAACGGTGTGATCTATGCCGACGACCTGACCTATGCCGTGACCGTCAGCGGAGGAACCCCGACCTATGCCTTGGAAAGTGCGGAAGCAAGCGCCGACGGTACTGCACGATTTTTGAAGAACGGTACTGCCATGACGCCCTACTACACGATACGGGACCATATCGGAAGCGTAAGAACGATTGTCAACGCCTCCGGCACCGTCGTCGAGCGCAACGACTACTATCCCTTCGGAAGCCGGACGACGTTCGGGACCAGCTATCCGACACTCGCGAGCAACCGCCAGAAGTTCTCCGGCAAGGAAGACCAGACGGCCGTCGCCGGCTCCACGCTCCCCTACCTCGACTTCGGAGCGAGGATGTACGACGCGAAGCTCGTAAGATGGAACACCTATGACCCCATGGCGGAAAAGTACTACGGAATCAATCCGTATGTCTATTGCAATGGGGATCCGGTGAATATGGTGGACAAACGAGGACTATTTATGGATAATTTTATTTTTGAAAAAGGTCGTTATAAGGAAAGAGTCCCCGTCCCGAATGAGCCCCATAAACTTATTGTCATTAACAATGAGGAAACAATTGAAGCCACATTTGCGGATCCTGACAATGACCCTTCGTCAATCACCAATAATACACGAGTTCATATCGTATCAAATGAAGATATTTCAAATATTATAAAACAATCCGGAGCGTACAATGAAGATAATCACGGACTAATAGCAGGAATACGATATTTAAAAAATGAAAGCGTCGCAAATAAACTAACGGGCGGAAAGTTAGACTTCACGGGAAGTGAAGAGTATTATATCGACCCTGATGATTTATATATTACTCAGACAAAGGGAGAAGGGGCTATTGCACATAATGGTTATAATTACGGAAATTTTTTATGGGGAGCAAGTGCAAGCGCATTAGGCGTCCCACTGTCAATAGCAAAGATAGGGGCACATTATTACAACTTTTTTCTCGACCCCTCAACCAAATGGACTCTTGATTCTAAAGATGATCAATTTTCAATATCTGTCGGTTACCATTGGCAAAATGAAAACAAATAGTTCAATACTGATTATCATATCATTTATATTATTTATTTTTTGTACGAGTTGTGGGGTAAAAGGACAACAGCTACCCTATAGTGAGCGTCAATTGATCGCTGACTATGGATCTTACCCTTTTGAGAATTGGCAGGATTGGAGTGTTTCCTATCGCGAAGGTGCTAATTATTATCTTGCGTGTCATCACAATGAGGATACGCTTGACAAAATCATTTTTATGAAAAAAGACACCATAACAGTATTGTCCCACTCCTCCATAAATGATTCAAAGTATTATTTATCTCTCAATGAATTGAAGCAGTCGGGCGATTGGGATCGTCTCTATCCCAATACAGACTATACGGTTTTCTGTCAAATCTCTCTCTTTATCACGAACAACCATTTGCTCAGCGTTAAGGTAACCGACGAGCGTATTTTTATTAAAGGGAAGGATTTTGAAATATGGAGGCCATGTGGCGAGGACAAAGACTGGTTCCGTAAAAAGGATTTGTAGTTTTTTCGTATTTCAAATTCTGTACTCTCAGTTTTGTTTTGAAAATTGGAATAATGTTAGAAATCATATGGATGCGCGCATTTATAATTATGTGTATTTCCCGAAAACCCAGAGATTGTATAATGTTGAATTTGAGAAACCAAGATATATAAGGAATATTGGAAACGATTATAGGAGGTTTTTCTTTGGCACATTAAACAATCGATAGCGATGAATAAGTTTGTACTTTTGTTTATTATGGCTTTTGTCTGTCTGTCCTGTCGGCCATATAGGGCGCACATTGAAGGCGGAGTTATGGGATGTCAATCGTTTGCGCGGCAAGATATAAAGGATTCTTTAGACTCCTTTCTAGAGAATCGCCAGTTATTCGATGAAAAGGCTTCATTAGATTATCTCGGTATATTTTGTTTTAAATCGCAAAAGGACACGCTCATTCGATTTCTTCTTTCCGATGATTTGGGAGAGGTCTTGTCAGATGATTATATATATGTTGGATCCCTACCATATAAGGATTGTGAGATCTATCTATGTTTTCAAGGGTCAATTCGTCAAATCGATGGTATTAAAAACGCTTGTTTTGATGGAAAACGATTAGATTCACTTCAACGAAAAAGAATGATGGATACATCAACTAAACATGTGCACGGAATGGAGCGAGTATATCGGTATAACTCAAATTGCTTACTGTCGCTGGTTCGAGCGTATCAATACAATTTATGAGAAAAGCCGCCCGGACGGAGACGGATAGGCGCCCCTACCGGGCATAACAACGCCTCATATGGGAAGGACAGCGGCTCGATGCTGAGTGCTTCGTTCACACACGAGACCAATGGCAACACGACGGCCGACGGAAGGGCGAACCTGACGTTCACCTACAACCTCCTGAACCTTCCCGAGACCGTGACCAGCGGAAACACTCCGATGGCCACCTACCACTGGCTCGCCGACGGAACGAAATACCGCGTGGAAGACGCAAGCGGAAGCGGCGTGATCTACGCCGGCGACCTGACCTATGCCGTGACCGTCAGCGGCGGCAACACAACCTATGCCCTGGAGAGTGCCGAAGCAAGCGCCGACGGCACTGCACGATTTTTGAAGAACGGTACTGCCATGACGCCGTATTACACAATAAGGGATCATCTGGGAAGCGTAAGAACGATTGTCAACGCCTCCGGCACCGTCGTCGAGCGCAACGACTACTACCCCTTCGGAAGCCGCACGACGTTCGGAACTAGCTACGCCACGTTGTCAAGCAACCGCCTGAAATTCTCCGGCAAGGAAGATCAGACGACCGTCGCCGGATCCACGATCCCGTACCTCGACTTCGGCGCGAGGATGTATGACGCGAAACTCGTAAGGTGGAACACCTATGACCCCATGGCGGAAAAGTACTACGGAATCAATCCGTACGTCTATTGCAATGGGGATCCGGTGAATCTGGTGGATATAGAGGGAGGACATCCCGTTGTTTATGCTTTGCTAAAAGGATTAGTTGGTGCTGTAGCAGACGCTGGCGCACAGATTACCGTTTCAAGGGCTGCTGGACTGAGTTTTGGACAAGCTGTATCAAATATTGATTATACAAGCGTGGGAGCATCTTTTGTTACTTCTGCTTTAGCTATTCCAGGAATGTCTACAACAGCAAAAGTTGTTTCTGCCTCGGTAATTGCAACTGATGTACTTTTCGATATCAATATGGAGGGGGATATCCAATCAGTTGGCGGTATTGTCGGGAATAAGAAGCCCAACGCAAAAGTAGCCATTGATGTAGCGGCCAATGCTTTACCTGGTGGAGAGAAAGTAATCAATGATTTTACGTCAGGCTTTACGAAGGCTATTGACGCTGATTTAGGTTCAAAAGCAGCTGCTACACTTACAAAGGAAGCCAAAACGTCATTGAAACAAGCACGAGAAATTGCTAATAATAAATATTTACAATTAATTACAAAAGGTGTTGCTATTTATTCAGGAGGTCTTATGGAAGGATCTTCAAAAGAAGCGGTAAATACAATTATTCCGAATTCTTACAAAAACAATTCAAATCCGGCATATGATCCCTCTTGTCAACCCGTTGATGCTACGCGTGTAAACAAGGTAAATCTTAATCGTTTTTAGAGCAATGAAAAAAAAGGATATCAGTTTATATGCTATTACTATTATTGTTTGTTTTTCAATAGTATTCATTTTTGAAATAGGAGGCTATATTAAAAACCAGTCTTTGGTTAAGAATGCAGAATGTACAGAAGCTATCGTGATTGACCATTTTTACACTATACGATACACAGATTATTTCAGTTATGTTTTTTATGATAATAATAGAGAGTATCAAGGTAGTGGACATTATTATCCCCAAATAGAGAAGTTTACAGTTGGTGATACTATTGTTGTAATTTATAATAAAAAGAATCCTAAAAACAACATGCCCAAAAGGGAGTTTTAAATTGTAAGCGCCTCCGATAACAACGGCCAACCCTTTCCTGCACGCTATGACCGGCGGCACGATGACCGTCCCCTTCACTGAGGTGACCCCCAAAAGTTGGATGGATTCTCCACTTTCCCTCGGCAAAATACGAAATGAAATTATTATGAGGTTTTATTATCTTCTTTTCGTGTTGTTCTTTGTATCATGCGGAAGGGGGTGGTATGCTGATCAACACAACCTATGCCCTTGAGAGTGCCGAAGCAAGCGCCGACGGTACTGCACGATTTTTGAAGAACGGTACTGCCATGACGCCCTACTACACAATCTGGGATCATTTGGGAAGCGTCCGGACCATCGTGAACGCTTCCGGCTCAGTCGTGGAACGCAACGACTATTACCCCTTCGGAACCCGCACGACATTCGGTACCAGTTACGCGACCCTCGCAACCAACCGCCAGAAGTTCTCCGGCAAGGAAGACCAGACGACCGTCGTCGGCTCAACGCTCCCGTATCTCGACTTCGGAGCGAGGATGTACGACGCGAAGCTCGTCCGCTGGAACACCTATGATCCGATGGCGGAAAAGTATTATGGGATTAACCCGTATGTCTATTGTGCGGGGGATCCGGTGAATCTGGTGGATCAGGAGGGAAAAGATGTGTGGGAAGTTGATAAGTCGGGTAGAATTAAGAAAACAGAAAGGAACAAGCAGATTGATTAATTCTATCTCATAGATGATAAGGGTACTCGTTCTGAATCTATTTCTTTCGATTATGGAACAGTGACGTCAACAAAAAGAAGTAGCAGACTATTGGATAGGAAAACCACTACAATAAAACTATCAAGTGAAGAAGCTGGAGCAGACTTGTTCAAGTTTTTCGCAGATAACTTACAAATAGAATTTGGATTAATTACAATGAAAAAAAAGGGGCGGCAATAGTATCTTCCCATAAAGAGTCAGAAGTCCCTGTTAGTGATGAGGCAAAAAAACTTAATCGCGAATGGGACTCCCATATTACAAGAATAATCCACAATCATCCAGGAAATACAGGGCCCTCTAGCTTTAGACCCGGTCAAACGGAAGGAGACAAGGCATCGGCGAAAAAAATGCTTAAAGCAGAGCATTATGTGTACATACCCAGTAGTGAGAGCTTGATTCGTTATGATGAGAAAAGAATCTATGATACGAAAAAGTGGGATGAAGTATTTCCTATAACTGTTAAATACAAGTAGTTGTGCTAGTGTCATGAAAACAAAGATTAGTATTATCATTTCTGCGATTTTGGTGCTATCCTGTGGGAATAATTGGCAATCGGATGAAACAGATAACATTGTTTTGTCTGAGTTCTCAAAAGAACTGATATCTTTATATTTACAAGATTCTATCGTTTTATCGCTCAAGGAAGCATATGATGAAATAACATTATGTTGTTTTGAAGTTGATTCTCATATGGTTATTAATATTTGGGAGAATCATAGTCAACAATACCGTTATTATTGCACTAGTTGCTATGTGGGGGATTATCAGTATTTGGGCAGAACTTTTTGGGAAGGAAAAACTATCCGATTTTTTGGAAAAGAGAACCAGCGATTTTTCATAATAAATGGGAATGCAAAAAAACAAGGTCGTTGCAGGACGATTAATATTGAGTATGATCCTTTAGAATGGTATCTTTTCTTTAATAAGGATTATTCTTTAAATCACGAGTATACGAACCTGGTTTATGAGAATCGGGATCTAAGCGTCGTTGATGCGCTTGTCTCTGAGCATTTCGGCCGAAATCCCGGGCTGAATAATAGGCATACACCTACAACGTTCTGACCCTGCTGGAGACAATGCTGAGTGACTCCTCTCAAGTGAAATACCATTGGCTTGCCGACGGGACGAGGTATCGCGTGGCAGATGCAAGCGGCAACGGCGTAATCTACGCCGGAGACCTAACATTCACCGTAGCTGTCAGCGGTGGAAACACGACCTATGCCCTTGAAAGTGCGGAAGCAAGCGCCAATGGTACTGCACGATTTTTGAAGAACGGTACAGCCATGACACCCTATTACATGATACGGGACCATCTGGGAAGCGTCCGGACGATCGTCAATGCCTCGGGCACGGTGGTAGAGCGCAACGATTACTACCCGTTTGGCACGAGAACGACGTTCGGGGCCAGCTACGCCACGCTGTCGGCCAACCGCCAGAAGTTCTCCGGCAAAGAAGATCAGACGACGGTCGCCAGCTCCACCCTCCCGTACCTCGACTTCGGTGCCCGGATGTACGACCCGATAATTCTATCGGAGAATAGGTGATACATAAACTCCCTCTATCCGACTTATAAAGGTTTACATCCCATCTGGCTTAGTCGTATATTTCTGATTAGGATGATTCTTCATCTCAGGTATTGTATAATACAATTTTTGTTCAGCAAGCAGCCGTTTAATGAATTTGGATTTCAAATAATTCTCTGTTCGGTGCAATAGTTTGGATAATTCATTAACACTTAACGGTCTAAAGGAACACAAAACTAGAATAACAGAGTCGACTTTTTGTGCATCATTAGATCTTCGACCAATAGAAAGGATAAGGCGATCAACATCTTTAGGAAGGTTCGGATTACTGTCTCCCTCTGGCACACTAAAATCTTGAGGTGGAACACTAGCGGTTTCTTCAGGCACACTAATGTTTTCTACTGGCACACTAACACCAGAGACTGGAACACTAAGCGATAGGCTTGGAACATTATAATCTTCATTCGTAACACTAATAGTGTCTTTCCCTGAAAAAAGTTGACTCACAAACACGAGTTAACTTTTTTCAGGGAAAGACACATTCAATTATTCAAAGTATAGATTTGAGAATTTTGTAAAATACTTTTGAGAATTTATTCTTGTGGATTTGAGAAATTCGTGTAACTTTGTCTCCAGTAAACAATTAAGATTATACTACACAATCCTTGCTATCGTAAATCGTGAGATATGTATAGCCGTTCACAATATAAAGAACTGAAATCTAGGATAGAAGAACCACGGGATAAGATACAGGTGGTGTCCGGACCGAGGCAAGTAGGTAAGTCGACATTAGTGAAGCAGGTGCTTCAAGATGTGGACTCACCTTTTATGCTTGTGAGTGCCGATAACGTGGACAAGGAGAACACGGGGTGGATTAGTGAAATGTGGTCCACTGCACGGGCACGAATGAAAGCATCTGGAGCAACGGAGTACCTGCTTGTGATTGACGAGGTGCATAAGGTGGATAACTGGAGCGAAGCGGTAAAGAAAGAATGGGATGACGATACGTTCAACGACTTGAGCTTAAAGGTCGTTATCCTAGGTTCGTCACGTCTATTGTTGAAGGACGGGTTGACGGAATCGCTCGCTGGGCGTTATGAATTAATTAGAATGCCACATTGGAGCTATGGAGAAATGCATGACGCATTTAATATGGATCTGGACCACTACATCTACTTTGGGGGTTATCCCGGAGGAGCCAAATATGTGTATGATGAACGTCGCTGGCGGAAGTATATCAGGGACAGCATTGTGGCGCCGGCTATTGAGCGAGACGTGCTTCAAACCAAAATGGTATATAAACCGGCACTGATGAGGCAGTTGTTTGAGTTGGGCTGTGCCTATTCGAGCGAGGAACTGTCGCTGAACAAGATGTTGGGACAATTGCAGGATGCTGGGAACGTGACCACGCTGGCCGGGTATCTGACCACGCTAGATGAGTCGCGGATGCTGTGCGGACTGCACAAATATGCATCAGATAAAGTAAGAAAGTACAATTCGGTACCCAAACTGATGGTATATAACACGGCCTTGTTCTCGGTGCAGAGCGGCATGAACTTCAACAAAGCGTTTACCACGCCCAAAGCCTGGGGACGCTGGGTTGAAAGCGCTGTTGGAGCCTATCTGCTCAATGAGGCTGATGAATACGACTATAAGCTTTACTATTGGCGGGAGCGTGATGACGAGGTTGATTTCGTGATAGATGCGGACGGCAAGCTAATAGGGATTGAAGTGAAGAGCGGACGAAGGACCATGAATGAAGGACTTGGCGAGTTCAAGAAGCATTTTAATACGGCGTACTCGTTTGTGGTGGGCTCCGGCGGTGTTCCTGTCGAAGAGTTCCTAAGCTGGGATTTGGGACGGCTGATATATGAGTAAATATAACCTTTCTCAAAAAGGAGTGGAAATTCCGCCGCAAACTAACCCCCTTCTCCATCTAATCTTTTGCGAAGATACGGAATTCCCAGGATTTTCAATTGTTAATTCCCAAGATTTTTAAAACATAAGCCTAATTATGCTCGTAGATATCACCAACGAGGGGAAAGGCATCGCTAATCCAGCCAAGGCAACGCAGGAGTTACCTTGGCCGGATGGTGTGTTGAAGAGCATCCGGCCATGAAAAAGGCCGGTTTCTTTGGCCGAAAGATGCGAGAGTGGGGGAGACGCCGTCTAAAGGACCGGCGGCTCTTCGCCGCTGTCCTCGTCCAGCCGGTTTTCCCACAGGTATTTCTTGGTTTCGCGGGCGATGACGCCGCTGAGCAGCAGGATGGCCACGAGGTTCGGAATAGCCATCAGTGCGTTGGCGATGTCGGCCAGGTTCCACACCACCGAGAGACTCAGCACGGAGCCGGCGAAGACGGCGGCGATGAACAGGGTCCTGTAGATGCCGATGATGATTCTCCTGGCCTTCTGGCTGTGTCCGGCCAGGTATTCGATGGCCCGTTCGCCATAGTACGACCAACCCAGGATGGTGGAGAACGCAAAGGTAACGATGCCGATGGAGAGGATCAGCGGCCCGACGTAGGGCAACTTGTCGAAGGCTGCCTTGGTGAGGGCCGCGCCCTGCGTGCAGTCGATGTCAGGATGGGCCACGATGCTGCTCACCAGTACCAGGCCGGTCAGGGCGCAGACCACGACCGTATCCCAGAAGGTGCCGGTGGAGGAGACGAGCGCCTGCCGCACGGGGTTGCGGGTCTGGGCGGCGGCGGCGACAATCGGAGCGGAACCTAGACCGGACTCATTGGAAAAGAGACCGCGGGCGATACCGAAGCGGCAGGCCATCAGGACGGTGGTTCCGATGAATCCGCCGCCGGCGGCACGGGCCGTGAAAGCGGAGCGGCAGATGAGCCGGATGCTTTCGCCCAGGACCGACCAGTTCAGGCCGAGAATCACCAGGCAGCCCAGCACGTAGAAGGCCGCCATGAACGGAACGAGCGCCGAGCAGACCCGGGCGATGCCTTTCACGCCGAAGACGATGACCAGCAGCACCAGCAGGGCCACGATGATACCCACCACATACTGGGAGAAACCGTAAGTCTCATTGAGCAACATCGAGATGGAGTTGGCCTGGACGGTGTTGCCGATGCCGAAGGCGGCCAGGGCCGTGAAGACGGCAAAAAGGATGGCCAGCCATTTGGCGTGCAGGCCGCGCTCCAGGGCGAACATCGGGCCGCCGAGCATTCGTCCGTCCTTCGTCTGGACGCGGTACTTGACGGCGAGCAGGCCTTCCGAATACTTGGTAGCCATGCCGAAGACGCCCGTGATCCAGCACCAGAGCACGGCGCCGGGTCCGCCAAGCGTGACGGCCGTGGCCACGCCGACGATGTTACCGGTGCCGATGGTGGCCGCCAGGGCCGTGGCCAGGGCGCCGAATTGGCTGACGTCCCCCTGCGCGTTTTTGTCTTTGGTAACGGAAAGCCGGATGGCCTTGCCCACCCGCAGTTGCGGGAATCGCAGCCGGAGGGTCATAAAAACGTGGGTGCCAAGCAGGAGGATGATCATCGGCCAGCCCCATACGGCGGACGATATCTTTTCGATGAGGGTCGCGACTGAATTCATGGAAAAAACGTTATCTTTGCAAAGATACTAAAATGAGATTGAAAATGAAAGGGAAAACCCTGCACCGCTTTTGGCTGGCCGCGATGCTTCCGATGCTGCTGCTGTTGCAGGCCTGTCCCTCGGATCCCCAGGACGATGAGGAAAAGGCCCGGATTGCGGCAGATGTTGATTATCAGGCCAAGACCTATCTGCGGACACAATATATGGATGTCTATTACTGGTGGCGCGACGAGGTCAAGGATCGCAACGCGACCCTCAAGCCGTACGACTACGATATTTACGATTTCTTCGAAAAGATGCTCTACAAGGATGACCGCTGGAGCTGGATGTGCGACAAGGAGTATTACATCTCCGACGAGACTGGCGTGATCACCGGCACCTGGGGAATCAGCCTCGGCCAGGCTGTGGAGTATTATAAGGATTATGGGTTGCGCGTCCGGTATATCTATCCAGGTTCTCCCTTCGAGCCCTACGGCATCACCCGGGGTGCCGTCCTGACCCACATCAACGGGCAGAACGTGGAAGACCTGCCCAACGCCCCCTTTACCAACGAAAAGCTGAAAATCTATCAGGACAACTTCTTCAAGTCCCCGCAGACATTCACGTTCCGCCTCGTCGACGGGCGCGATACCACTTTCACGGCGTCGATGCTGCCTGAGCTTCGTACGCACACCAACCTGATCACCCGCATCATCCAGCCCGGGGAGTTTCCAGGCCTGTCCGTACCGGTGGGCTATTTTCATTTCATGGCCTTCAAGGCCAATTTCCTGGGCGATATCGCCGAATCGATGACCTGGTTCCACGACCAGGGTATCCGCAACCTGATTGTGGACCTGCGCTACAACGGCGGCGGTGATTCCCGCGCCAGCGACACGCTGATGACCTATCTGGCCCCCAAGTCAGCAGTCGGTAAGCCTTACGTGATCCGTAAGCACAACAGCTATCTGGGTACACTCGACGACTCCTTCAAGGATGAGAACAACACCTACAACATCGGTGCGAACGCCGCCTCACTCGACCTCGACCGCATCTATTTCATCACCGGACCGGGTACCGCTTCGGCCAGCGAGATGGTGATGAACGGACTCAAGCCGTATATGGGCGAAAAGATGCAGATGGTGGGCGACACTACCTACGGCAAGCCCAACGGCATGTATGTACTGATGTACCCCGGCTCGAATTCAGACTATCAGGCGTACAACAAGGGCAATTATGACAAACTCCAGTGGGTGTTCCTGCCCATTGCTTTCTTCAACCAGAATTCCCGGGGCGAATCTATCCCGTGGGATGGTTTCGTGCCCGACAACTACCGTCCGGACGATCTGTATCACGACTTCGGCGTCGAGGAGAGCGACATCAAGGCCTGCCTGACCCACCTGGTCTCCGGCACCTGGCCTGCCCTGCCTTCCGCCACGCAGCAGAGCGTCTCGACCAAGGCAGGAAAGCCGCGATATCGGATTGATACGGAAGAAGATAAACCTGGTTATGGCCGCTATACCGTGCGGGAGCACGGTTTTTAGCGGAAATCCCATCTTTTTTTCAATTTTTTCATGGAAAATTTGGAATATTGGTTGAAGCTTTTTAATTTTGAAATCAAATAGTTAGACGAAATTTCACATATTTATTCATTAAAATAATAACCCCAAAAACCATGAAAGAACTCGTTGAACAAATCAATGCGGAGATCGCCCTCTTCCAGGCGAACGCCAACCTTCAGGTGACCAAAGGCAACAAAGCTGCCGGTACCCGTGCTCGCAAGAACGCTCTCAACATCTGCAAGCTGATGAAGGATTTCCGGAAAGCGTCGGTTGAGGCTGCCAAATAAGCTCTCCGTTGTTTTGAAAAAAGGGACCGCCTCTATCCGGGGCGGTCCTTTTTTTGCATGTGAGTAACCGTTAACTCGAACGCCATGGATTCCGTCAGAATTGATAAATTTCTTTGGGCCATCCGTGTCTACAAGACGCGGACCGATGCTACCGATGCCTGCAAGGGGAGTAAGGTCACGGTGGGCGGGACCGATGTCAAGCCGGCCCGCGAAGTGAAGGCCGGCGACGTGATCAACGTCCGCAAAGGGCCGGTTCTTTATACCTATAAAGTATTGGCGCCGCTGGAGAAGCGGGTCGGGGCCAAGGATGTGCCCACCTATGCCGAAAATCTTACGCCACAGAGCGAACTCGACAAACTGCACGCGCCGGTGGAAACCTTCTTCATCCGCCGGGATCGCGGGACGGGCCGTCCCACCAAGAAAGAGCGCCGCGAGATGGATTCGCTCTACGGCTCTTTCTTTGTTGATGATTCAGGAGACGACGACTGAGACTCAGCCGCCGGTTTGGAACGGTTGAACTGGGTCATGGCCCGGTCAATACCTTCGGTGCCATAGCATTTGATGCAGGCGATGGCCCGTTCCAGCAACTCGGGCATGGCCCGTTTCTCTTCGAGCAGCAGTTCACCCAGCACGAAGTCCACCTGGTGGCCTTCGGCGAATCCGCCATTGCCTGTTCCGACGCGCAACCGGGCATAATCGTCGCTGGCCAGGGAGTAGTCGATGCTCTTGAGGCCATTGTGCCCGCCGGCAGAGCCGCGCTTGCGCAACCGGAGTGTCCCGAAAGGGATGGCCAGGTCATCGACCACCACCAGCAGATTCTCCTGCGGGATGCGGGTCTTCTGGAGCCAGTAGTGCACGGCCTTGCCGCTCAGGTTCATATAGGTAGAAGGTTTCAGCAGGAAGAATTTCTGCCCCTTGAACGAAATCTCCGTCGTGGCGCCGTAGCGTCCGACAGTAAAAACAGCATTGGATGCCTGAGCCCAGGCATCCAATACCATAAAACCCATATTGTGTCGGGTGGCGGCGTATTCTTCACCGATGTTGCCCAGACCGACGACAAGATAGTTCATAAGAAGGAATTATTCGGCCGTCTCGGCAGCGGCGGCGGAGTTGCGGGTAGCGCGGACGGCGCAGACCAGCGTACCCTTCGGCGAAACGATCTGGAAACCGTCGTACTTGAGGTCGCCGGCGTTGATCTGCTTGCCCAGGCCGAGGTTGGTGATGTCGACCGGAAGTTCGTCGGGCAGGTTTTCGGCCATGCCGCAGACTTTGAGCTTGCGGGTCGGAACATTCAGTTTGCCACCCTGGCGGACACCGATGGAGTTGCCGGTGATCTTGATGGGCACGTCGATGGTGACGGGCTTGGACGGGTCGAGGGCGAGGAAGTCCACGTGGAGGGCGCGGTCGGTGACCGGGTGATACTGGATCGCCTTGAGGATTGCCTGGTGGCCTTCACCTTCGATGTCGAGGTCCACGATGTGGGAGTACGGAGTGTGGGTGAGACCCTTCAGCTCCTTCTCGTCGACGGAGAAAGAAACGTTGTCAATGCCGGCGCCGTAGATGACGCAAGGCACTCTCTCTTCTTTGCGGACGCTCTTGACGTCAGCCTTCTTACCGGTAATTCTCTTCTTACCTTTGAGTTCGAAATGCTTCATTGCTGTTTGATTTAAAATGTGTTACTCAAGCCGGGACGGGCCCGGCTCCCATTGCACCAAAAGGGTTCCCTTTTAAGCGGCTGCAAAGGTATGAAAAATTTTTGTAAATCAGTGGATAATGTATATATTTGCATTAGATTATAATAATTCTAAATTAAACAACCTTAAAAATAGAAACACTATGGCAAAGAAATGGATCTGCACCGTCTGCGGTTACGTGCACGAGGGCCCCGAAGCGCCCGAAAGATGCCCCCAATGCAAGGCCCCGAAGGCCAAATTCAATGAACTGGTCCAGAGCGAAGGCGGCCTGACCTTCGTCGATGAGCACAAGCTCGGCGTGGCGAAAGGCTGCGATCCCGAAGTCTGGCAAGGCCTGCAGGATCACTTCCGCGGTGAATGCTCCGAAGTGGGCATGTATCTGGCCATGAGCCGTCAGGCCGACCGCGAGGGTTATCCCGAAGTAGCCGACGCTTTCAAGCGTTACGCCTGGGAAGAGGCCGAGCACGCCGCCAAGATCTGCGAATTGCTGGGCGAAATGGTCTGGGATACTGAGACCAACCTCAAGAAACGCATGGAAGCCGAGGCCGGTGCCTGCGAGGGCAAGAAAGCCATCGCCACCCGTGCCAAGCAGCTCAACTACGACGCCATCCACGACTCCGTCCACGAAATGGCCAAGGACGAAGCACGCCATGGCAAAGGCTTCGAGGGCCTCTACAATCGCTACTTCAAGAAATAAAGTGCGTGAGTCTGGTGGAGCGGCGTTACGCTATTGGATTAATCCGGTAGCCTGGTTCCACTGGAGCGTCTTGTAGAAATTGTTCAAGACTGTATATTCGGGTCTCGGTATGTAAATGCTGAGGCCCGAATAATGTGTTATGTCGATGGACAAGAACGACTCCGTCGCATCTTTGAAGATCACCGCCTGGTCGAGTGCGGCAATGAAGGCACGGTATTCGGCATCCGTCGCGACACGTCCCACGAAATCGTCAAGATCGTAGTACCAGTGCTTGTTGAAGCGAAAGTAAGGCTGGATCCGCGACCGGTCGATTGTCAGGATCTGCTCCCGATGCTGCTGGAAGATGGGTTTGCAGGCAGCGGCCAGTGCGTTGAGACTGGCCGACCGGACCATCGTAATAGTCGCTGATTGGTAGGGTCCTGACTGGGCGCGGTACTGCTCCATGTAACTCCGGCAGACTTGCTTCGCCGATTCTTCCGCTGAAAGCGTGAACAGCGGTTGGATGATCGATTCGTACGGGAAGCCGTCCGAGAGGATTTCAGTGGGGGAAAATACCAGATAGTCGCCGCAGTTTCTGAGTTCATAGGCCACTTCCACGTTGGCCATCAGGCAACAGTCTAACAGGATGAATTCGTAGTGATAGCGGGAAAGCGCATTCCGCAGATCGCTCAGTTCCATTTCCGCGCCATGGTCTTCGCCGAAACTCATCGGTCCGATGTCGCGTGCCTGTTCCTTGGGGTCGCTGTAGTACCCGGCGGGGAGGAAGCCGCTGGCATGCGACCAGAGGATCATCCCGTGACGGGCGGCCGGCCAAGCGGCCTCTGCATC
Organism: Bacteroidales bacterium; assembly: GCA_016284265.1. Taxonomy (GTDB): domain Bacteria; phylum Bacteroidota; class Bacteroidia; order Bacteroidales; family UBA932; genus Cacconaster. Next base: position 10,012 of record JAEEOM010000070.1, on the reverse strand, counting down.
AGCGATGACGGTCGCGAGCATGGAAGGATCGGCCGAATTGGCGTTGAACGGATACTCCGTGATAATCTCTTCAATGGTATTCCCTTGGCGGTCCTGGTAGAGCCGCTTGAGGACCGGCGTCTGGTCGATGAAATGGTGAAAGACAAGGAAAATCTGCTCCCGGTCTTTCTCCCGCGGAAGCCACGACTTCTTAATGCCGGCATAGTCTGCCTCGCCTTCCGACGAGAGCGAATTGTTTCCGGCCAGATACATCAGCACGACCTGCCGGCGCTGGGCTTCCCGTTCGGGATTGTGGCAGCCGGCCAGGCACAGGGCGGCGAGCAGGAAGAGGAGGAATCGTTTCATGGCGATACCGGGTTTGAATGGCAATATTATATAAATTAATTATCTTTGCCAAGAAATAACCGTGCCAATCCTAAATTTTTATAAGAAATGAGACTGTTGAAAGCCATGATTGTTACAACTGGACTGGGTATGCTGCTGACCGCCTGCGGTTCGAAGACCGGAGACCCGCAGTTCAAATACTCCATTGACGAATTTGCCGATATCGAAGTGCTGCGTTACCAGGTGCCCGGTTGGGACGACCTCTCCCTGCAGCAGAAGGAGTATGTCTATCATTTGAGCGAAGCGGCCAAAGCGGGCCGCGATATTACCTGGGACCAGAATTTCAAATACAACCTGGAAATCCGCCACGCCTTGGAAGCGATCCTCGAAAATACCGCGATCAGCCACAATACCCCGCAGTGGGAAGACTTCCTGGTCTATGCCAAGCGGGTGTTCTTCAGCAACGGCATCCATCACCACTATGCCAACGACAAGATTCTGCCGGCCTGCTCCAAATCTTATTTTGCCTCGCTGATGGACGCCGCCGGCATCGAACCGGCCCGCGCCGAGTTCCTGTTGCAGGTAATCTATGATCCGGACCTCTATCCGACCTTGCAGTACCAGGGCACCGAAAAGGACCTGGTGGAGGCTTCTGCCGTCAACTTCTATGAAGGTGTCACGGCTCAGGAAGTCAACGATTTCTACGCCCGGATGGAGAATCCCTCCGACCCGCATCCCATCAGCTATGGCCTCAACAGCAAGGTGGTCAAGGAAGACGGCAAGATTGTCGAGAAGACCTGGAAGGTCGGTGGCATCTACGGTCCTGCCCTGGAGGCGATCATCGGCCATCTGGAAGCCGCGAAAGCCGTGGCCGAGAATGATGTCCAGAAGCAGTATATCGACGAGCTGATCGCCTACTACCGCACCGGTGACCTGCGGATGTGGGACAAATACAACATCACCTGGGTGGCTGACACGCAGAGTGACATTGACTTCGTGAACGGTTTTGTGGAAGACTACGACGATCCTCTCGGCCGCAAGGCGTCTTGGGAGGGTATCGTCAATTACCGCGACCGGGAAGCCTCGAAACGTACGGAAATCATCAGCGGCAACGCGCAGTGGTTCGAAGATCACTCGCCGATCGATCCGCGATTCCGAAAGGAGGAGGTGAAAGGCGTCTCGGCGAAAGTCATCAACGTGGCGGTCATCGCCGGCGACAACTATCCGGCCACAGCCATCGGCATCAACCTGCCCAACGCCGACTGGATCCGCAAGGAGCACGGCTCCAAGTCCGTCACCATCGCCAACATCACCGATGCGTACGAGATGGCTTCGGAACAGCGTCCCAAGAGCGTCCTTTCCGAATTCGCCTGGGACCAGGCCGAAATCGATCTCTGCAAGAAATACGGCAGCATCACCGACAACCTGCATACCGACCTTCACGAGTGTCTCGGTCATGGCAGCGGCCAGCTGCTCCCCGAAACGCCCGCCAATGCCCTGAAGGAATTCACCTCCACGCTCGAAGAGGCCCGCGCCGACTTGTTCGCCCTTTACTATCTGGCCGACCCGAAGCTGGTCGAGCTCGGCCTGCTTGACGATCCCGATGCCTACAAGGCGGAATACATGAGTTATATCCGCAACGGTATCATGACGCAGTTCAGCCGCGTGGAACTTGGTAAGCAGAACACCGAGGCCCATATGCAGAACCGCAAGCTGATTGCCGACTGGTGCTATGAAAAAGGCCGTGCCGAGAATGTCATCGAAAAGAAAGTGCGCGACGGCAAAACCTACTTCGTGATCAACGATTTCACGAAGCTCCGCGGCCTGTTCGGCGACCTGCTCGCTGAAATCCAGCGCATCAAGTCGGAAGGCGACTATGAAGCCGGCAAAGCCCTCGTCCAGAACTACGCCGTCAACATCGATCCCGACCTCCACAAGGAAGTGCTCGAACGCTACGCCAGCCTGGATCTCAAACCCTACCGCGGTTTCATCAATCCCGAAATCGTCCCCGTTGTCAACGACGGCAAAGTCGTCGACTACAAGATCGTCTATGGCGACGACTTCATCGAACAGCAACTCTACTACGGAAAGAAGTACCGTACGCTGTAGTTCCCTACTCTACTCTATGACATAGACGTCCTCGCCGTCCTGGTGATAGAAATATTCTTCCCGGGCGAATTTTTCCAAGGAATCGCGCTCTGACTTGAGCTGTTCGAGTTTGCGCTCCATCTTGGAGATCTCCCGCTTGTAAAATTCGATCTGCCGCTGCTGCCGCTTGAGCGTGACCCGGGAGCGGATCATCTGCCCCACGTTGTTGGTGTCGAAGAAGCAGATCCAGACCAGGAAAATGAAGCCCACGACGAAGTACTTGTTGAGCAGTACTTTCCCGGCGGGATGCTGTTTCCATTCCCGGTATTTTTCCCCGATTTTGGTGAAGATGGACATCGTGGCAGAACTTTTCACAAAAATAATGATTATTTTTGAGGGATGATTCAACAATTCAAATATTGCAAGCCTGGTTTGGGCGCATCGTGGCTGATGGTCGCCCTCGTTTTCGTCGGAAGCCTGGTGGGCGGTGTACTGACAATGGCCTCGCCCGCCGTTCCGCAATCGCTTACCTATCTGATTATGATGATGTTCCCGCTGGCTTTCTGCTGGTGGTTGGGAGCGCAGGCCCAGCTGCGCGGCGAGTCGTCGCTCCGGATTGATGCGCCACATTTCGGCAAATTGGGCGCTTTCGGCGTCCTTGCGTTGGCGGGCACCGCCCTGATCTCCCTGTCGGTCGTCATCGATCCGACCACGTCGCTCATCCCGATGCCCGACTCCATCAAGGCCATCTTCGAGAAAGCCTTCATCGATTCCGCCTTGTGGGACATGATCGTTTCGACCTGCATCCTGGCGCCGTTGCTCGAAGAACTGCTCTGCCGCGGCATTATGCTGCGCGGCATGCTTGCCCGCGGAAAGGCGCCCTGGAAGGCCATTGTCTGGTCGGCCCTGATCTTCGCCGTGATGCACATGAATCCCTGGCAAGCCATCCCGGCATTCGTTTTCGGCCTGCTGCTGGGCTGGGTCTATTACCGCACCCACTCGCTGTGGGCCACCATCTTCCTGCATTGCCTCAACAACTCCATTTCGGCGGTCCTTTCACGCGTCTGGCTCGACCTCCCCATTGACGCCGGGCTCCGGGACGTGCTGCCGGACAATACCTACTGGATCGTATATGTAGCCTCAGCCTTGCTGCTGGCCATCACCCTTGTCATCTTAAATGAAAAAACTGTATCCCCTCAAGTTCAAGCCCCAGTGGATGCCTAAGGCCTGGGGCGGCGAGTCCTGGGATCTCTGCGGATTCGACAAAGAAGCATCCGTCGTCGCCGAAGGCTTCCTGGCCGACAACGATCTGCCGGACATTCTGGAAACCTATATGGGCGACCTGGTCGGCGACAAAATCTTCGAATGGCATAACCTCTATTTTCCGCTGCTGATCAAGCGGCTCATCGTGGAAGACCGCCTCTCCGTGCAGGTCCATCCCGACGACACGGTCGCAGCCGAGCGCTTTGACGACTACGGGAAAACCGAGTTCTGGTATGTACTGGAAGCCGATGCGGACGCCCGCATCTACATGGGATTCAAGGAAGATTGTGATGCCAGCACGTTATACAAGGCCTGCAAGGAGGGATGGGCGCAGGAACTGCTCAATGCCTATGTTCCCAAGCCCGGCGACTGCTTCTTCATCCCGACCGGTACTGTCCATGCGGCTTGTGGCAAGTTGAAGATGTCCGAAATCCAGGAATCTTCCGACCTCACGTTCCGGCTTTACGACTGGGGACGGGAATTCAATCCCTCCACCCGCCGGGCCATCCACCTCGATGAGGCGCTCGACTGCATCAATTACAAGAAGTATGACGAGGCGGCCTGCAGCTGCCATTTGGAAGGGCTGTCGGCAAAGGACGAGGCCGTTCGCGTGCTCGTCAGCGACCCGCATTTCGTGATCACCAGCCTCCGGCTCACAGCGCCGGCCCGCCTCCGGCTGGAAGATTTCAATAGCTGCGTCGTCCTGATCTGTCTGGAGGGTTCCTTCTCGGTGGAAGGGTGTTCCCCGGTCACGGCCGGCGAGACGTTGCTGATTCCCGCTTCTCTTGACACGGTGCAATTGACCCCTGCCCCCGGCGGAGCCCACCTGCTGCAGGTCCATCTCCCCCAGCCCCCGAAAGACGACATCTACGACGGACCGGAGCCGGAATAAAAAAGATGCCCGGTCAAGCCGGGCATGACGGATATTCACGTAGATCGGCTGCATGGTGCAGCCGATCTACTATTTTTTAACGAATTCGACGCGGCGGTTCTTGGCGCGGCCTTCGTCGGTATTGTTGTCGGCGATGGGTTCGTGGGCTCCTTTGCCGACGGCAGTCAGGCGGGAAGCCTCGATGCCGTTGGCCACGAGGGCAGCCACGATGGCTTCGGCGCGTTTCTGGCTGAGCGGATCGTTGACCTTGTCGGATCCGGTGTTGTCGCAGTGACCCTGAATCTCGAACTTAATGGACGGATCGTCCGTCATGATCTTCGTGATCCGGTTGATTTCACCCGTGGACTCCGGCTTGATGGTCGCCTTGCCCGTATCGAACGTAATGGCATAGGTCACGATTTTGCCGTCGGAAGCCAGACGGTCATAGAGCGGAACGGCACCCTTGGCGATACGGACGTTCTTGATGAAGAACACGTGCTCGTGCTGGTTGCAGCTGATCCAGAAATAATCTGGCTTGGCCGCATTGGGAATATTCACCACACGGTTTTCGTCGAAATAGACTTTGTATGCACGCTTGTTGAAGGAGATGGCAACGTGATGCCAGGCGTTGGTGGCGACATTGTTCAGCGTGGCAGCACCACTACGGGTTTCATCCAGGCTGGGAAGAGGCCAACTGTAGCTAAAATAGGCATCATTCAATACACGTTCCTCTGAAGAGACTTGGTGTTGAAACTCAAACGTCCTGTCTCCGCCATAATAAGACCGGATCTTTTCATTGGGCTTCAGCGTGACCAGATAAGTGCCCACTTTCCAGCTATGCGGATTGAAAGCCGTCTCATAATCCGGCCCGTAGACCACATACACATCGTATTCGATGGTAAACTGGTCCGTCAGATAGGGCTTGTTGTCGTTGAACAAAGGCGTAATCTCTCCGTCATCGGCCAGGGCAATGCATTTTACACCGTCCAGTTCCGTAATTTGGGCATAACCATTAAAGACATCCCACATGGAAGGGAACTCACCGATCTGCTCGTTCTCCTGCGTGTCTTCAAAAATAATCTCATCGCCTGCCACGAAGTCGTAATTGTTCCAGTTGGCTTTTGCCTTATTGGACGGTTTGCCGGCATCGGCCGGCTGCACAACTTCGTCCTGCATCACTTCCTGATTCTGATACTGTTCCTGCTGCTGATTCTGCTGCTGGTTGTTTTTATCCTTGCCCAACTTGCCGTCAAGAGCGTTGTTGATGCCCTTTTCGATCTTGTTGCCGATGTTGTTTTCCACGGCGTTCTTGGCCCGGTTCTTCAGCCGGTTGAGCACGTTGTTTTGCGCGGACGCCCCGCTGCACACCAGCAGGAGGGCGGTCATCAGTAATACGATCTTTTTCATATCGGTAAAACGTTGATTGGCATAGTAGTACATAAACTATGCAAATCTAATAAAATATAATCGGAAAAACAAGATGCCCGGTCACGCCGGGCATAACAGGGACGTCAAAGGCCGAGTTCGGCGGCCTTCTGCTCCATGAGGGCATAGGCAGCATTGAATTCGTTGGGGATGATGCCGTCGAGGATGGCTTCCTTGACGGCTTCCTTGATGACGCCGATCTCGCGGCAGGGCGGAAGATGGTATTTCTCCATGATCAGTTCGCCCGTGATGGGATTCTTGAAATTGCGGACGGCGTCTTTGGCCTCGACCTCGACGAGTTTCTGCTTCACATGGTCATACTGTTGCTTGTAACGCTCCACTTTCTGTTCGTTGGCCGATGTGATGTCGGCCTTGCAGAGAATCATCAGGTCGTCGATGTCGTCACCGGCATCGAAAAGCAGGCGGCGGACTGCCGAGTCCGTGACCTCATCGGTCACCAGTGCGATGGGCCGCATGTGCAGGAGTACCAGCTTCTGGACATACTTCATATCGTCGGTCTGCGACATTTTGAGCCGGGAGAAGACCCCTTTGACCTGCTTGGAGCCCACATACTCGTGTCCACGGAACGTCCAACCCGTGTCAGGCTCCCAGTGCTTGGTCGAGGCCTTGCCAATGTCGTGGAGCAGTGCCGCCCAGCGTAGCCAGACGTTGTCGCTGACGGCCGCCACGTTGTCGAGCACCTGCAGCGAATGTTTGAAATTGTCCTTGTGCCCACGGCCGTCCACCGTTTCCACGCCTTTGAGGCGGGCGACATCGGGCAGGACATACGGCAGCAGTTCACAGGTGTCGAGCAGCCGGATGCCGACCGAGGGCGCCGGCGTCCGCATGATCTTCATCAGTTCATCGGCGATGCGTTCGGCGGAAAGAATTCCCAGACGCTCCTTGTTACGGCGGATCGAAGCGACGGATTCCGGCACGATGGTAAAGCCCAGCTGCGTGGCGAATCGAATGGCCCGCAACATCCGGAGCGGATCGTCGCTGTAGGTGGTGTCGGGATCGAGCGGGGTACGGATGAGCCCCTCGTTGAGATCACGGATGCCGCCGAACGGATCGACGAGCGACCCATAGTCTTCCCGCTGCAGGCTGAACGCCATGGCGTTGATGGTGAAGTCCCGGCGCTGCTGGTCTTCTTCGAGCGTGCCGTCTTCGACAATCGGCTTGCGGGAATTGGCGCGGTACGATTCGCGGCGCGCGCCCACGAACTCCACTTCCAGGTCGCGGTAACGGAGCATCGCCGTGCCGAAATTGCGGAAGACTGTTACTTTGGTGTGCAGTTTTTCCGCTACCGCCTGGGCCAGGGCGATGCCGCTGCCCTCGACCACGATGTCGATGTCGTTGTTCTCGCGCTGCAGGAAGTAATCGCGCACGTAGCCCCCGATCACGAAGGCGCGCACACCCAGTTCCCGCGCCGCCGTAGCGACGATCTCAAAGACTTTCCCGTTCAGTGCCTGCGCAAACATACTGCAAAGATACAAAAGACTTGTTATCGGTAAGCGGAGCGGAGCGACAGATGCGTTTATTTCTTATCTTTGTAGCGTTATGGCCAAGACGACGACAGATCCGGTTCAGGAATACAAGGCCCTGCGCGACGAAATCCAGCGCGGCGACATCAAGCCGTTCTATCTCCTGTTCGGCAAGGAGCACTATTATATCGACGAGCTGTGCCGGCTGCTCATGGAGCAGGTCGTCCCGGCCGAAGAACGGGATTTCGGCCAGATCGTCTATTTCGGTGCGGACGTGACGGCCAACCAAGTGGTAAGTACTGCCCGGCAGTTCCCGATGATGGTCTCCCGTCAGCTGGTGGTGGTCAAGGAGGCGCAGATGATGAAGAAAGTGGAGGACATTGCCGTCTATTTCGAAGGGATCATGCCCACCACGGTACTGGTAGTCTGCTACAAAACCAACAACGACCCGACCAAGAGCGGCCGCAACATCGACAAGCGCTCGACGTTCTACAAGCAGGCCAAGAAAGTCGGCGTCGCTTTTGAATCCAATCCCATTCCCGACTACAAGATTGCCCGATGGATCGACGGCTACATCGGCGAATGCGGCAAGAGCATCGCACCCGACGCCTCGGCCCTGCTGGCCGAAGCGACCGGCACCGACCTCCAGAAGATCACCCTGGCCATCGACAAACTTTGCAAACTCCTGCCCGAGGGACGCAACCGCATCACCGCCCAGGACATTGAAGAAAACGTGGGCATGAGCCGCGACTATTCCGTCTTTGAGCTGACCAAGGCCCTCTCGATGAAGGATGCGGCCAAAGCGTTCCGGATCGTCCATTTCTTTGGCGAGGCGCCGAAACGGTTCCCGATCCAGATGACGATGGCCGCCCTGACCGGCCATTTCATCCGACTGCTGCGTTTCCATGCCCTGCTGCAGGCCGGACAAAGCCGGAACGAAATCCTCTCCCAGCTGGGCATCAACCCTTACTTTGCCGGCGAATACGATGCCGCCCTGCGCAACTATCCGGCGCGCAAGACCATGCGTGCCATCAGCCTCCTGAAAGAGTACGACCAGCGTTCCAAATCGAACACGCGCGGGGAAGCCTCCGACGGAGACCTCCTCAAAGAGCTGACGGCCAAACTGCTAGCCTAAATCTTCCGGGATTTCTTCCAGATAATCGTACCCAGAGCCGTCGGCACGGCGCTCCAGGAAGTGCGTATTCACCCCGTTGGTCACCAAAATGAACCGGACGTCCAGCACCCGCGTGTAGCGCACCACCTGATCCACCACGGCGGCGTCGAGTTTTACGCCGGGCGCCTTGCATTCCACCAGCAGATGCGGCTGAAGCTGCCGGTTGAAGACCAGGATATCGGCGCGGTAATGCCGGCGGTTGTACATGAAATCGTGTTCGCTTTCCATCAGGCCGGCCGGTACGTGCCGCACGTCGCGCAGCCATGCGATGACGGACTGTCGCACTTCCTCTTCGGGCGTGCGGGCCACCCATTTCCGGCGCAAAGGGTCGTAAATCTCACTCATAGACGCTGGACGATCATGCCGACCTTCTGGAACTCGTTCCACAGCCAGAGATAGTCGTCAGTCGCTTTGAGGACGACCAATTTGACGATCAGCGTGGTCGATTCCCCCGCCCCCAGTTTGTAGTGAATCTCGCATTCCACTTCGTCATCGACCTGCTGCGGCAGGGCGTCGCTGTAAAAGACGTTCAGGTAGCGGGACTGATCATCGCTCTGGATGCGGTAGTTGCGCCGCAAAGGGTTGGCAGCGCGCTGGAAGGTGGCCTGGTCGAAAGAAAGCGCGCAGCTTCCTTTCAAATAAAGCCCTTCCACAAAGGCGGATTCCAGTTGCTTACGCTCTTCCGACTTGGTCTCGACCACCGGCTCCGGCGGTTCCGGCGGAGTCGGTTGCGGGCAGGAAACCGCCAGGGTCGTTGCCACGACCAGCAGCGCCAGTGCAAAGCGCAGTGCAAAACCGAATGCGTGCTTATTGTCCATCTTTCACCTCCACGATTTTGGTCAGGGTCTCCTTCGAGCCGTCAGAATAGGTAATCGTAGCCGCAATCTTGTAGGAACCCGCTTTGACAAAGGTATACTGTTCCCCTTCGCAGGATTCACTGTTGATCTGCCAACTGACGGAAACCGAATCGTCTGCCAGGTTGAGCAAGAACAGGCGGAACCGGTCGCCGGTTTTCCAGCTGCGGTCCATGCCACCGATGAGCGGGTAATCACTGAGACGGTTCAAGGCCCGGAATTCCATCCGGTACACCTTGCCCGTCACGTTCCAGCGCGTATAGTAGAGTTCACAGAAATACGATTCACCCGGCGTCAGGCCTTCAAACAGATAGCTGTGCTTGTTGCCCACCGCGACCGTCGTCTCGTCCACGCCGTTGACGATTCCCCAGCGGAGATTCCACTGTCCGGTGCCTGTCTTGTCGCACTCCCACTCCAACAGAGCGGATGTCTGGGCCGGGAAGATCGACCAGTCCGTTACGGCAGGCAGGTCCCAGCTCTGGTCGTAAACGACCTGGCAGGAGATTCCGTCAGCTTCCCGGACAATGCC
>JAEEOM010000069.1 GCA_016284265.1 Bacteroidales bacterium | reverse complement strand
AGGTCTTGTGGAGGTTGAGGTGGCATACATCCGCGCCGATGTAACCCGGATTGGTGAGGCCCACCTGGGCGTTCATGTTGGCGCCGTCCATGTAGAGGAGGCCGCCGTGGCGGTGGATGATGTCCACAATCTCGCGGATACGGACCTCGAATACGCCGTGCGTCGAAGGATAGGTGATCATCATGCCGGCCAGCCGGTTGCCGGCAGCGGCAGCTTTTTCGGCCAGTTCTTCCACATTGATGTTGCCGTTGTCGTCGCAACCGACCAGGACGATCTCGTAGCCGGCCATCGCGGCGGATGCCGGGTTGGTGCCATGGGCGGAGGTCGGGATGATCATGACGCGGCGGTCGGCTCCGCCGTTGGCGTTGAGGTAGCGTCGGATGGTCATCAGGCCAGCATATTCGCCGGCCGCGCCGCTGTTCGGCTGCAGGGAGCAGCCGTCGAAGCCGGTGATGACGGCCAGGTCGTGCTCCAGTTCATGGATTACCTGCAGCGTGCCCTGCGCCTGGTCGGCCGGGGCGTACGGGTGCAGGTTGCCGAACTCGCTCCAGCTGAGCGGAAGCATCTCGGCGGCGGCGTTGAGCTTCATGGTGCAGCTGCCCAGCGGAATCATGGAGTGGGCGAGCGAGATGTCCTTGCGCTCCAGCATCTTGATGTAGCGCATCATCTCGGTCTCGGAGTGGTAGGTATTGAAGACCTTCTGCGTAAGGATGGGGGTTTCGCGCTTCATGAAACCGGATTCGGCGGGGAGGGCAGGGCAGCCTTCCGGGCAGCCGAAGATCTGGCTGATGGCGCGGGCCTCTTCGCAGCAGGAAAGTTCGTCGAAGGAGATCTGCACGGTGCGAGCATCGGGATACCAGAAGTTGAAACCAGCAGCCAGGGCTTTTTCGCGGATGGCGGCGGCATCGACGTCCACGATGCGGATGGTGTCGAAGAAGTTCTCGGAAGCGAGCTGATAGCCTGCCTCACGAAGTTTTCCGGCCACGGCGTGGGCGAAGCCCCAAGCGTTGCGGGCGATCTCGGTGATGCCCTGCGGGCCGTGCCACACGGCGAACATGCCGGTCATGGTGGCCATAAGGGCCGTGGCGGTGCAGATGTTCGAGGTGGCTTTTTCGCGCTTGATATGCTGCTCGCGGGTCTGGAGGGCCAGACGGACGGCGCGTTCGCCGAGGCGGCCTACCGAGATGCCGATGATGCGGCCCGGCAGGTTTCTTTTGTATTTGTCGGCGCAGGCCATCCAACCGGCGGTCGGGCCGCCGAAGCCCATGGGGAGGCCGAAGCGCTGGGCGGTACCGCAGGCGATGTCGGCACCCCAGGCAGCGGGTTCCTTCAGCACGGCGAGGGCGAGCAGGTCGCACCAGGCGGCCACCAGGCATCCGGCGGCGTGGGCGCGGGCGCAGAAGTCCGTGTAGTCGCGGACTTCGCCATTGGCGGCGGGGTACTGGACCAGGGCGCCGTAGCAGTTCGCTTCAAAGGTATAGTCAAGTGCCTTTCCGGTATGGATCTCAATGCCCAGGCCGGCAGCGCGGGTACGCAGCACCGACAGTACGTTCGGGAAGATGTCCTCATCGACGAAGATCACGTTCTTGCCGGCTTTCACGGCATCGCGGGGCCGGAGCTCGAACATCATGCGCATCGCCTCGGCAGCTGCCGTGGCGTCGTCGAGCATCGAGCAATTGGAGAGCGAGAAGCCGGTGAGCGAGGAGATCATCGTCTGGAAGTTGATGAGTGCCTCGAGGCGTCCCTGCGAGATCTCGGCCTGGTACGGGGTGTAGGAGGTGTACCAGCAAGGGTTCTCAAAAACGTTGCGGGTGATGACGGCGGGGGAGGCGGTGCCGTAGAAGCCCAGGCCGATGAGCGAGCGGAGATTGCGGTTCTTGCCGGCAATCTGCTTGAGGCGGGCCAGGTAGGCCTGTTCGCTCAAAGCGGGATCGAGTTTCAGGGGCTCCTTCAACAGGATATCTTTCGGAACGGTCTGGCCGATGAGTTCATCGAGCGAGGAAACGCCCAGGACGTCGAGCATCTGCTGCTCCTGGGAAGGACGCGGACCATTGTGGCGGTCTACAAAAGAAAGAGGCATATCGGGTTCTTTTTTTGCTGGTTTGACAAATTATCTCACAAATATACTCAAAAAATCAATAACTTTTCTTTTCCATGTCCAATCGCAGGTAGATGAACAGCAGGATGGTGAAGGCCCAGAGCGACGAACCGCCGTAGCTGAGCAGCGGCAGCGGGATGCCGATCACTGGCATCAGGCCGATGGTCATGCAGATGTTGATGACCACGTGCATCAGCAGGCACACCGCCACACACCAGCCGTAGATGCGTACAAAAGCGTCCTTCTGCTTCTCGGCCGAGCCGATCAGCCGCAGGATCAGAATCAGATAGACGATGAGGATGCCCAGGGTGCCCAGGAAGCCCCATTCCTCGCCGATGGTGCAGAAGATGAAGTCGGTACTCTGTTCCGGCACGAAATCGAACCGGGTCTGCGTACCGCCCAGGAATCCCTTGCCGGCCAGGCCGCCGGAACCGATGGCCACCAGCGACTGGTGGACGTTGTAGCCTACGCCCATCGGATCTTCCTTGATGCCCAGCAGCACTTCGATGCGGGCCCGCTGATGCTCCTTGAGCACCTTCTCGAAGACCAGCTCGACCGAGAAAATGAGCGCCAGTCCGAGCAGGAACCCCAGCATCAGGTTGCGGAGCTGGCGGTTGCGGTGCAGGAAAGCCAGGGCCGTCAGGACGAGTGCCGTGACGCCAGTCAGCATGGCCGCCCACACTTCCGGCTCGAAGCGGGTGAGGAAAGCCAGGGATTCGAGCCGCATCAGGCGTGGCAGGAAGGCCAACAGCACAATCACCGGTACGGTAATGGCCGCGCCCAGCAGGGGCTTGCGCTGATAGAACCCCGCCGAGATTCCGAAAAGTCCCGCCAGGACCAGAATCGCCACGAAGGGCGAAAAGACCAGCGTCAGGATGAAGAACAAAATGGCAAGCAGTCCCGTGACGAGGATCCAGCCCGTCATGCCTTCGCGGTAACAGACGATCAGGAATCCCAGATAGACCAACGCGGAACCGGTCTCCTTTTCCAGCAGGATGGCCAGGATCGGGACGCCGATCACGGTCAGGATCCGGATGAAGTCTTTCGGATTGCTGAACTTGAACTCGTATTTGCTCATCAGTTGGGCCAGGAGGATGGCCGTGGCGATCTTCGAGAATTCGGCCGGCTGCAGGCGGAACGGTCCGATGGCGAACCACGACTTGGAACCGTTGACCTCCACGCCCACGAAGGCAACAGCCACCAGCATCAGGACCATCAGCCCGTAGAACGGCCAGGAGATGGCCGGATAGACCCTCGACGGGATGATAAACAGGATGAGGATCGCCAGCACCAGGGCGGAGCCCACCCAGATGAGGTCCATCACATATTTCTCCTTGATGCTGAAGACGAAGCCTCCTTCGCCCACGGACGAGGAGAAGATGTTCATCCAGCCGAAGACCACCAGCAGCAGGTAGAGCCCCACCACGACCCAGTCGAGTTTCTTATAATTGACCTCCGGCATCGGCTATTTCTTCTTGATTTTGACTTTGTGGAGCAAGTTGCCGTCGAAGACACGCTGCTCCAGGGCTTTGCGTTCCGGGGAGATATCCCCTTTCAAATATTTTTCCACCAGCAGCGAGGCGATGGGCGCAGCCCAGGTGGCGCCGAAGCCGCCGTTTTCCACATACGCCACCACGGCGATCTTCGGGTCGTCCTTCGGGGCGAAGGTGATGAACACGGAATGGTCGTCGCCGTGCGGGTTCTGGGCGGTACCGGTCTTGCCGCAGGCGATCACGCCGGGGATGCGGGCAATCGTAGCCGTGGCGCCGCCGCCTGTGTAGTTGATGGCCAGTTCCATGCCCTGGACGATGTCGCGGAAATGCGTGGTATCGACCATCGTGTAGTGCCGCTCCTTGAACCGGGGATCGATGGGACTCTCGGGCGTGTCTTTCTGCAGGTGCGGGGTGTAGAAGAACCCGCGGTTGGCGATGGTCGCGGCCAGGTTGGCCAGGTGGAGCGGCGTGCAGCCGATCTCGCCCTGCCCGATGGAGAGGGAGATGATGGAGATCGACTTCCAACGGCCCTTGCCGTGGAGACGGTCATAGCGCTCGGAGGTCGGCATGGTGCCCGCCTTCTCGCCCGGAATGTCAGTCTCGAGTTTCCGGCCGAAGCCGAAACTCTCGGTATATTGTTTCCAACGCTCGAAGCCCTCCTGGACGGAGCCGTACTTCGGATTGTCGAGGATCGAGCGGAAGACGTAGCAGTAGTAGGCGTTGCACGACATCATGATCGACTGGTAGAGGTTGATCGGGCTCGGGTGCCCGTGGCAACCTACACGCAGGTTGCCTACCACGTAGCCGCGGTGGCAGCCGTACATCGTGCTAGGCGTGAGGACCCCTTCCTGGAGGCCGATCAGTCCGTTGACCAGTTTGAAGACGGAGCCCGGCGGCTGCGGCGACATCACGGCCCGGTTGTACATCGGCTTGTAAGGGTCGTTCACCAGTTCCCGGTAGTATTTGCTGATGTCGGAAAGCTGGCTCACGTCGATGCCGGGGCTGGAAACCATCGTGAGGATTTCACCCGTAGCCGGTTCGATGGCCACCAGCGATCCCACCTTGTTCTTCATTAGCCGCTCGCCATAGGCTTGCAGCACGCCGTCGATGGTCGTGGTCACATCCACGCCGGCCGTGGCGGTCTTGTCGTATTCGCCGTCGCGGTAGCGCTCCTTGATCCGGTTGTGGGCGTCGCGCAGGTAAATGCTGTAGCCCTTCTCGCCGCGCAGCAGCGGCTCATAGGCCTCCTCCATGCCCGTCTTGCCCACATAATCGCCGCTTCGGTAGTCCGGGTGCTCCTTGATGTAGGCGGCATCCACTTCGGAGATGTAGCCCAGCAGGTTGCCGCCTGCGTTGAAGGGGTAGGTGCGCGAAGTGCGCGGAACGCCCGTGAAGCCGGGGAAGAGGAAACTCTTCTCGATGAACATGTTGTACTGTTCGCCCGTGACCTGGCGCTTGAATACCAGGGTCTGGTAGCCGATCTTCCGGCGGTAGAGCCGGTACTCCCGGAACTTCTCGTGGACGAAGGAGGTGTCGAGGTCGAAGATCCGGCAGAAGGCCACGGTATCGAACGGCTGCACGTCGTAGGGCGTGACCATGATGTCGTAGGTGATCTTGTTGTCCACCAGCACCTGGCCGTTGCGGTCGAGGATCCGGCCGCGGGCCGGATAGATGGTCTCGTACTTGAGGGCGTTGTTCTCGGCGGTCACCCGGTATTCCTTGTCGAGGATCTGGACCTGAAACAGCCGGAACGCAATGACCGCGAAGACGAGGATAATGGCACTGGCGACGATGCTCCTGCGGCTCTGGAACGGGGACATGGCTCAGCTGCGGTTCTGGAGGGGCAGCGAGAGCAGCAGGCACAGGGCCGTGCTGGCCACCCAGCTGATGAGGAACTGGCCCAGCAGGAAAAGGGGCGGGCGGAAGCTGACGCAGTCCACCAGGATATAGGCCGCCAAATAGAGGGCTGTAATGACGCCGAGGTACTTGAGATACTTCATCAGGCCGACCTCCCGGAT
Source organism: Bacteroidales bacterium (assembly GCA_016284265.1). Lineage (GTDB taxonomy): Bacteria > Bacteroidota > Bacteroidia > Bacteroidales > UBA932 > Cacconaster. Next base: position 13,956 of record JAEEOM010000069.1, on the reverse strand, counting down.
CTTCGGGACTTCCGTCTTGTCCTGCCGGTCGGCGTTGACCAGGATCCGGTAGAAGAACTTGCGCGGGGCGGCAGCCAGCACGGCGGCAAAAGCGTTGAGCCCCGGCACACCGTCGGACAGGATGTCAAGTCCGAGCCCGAGCGCGAAGGCGATCAGCATGACTGCGTGCGGGCTGCGGGAGAGCGGAATGCAGATAATCAGCAGCGGAATCAGGGTCAGGGATACCCACGGCCCCAGATGCACGTAGTCCGAGATGACCAGCTGCAGAATGAACAGCAGCACGAAGAAGAGGATGTCACCTGTCTTATTCATGGGCGTTGGCGTTGAGCTCCCGGATTTCTTCTCCGCGGTTGTTCTTGACGATATAGACGTTGTGCAGCGACCGGAAGTCCTCGAAGAGGAGGATGGTCAGGTCCTGCGACGATCCCTGGTTGATCTTCGATTCGACTACGCGGCCGATCGGGATGTCGGGCGGGTAGATGGTGGAAAAGCCGCTTGAAAGCACGGTGTCGCCCGGGGCGGCCTGCACATGCACAGGGATCTCGCTCAGGACGGCCTTGTCCGGTGCCAGTCCCGGCCAGTTCATCGGGCCGAAAGCGCCGCTGCCGGCCAGTTTCGCACTGACCGACTGCTCGGTGTTGAGCAGCGAGATGACGTAGGAATAGTGCCGGCTCACCGCACTGACGATGCCGATCACGCCACGGGCCGTAACCACGCCCATACCGGGTTCGACTCCTTCCTTCGCACCCCGGTCGAGAATCAGGTAGTTGTGCTGCCGGTCCACGGAGTTGCGGATGACGGTGGCGCCGATGAACGTGTAGTCGGGCTCGATGATCCGCACCACGCTGTCGAGTTCCGCCTTGGCCGAGGCATAGCGGGCGAGTTGCTGCCTCAGTTGCAGGTTCTCGGCCGCAAGCCGCTCGTTTTCAGTCTTGTAATGGAAATAGTAGGTAGCCTGGCTGGTCCTTGTCCAGAACCAGGCCTGTACGCTGCGCACGGCTCCCAGAACCTTGTACCGCTGCACGACACCCCCCTTCACCACCAGGAGGATGGCGACGGTTTCGAGGACGATGAACAAGGCGATGGCGGTAAGGCTCGAGAGGAGACCGTAACGTTTCATCGCATGAGGAAGGGATAATTCGGATTCTTCAGGGCGATGCAGGTGCCGCGGGCCACAGCGCGGAGCGGGTCTTCCGCCACGTGGAACGGGATATTGATCTTCTTGGAGAGGCGCACGTCAAGGCCGCGCAGCAGGGCGCCGCCGCCCGTGAGGAAGATGCCCTTCCGGACGATGTCGCTATAGAGCTCCGGCGGGGTCTTCTCGAGGACGGTGAGGATGCTCGACTCGATCTTGACGAGCGATTTGTCGAGGCAGTGGGCGACTTCCTGGTAGGTAACGGGCGCTTCGACCGGGTGGACGGTCATCAGGTTCGGGCCCTTGACCACGAAGGGCTCGAGGGGTTCTTCGAGTTCGGAAATGGCCGCGCCGATGCGGATCTTGATCTGCTCGGCAGTCGGTTCGCCGATGCGGATGTTATACTGCTGGCGCATATACTGCTGGATCTCGCTGGTGAACACATCGCCGGCCGTCTTGATGCTCTCGTCGGCCACGATGCCGCCGAGGGAGATGACGGCGATCTCGGTGGTGCCGCCGCCGATGTCCACGATCATGTTGCCCATCGGGGCGGTGACGTCGAGCCCGATACCGAGGGCGGCCGCCATCGGTTCGAAGATCATCTGGACGTCGCGTCCGCCGGAGTGCTCGGAGGCGTCGCGCACGGCGCGTTTCTCCACCTCGGTAGAACCGGAGGGGATGCACACCACCATCCTGAGGCTCGGGGAGAAGATCGAGCGCTTGTTGTTGATCATCTTGATGAATTCGCGGATCATCATCTCGGAGGCGTCGAAGTCGGCGATCACGCCGTCCTTGAGGGGACGCACGGTCTTGATGTTCTGGTTCTCCTTGCCCTGCATGGCCTTGGCTTTGGTGCCGACAGCGGCGCACTTGCCCGTGAGCTTGTCGATAGCCACAATGGAGGGTTCGTCGATGACCTTCTTGTCATTCATGAAAATGACGGTGTTGGCGGTGCCCAGGTCGATGGCGAGTTCCTGCTGTAAAAATGAAAAAGCCATATTTTTTATCTTTTTTTTCGGTTTAGGTTATACAAGACAAAAATAGAAATATTCTCGCGATAATTGTTTATTTTTGTCTATCATTTTTTCAACATCTTTTCATCAATGAAACGCTATGCGGTGATCGTGGCCGGCGGGCAGGGCGTCAGGATGGGCGCCGACCGGCCGAAGCAGTTCCTGGAAGTCGGCGGCAAACCCATTTTGCGCCATACCATCGAGCGTTTTCTTGCCTTCGACCCGACCATCGAGATCATCGTGGTGCTTCCTGCTGCGCAGAAAGAGGTGTGGCGTGACTACTGTCGTGGGAACAACTTTCTCGAACGCTATTCCATGGTTTCAGGTGGCATCACCCGTTTCCACTCCGTGCAGAATGCCCTGAAATATGTAGGCGACGAAGGCGTAGTGGCCGTCCACGACGGCGTCCGGCCGCTGGTCCGGCGGGACCTGCTGGAACGGACTTTCGAGGCGGCGCTCCGATGGCCTGCGGTCGTGCCGGCAGTTCCGGTCGTAGAGTCGCTGCGGCGTCTCGACGGTGAGGAGAATTCCGTCCCCGTGCGCCGCGACGGGATGATGCTGGTGCAGACACCGCAGATCTTCGAGGCGGGTGTGCTGAAAAACGCCTATCAGCAGGCTTTCTCGACGGCTTATACCGACGACGCCTCGGTAGTCGAGGCGTCGGGTGTGGCGGTGCACGTCATCCCCGGCGATCGGATCAACCTGAAGATCACGACCCCGGAGGACCTGCAGCTGGCGGAAGGGCTGCTTACGCTTTTCTCTTTCTAGGAACCGCCTTGATGTAGTCGTAGTCTTTCACCCAGATCTGGCGTTCGATCGCCTGGTCAAGCGAGACCATCGTCTCGGTACGGCTGATGCCCGGGATGTTCTGGATGGTGTCGATAAGCGTCTTCATCAAATGGTCGTGGTCGAAGCAGTAGAGCTTCAGCAGGAGAGAATGGATTCCGGTGACGAAGTGGCATTCCACCACTTCCGGGATGTTCTTCAGGGTTGCCACGACTTTGGAATAGCTGCTGGCCTCGGACAGCGAGACACAGACAAATACGCAGACGTTCAGTCCGAGCGCCTCCGGTTTGACGAGCAGGCGCGATCCGGTGATGACGCCCGCGGTTTCCATTTTCTTGACCCGTTGGTGGATGGCTGCTCCCGAAACGCCGCACTCGCGGGCAATTTCCAGGAAAGGCATCCGTGCATTCTTGACGAGAAAACTCAAGATTTTTTGATCGATCTCGTCGACTTGGTAGTTCATTTTTGCCATAATGTCTGCAAATATAAATTATAATTGCAAACTGTAATCAAAAAAATGACAAAAAACCGAAAAAGTTCAAAAGAAGCCCGTATTATTTCTTTTTGGCTGCTTTGGAAATGATAGTCAAGCACGCTTCTTCCGTCAGGGCCGCCGCGTCCTGCTTCTTCGGGATCTTATAATTTTCCTTCCCTTTTTTGATGTAAGGGCCGAAGCGGCCGTTGAGGACCTGGATGCCCGAACCGGGGAATTCCGCGATCACTTTCTTGGTTTCTTTGGACAGGCTGTCTTCGATCAGCGCGATGGCCTGCGCTTCAGTGAGGCTGTAGGGATCCTGTCCCTTGGCCAGGGAAACGAACTTGCCGCCGTACTTGATGTAAGGGCCGAAGCGGCCGATGGCCGTCGTGATCTCGAGGTCGTTCCAGTGGCCCACGACGCGCGGCAGGGCGAACAGTTGCAGGGCGTCTTCCAGTGTCACTGATTCGATGAGCTGACCCTTCTTGAGGCTGACGAACTGCTTGTCGGGGTCGTCGGATGCGCCTTTCTGGAGCAGCGGGCCGAAGCGGCCGATGCGGGCCGTGATGGGTTTGCCGGAAGCAGGATCGATACCGATCAACCGTTCGGCGTGGGTATGTTCATGGTCCTGCATGCTTCCGTCCACTTCCTGGTGGAACGGTCCATAAAAGTCGCTGATCACCTTGTCCCAGGCAAGTTTGCCCTTGGCTACCTTGTCGAACGATTCTTCCACATGGGCCGTGAAGCCGTAGTCGAGGATGTCCGCGAAGTTGGCGGCCAGGAAGTCGGTAACCACCATCCCGATGTTTTCGGGAAGCAGCTTCTTCTTCTCGGCGCCGTATTTCTCCGTCTGGAGACTGCGCCGGATCTCGCCGTCACGCAGCGTGAGGAGGCAGATCTCCCGGTCGATGCCGGGCTTGTCGCCCTTGATGATGTAGCCGCGCGTGGTGAGGGTGCTCACGGTCGAGGCGTAGGTCGAAGGACGGCCGATGCCGAGTTCCTCGAGCTTCTTGACCAGGCTCGCTTCACTGTAGCGCGGCGGACGCTGGGTGTATTTCTCGGTGGCGGTGATGCTCTCGCAGCGGAGTTCCTGTCCCTGTCCAAGCGACGGCAGGACGGCGCGGATTTCGTCTTCCTCGTCGTCTCGTCCTTCGATATAGACTTTCAGGAAACCGTCGAAAAGGATCTGTTCGCCGGTCACCAGGAATTTCTCGGAGAGGGTCGTGCCGCAGATTTCGACGTCGGTCTTCTCGACGATGGCGTCGGCCATCTGGCAGGCGACGGTCCGTTTCCAGATGAGCTGGTAGAGCCGCCGCTCGGTGGCGGTGCCTTCGATGTCCTGGTTGCTGACGTAGGTGGGACGGATGGCCTCATGGGCTTCCTGTGCTCCCTTGACGCGGGTGTGGTAGTTACGCACCTTGGAATACTCGGCACCGTAGAGCCGGGTTACCGTTTCCTTGGTGGTGCCCAGGGCGAGGGTGGAGAGATTCATCGAGTCGGTACGCATGTAAGTGATCAGACCCGCTTCGTAGAGACGCTGGGCGATCGACATGGTCTGGCTCACCGAATACCCGAGTTTGCGGGCAGCTTCCTGCTGGAGGGTGGAGGTGGTGAAGGGCGGCGCCGGGCTGCGACGCGCTTCGCGCTTCTCAACCGACGCAACGCAGAACTGTTCGCCCCGGCAGCGCTCCAGGAAGGCGCGGGCTTCCGCTTCGGTGTCAAACTTGCGGTCGAGCGTGGCATGGATCGGTTTTTTGGAACCTTCTACGAAGAAAGTGCCGTCCACGCGGAAGAACGGCTTGGCGTCGAAGGCGGCGATTTCACGTTCGCGGTCCACAATCAGTTTGAGGGCGACCGACTGGACACGTCCGGCCGAGAGCTTGGGCTGGATCTTCTTCCAGAGGATCGGGGAGAGTTCGAAGCCCACGAGCCGGTCGAGGATACGGCGTGCCTGCTGGGCCTTCACGAGGTTCATGTCGATGTCACGCGGGTGCTCGATGGCTTCGAGGATGGCATTCTTGGTAATCTCATGGAAAACGATGCGGCGCGTCTTTTCCACGGGGAGTCCGAGGGTCTCGGACAGGTGCCAGGCGATGGCCTCTCCTTCGCGGTCTTCATCGGACGCCAGCCAGACCGTCGCCGCCTTCTTTGCGGCTGCGGTCAACTCCGAAACCGTCTTCTTCTTGTCACTCGATATTTCGTACTGGGGGATGAATCCATTGGCGATATCAATGCCCAACCCCTTCTTTTTCAGGTCACGGATGTGACCGAAACTCGATTTTACCGTATAATCTTTACCCAGGAACTTTTCGATCGTCTTGGCCTTGGCCGGTGACTCCACAATGACTAAATTCTCTCCCATCTCGTTCGTTTTTGGTTTTGGAAGTGCAAAGTAAAGGATAAAGGGGGCATATTTCCAAATCTTTTTTCCTAATTTTGCAAGATGGAAAAACTGGCCCCGGGCCTTTAACGAAGTTAAAAGAAAATGAAAGAATCCGTACAGAAAAAGATAACCAAGTGGTTCTGGATCCTGATCACCTTGCCGGTGGTCTGCCTGGTCCTGGCCCTGCTGCTGGTAGCGCTTTTCGCCAAGATCCCTTCGTTCGAACAGATCGAGAATCCCGACAGCAACCTGGCTACGCTGCTGATTTCCGAAGACGGTAAGGTGCTCAATACCTATCATATTGAAAACCGCTCCTATGTGAGCTACGACCAGATTCCGAAGCACGTGATCGACGCCGCCATCGCCACTGAGGACGCCCGTTTCTACCGTCACTCCGGCATCGACTTCCGCGGCCTGGGCCGCGTGGCCTTCAAGACCCTCCTGATGGGCGATTCTTCCCAGGGTGGCGGCAGTACGATTACCCAGCAGCTGGCCAAGACCCTTTATCCCCGCCAGGATCTGCACAGCCGCATCCCCGGCGGCCGGCAGCTCAAAATGATCGGCATCAAGCTCAAGGAATGGATCACCGCTGTCAAGATCGAGCGCAACTACACCAAGGAAGAGATCGTGACCATGTATCTCAACCAGATCTTCTTCGGTGGCAACGCCTACGGCATCAAGGCTGCATCCAATACCTTCTTCGCCAAGGATCCCGAGGATCTGACCGTCGAGGAGGGCGCTTGCCTGGTGGGCATGGTCAACAAGCCCACCCGCTACAATCCCGCCATCAACCCCGAGTCGTCGCTGGCCCGCCGCAACCATGTGCTCAAGCAGATGCAGAAGCACGGCAGCCTCACGCGACACGAACTCGACTCCATCACGGCCATTCCCATCGTGGTGACCTATAAGCAGCAGGACCACAATTCCGGCTACGGACCTTACTTCCGCGACATGCTCCGCAAATTCATGAACGCAGAGCAGCCGCGCCGCTCCAACTATGCCCAGGTGGAAGACTTCCGGGCCGACTCCCTGGCCTGGCGCGACAATCCCCTCTACGGCTGGCTCAACAAGAATCGCAAGCCCGACGGAAGCCAGTACGACCTCGACCGCGACGGCCTGCGCATCTATACTACGCTCGACTCCCGGATGCAGAAGTATGCCGAGGCGGCCGTCGCCCAGCATCTGGGCAAAGAGCTTCAGGGAACCCTGAACAAGGAACTCAAATACCGGAAGAATTTCCCCTTCTCGAATGACGTTCCGCAGGAAGAAGTCGACCGGCTCATGCGCAACGGGCGACGCTGGAGCGACCGCTATCGCGCCATGAAAGAGGAGGGCTATTCGGAAGCGGACATCAACAAGGCCTTTGATACCCCCGTGCCCATGCGCGTTTTCGCCTGGAACAACAAGGGATACATCGACACCACGATGACGCCCAATGATTCCATCCGTTATTGCAAGTCCTTCCTCCGCGCCGCTTTCGTGGCCATCGAACCCAACACCGGCAACGTGAAGGCTTACGTCGGCGGTCCGGACTACCGGTTCTTCAAGTACGACAACATCGGACAGGGCAAGCGGCAGGTCGGCTCGACTTTCAAGCCGTTCCTGTATACGCTTGCCATGCAGGAAGGCTATACCCCGTGCGACCGGGTGGCCAATTCTACTTATACCATTGAAGTCAACGGCGTGGACTGGGCCCCCAAAGCTGAGGTGGACGACCGCATCGTCACCCTCAAGTGGGGCCTGACCAACAGCCGCAACAACATCTCCGCCTACCTCATGAAGCAGTTCGGCCCTTATGCGCTGGTCGAGATCTGCCGCAAGATGGGCATCAGCAGCTATCTGGATCCCGTGGTTTCGCTTTGTGTGGGCTCCTGTGACCTGAGTGTACTGGAGATGGTGGCGGCCTACAACACCTTCCCCGGCCGGGGCGTGTACTGCTATCCGATGTTCGTCACCCGGATTGAAGACAACTCGGGCAACGTGCTGGCCACTTTCTCCACGCGCAAGCGGGAGGCGATCAGCGAGGTGACGGCCTACAAGATGATCAACATGATGCAGGGCGTGGTCAACGACGGTACGGCGGGCCGCATCCGCTGGCGTTATAACATCCAGGGCGACATTGCCGGCAAGACCGGTACCACCAACGACAACTCCGACGGCTGGTTCATCGGCTATACGCCGAAACTGACGGCGGGTGCCTGGGTGGGCGGTGAAGACCGGCAGGTCCACTTCTCCAGTACAGCGCTCGGCGCCGGCGCCAGCATGGCCCTGCCGATCTGGGCGCTCTTCATGCAGAAGGTCTATGGCGATCCTTCCATTCCGATCGGGCCCAACGATGTTTTCGTGGCGCCGCTCGGCTGGACCGAAGGACAGCTTTGCGACGGTTCCCAGAGTGATACGGCCGACGCATCTTCTGTGGGTAACGATTATTTTAACTGATGAAAAAAATAGCATTGATCTACGGAGGCGATTCCTCCGAATGGGGCATCTCGGTCCTCAGTGGCAAGTTTGTGGCCACCTGTCTGGATCCCGCCCGGTATGAAGTTACGGAATTGCTGCTGCGCGGCGGACAGTGGTCGGTATGTGATCCGGCCGTAACCGACGTGGCAGTTCCCGTCAAACCGTTCATCCCTTCCGAACTGAAGAACTTCGACGTGGCGATGATCATGATCCACGGCACGCCGGGTGAGAACGGTATCCTCCAGGCCGAACTGGAAAAACATAACGTACCTTTTACTACCTGCTCTTCGCGGGTGGCGGCGCTGACCTTCGACAAGCATGCCTGCAAGAAAGCGCTGCGGGGCTTGGGGATTCCCCTCGCGCCCGAGTTCTTCCTCCATCGCGGTGAGGCGTTCAATCCCGAAGCCGTCGTGGAGCAATTGGGACTTCCTGTTTTTGTCAAGCCGAACGACGGTGGCAGTTCTTTTGGCGTCACGAAGGTCAAACGGCAGGAAGATCTCGCTCCGGCTGTCGCGGCGGCCTTCTCCGAGAGCGACGATGTGCTGATCGAGAGTTATATTCCCGGCCGGGAATTGACCGAAGGCGTGTTCAATCGTCAAGGCGAGATCATCCCGCTGCCGGTGACCGAGATCATTCCGCACAATGAATATTTCGACTACGAGGCCAAGTATCTGGGCAAGAGCGACGAGGTGTGTCCCGCGCAGATTCCCGACGAGGTGGCCTTCACGGTGCGTGAGCAGACGCGCCGCATCTACCAGCATTTCGGCTGCCGCGGCCTGATCCGCTGCGACTACATCATGACGGAATCGGGCAAGGTCTATTTCCTGGAGATCAATCCGGTTCCCGGCATGACGAAGATGTCGCTGGTTCCCGCCCAGATCCGTGCCGCCGGCCTTTCCGTCGGCGAGGTGCTCGATGTCCTGATCGAGGAGGCCCTCACGTCCAATCAAGAAAATCAATAAGCCACAGATTGTCATGAAAAAACGGTTCTTCTTCCTGGCGGTTATTTGCGCCCTGTCCCTTTCTTCCTGCAAGGAGCCCGAACCCGAACCGATCCCAGATCCGACCCCGGTGGTACGGACGCCTGTTACGGTTTCCCTCGGAGAAACGAAAAAGATGACCGCTGGCACGCTGTTCGGTGCTGAAATCGCGGCGAAGCTTACTCCGGGAGCGGGGGACAACTATTTCCTCGACTTTGTGGGTGAAGGATTTGAGCTGGTTGCTGATCCGCTGAAAGACTATGACGGTTCAAAAATGTTTTCCCGTTTTGTGGGTTTGCCTTTGAATGCTGACTTCAAGTTGGCCAACAAGCCTTCTGTTTCCGGAAGCAGCGATGAAATCGACTTGTCTGCGCTTTTGGCCAAAACCCTGACCGCCAGCACTTCTTCCAAACGATTAACCTATAGTTTCGGGGGATTCCCGGCTGCGCTGACCGAATTGGAGGCCGTGCATCTGACAGAAGATTCTGTGGTCGAAATCGAGGTCTCCATGGCGAATTCCTGCCTGACGGACGGCAAAGTGAAGCCTGTGATTACCGCTGATTTGTCGGCACTTTTCGGCTTCCGCGAGGCCAAGGACGGCATCCTCTCTTTCGAAGTGGAACTTACGCCGGAAAACGGATGGACCGTTTTGAAGACTTTCCATCCTGAAACCTTTTCCGTCAAAAAAGAAAACTACAGCGCAACCACCAAAAGTGTACGGGTGGATCTCGGCGCTACTGCTAAAGCGGTCGTCACGCATGAGGGACTGAAAACGACCAAGGCCCGTCTTGCTGCCGCACCGGCCAAGATTGTACTCAATGTGACGGCCATTTTGAAAAAGGTGGAGATTGGCGGTTTCACCGGCAAGTTCGATTACAAAATCAAGGACAATTCCGCCAGTGTCAATCTTTCGGCGTTGACGGCCAAGATCGGACAGACCGACAACAGTCTGGAGAGTCTTGGCTTGAATCCGGCTGCCGGTACGGTGGCGCTGGATGTCGAAAGCACGTTCCCGGTCGAAACGGACGCCCAAGTGGGCGTAACCGCCAAGAAATCTCGGCTCACGGTCGGCAGCGTAGAGGGCATCTCGCTGGTTATTCCGGCTAAAGCGGAGGATGGTGCTGCGAAGGCGCATTATGACCTGTCAAAGCTGGACGATATTTCTCCGCTTTTGTCGAAGGTTGCCAGTGAAATGGTTTTCACGGCAGGGGCCAAGAGCAGGGATGCTGTCTGTACGTTCCCGGTAGGAGCCCCGGTCAAGGCGACTTTCGTTCCGTCTGTCAGTATTCCGCTCTGCTTCGGTTCGGCCTTGGACTTCACGACGGAAGACCGGTTCGATCTGCCGCAGAGTGTGCCGGCCGCGCTGAAAGGGGGAACGCTGGCGCTGGACGGGAAAATGGTTAACGGGTTCCCTGTGTCGTTGACCGCTGCCCTCGTCGTCGTTGACGCCGCTGGCAATGCGGTAACGGACGAGGTATCGCAGTCTTTCCCGTCAGAGCGTGAATCCGACGTCAAGGTGACTTTCAAGGCCAAGGCGGGTACCTCCCTGGAGAATGCCAAAGCTGTCGTTATTAAATATAAAGTAAAAGGTGTCGACGGCAGCCGTCCCATCAAGGCTACCGACTACATCCAGGCAACGCTCAATGCGACAATCTCCTACGCGAATTAACCTCTTTCGTCATGCCTGGCTTGGCTCCTTTCGTCATGCCCGGCCTGACCGGGCATCTAGAAGAATGTTCCTATGACTCTTCGGGATTTTGTCACACAGTGTATCGATCGATTGGCGTCGCTCTATCCGGAACCCGAGGCCAAAGCCATCGCTTTTCGTCTGCTGGAGCACATTGCCGGCATACCTTCTTATAAATACATCTCCGATCCCCATACGCAACTCGACAACGATCGTCGCGCCAAGTCTGAAACCGACCGTCATGCCCAGCCTGACCCCGATCGTCATGCCCGGCTTGACCGGGCATCTGAACTTCTGTCGGCGCTGGACGAACTCGCCACGGGAAGGCCGCTGCAATATGTGCTGGGCTTCACTGAGTTTTGTGGCCATCGGTTCAAGGTAGGTGAGGGTTGTCTGATTCCCCGCCCCGAGACCGAGGAACTCGTCTCCCGGATTATCGATGACCTCTATAACGATGAGGCCCCATCGGAATCGGCCGTCGATGACTCTCCTCCCTCCGTCATGCCCGGCTCTCCTTCGTCCATCATGCCCGGCTCTCCTTCGTCCGTCATGCCCGGCACCCCTTCGTCCGTCATGCCCGGCTTGACCGGGCATCTCGACTCCGAAGATGACGGCCCCTTCAGCATCCTCGACCTGTGTACCGGGTCGGGGTGCATCGCCTGGTCCCTGGCAGCGGAGTTTCCTGAAGCGATGGTCTACGGCTGTGACCTTTCGGCTGCAGCCTTGCGCTATGCCTGCCGGCAGCGCCTCAAGGTGCCCGGCGCCAAGCCCATCTTCTTCACGGCCGATGTGCTGGCCGCACCGCCGGCCGGCCTTCCGCAGTTCGATGTCATCGTCTCCAATCCGCCCTACATCTGCGATAGTGAGCGTACCGCCATGCGTCCCAACGTCCTCGATTTCGAGCCGGCCGAAGCCCTCTTCGTTCCCGACGACGATCCGCTCAAGTTCTACCGCGCCATCGCCCGCTGGGCCGACGCCCTCCTGCGTCCCGACGGACATCTCTATCTGGAAATCAACGAGCGTTTCGGCCCCGAAGTCGCCGCCCTCTTCCCTGGCTCTCAGGTTGTCCCGGATATTTCCGGTCGTGACCGCTTTGTCATCCGATAACACTCCCCAATGATGCATGTGTCCCTACGCTTTTTAAAACAAACAGGTCTGCTGCTGATCGGCCTGTTGATTTCAGTTTTTGTCTCGGCATGCCATGAGGATCCTCCAGTACCGGAGGAAGAAGTCGAAGAAAAGATTGACATTCCATTGTGCGATTCTTTGCGGATCACGGTCGAGCAGATCGTGAACCGGTATGTGGGAGACCTGCTGTACAAGGCCGATGATGGTGCCTACTATTATGTCACGGAACCGGATTCGCTGCATGTGGACGTCTATTCAATCCAGATCCCGGATTCGACCTTCACCTTCGAGGCATACAATGATATCGAACTGCCGCTGTTCTCGTTTTCGGATCAGGGAGCGGCTGCCGTTTCGGAGCCGTATGACGTCTACTGGTCCAATCAAGAGATGGCCTACGCAATCCAGGGCATCCGTTTCCCGCCGGAGATTACCCAGTTCATGGATATCTATCTGGAAGATACATACCTCTCTGTGACGGTATCGCTTCCAAGAGACCGGATTCTGTCGGGAACACTGCGTGCGGATCTTGCCCTTGTCGATGGTACCGAGTACCCGTTCCCGGGGTTGCTCTTCCAAGATATGGTGTTCAGCGAAGAAACGGGTTATTCGTGTGTGAAGGAGTTTCCGGTCGGGCTTTTGGATGTCACACGGCTTCCGGCTTATGATGCGTCGAGTGCTACATTCCTCGGGAATTCCAGTATCACTTTTTGGGCAACAGTCCAGTCCTCGGATCTGGTGATCAGCCAGGATGTCGGTTTCCTCGTACATTTTGAGTTGGTACATCCGTGTATCCAGTCGATTTCCGCCTTATTTGAGTTTCCGGAACAGCGGGTCCACTATGCTTATTCAACGGCGCCCATTCCGGATCTGCTTCAAAAGCTGGATGCTTATCTGGATTTCCAGAAGCCCCAGATTTCGTTGGAAATGCGTTCCAATCTCAACACGCCCTATCTGGCCCATGTGCAGATGTCTGCCTGGAAAGGAGGGAAGGCCCTTCCCGGTGACCTAGATTTCTCGCTTTTCATTCCCTATTCCGTGTACCAGCGTTTCATCAGTTCTCAAAAGAGTGTGATCGGCCCTGGCAACCGTCAGGCTTTTGATGTTGACGTCAAATTGACCAGTGTCCTGGGGCCTGTTCCCGATTCGGTCATCTGCGATTTACGCCTCTACGCGACGCAGAAAGGCGGTATTGTCTATCGAGGCGAACCGGCATGGCTGGATATCAAGCCTTCCGTCTATATTCCGATTGCTTTCGACGATGCTTTTTCGATGACCTTCCGTGAGATGATCGGTTCTTTGTTGACCTTGCATGAAACCATGCCTGTCGTGGAAGGAACGGTGGAAAACCGAACTCCCATAACGGGCGGGTTTTCCGTCATCCTGATTGACAGGATGGGTGATCCGGTAGCTTCGACTGAGACGATCGAATTCGGCCGGAATGCAAAAAAAGAGGTGAAACTCGAATTCTCTCTCCAAGAAGGGAGATCCCTCAAAGAGGCCATCCGGGCAGTCATCGTCTGGCACGCCCATTCGCGTAACCATTATGCCCTTCGCGCCACTGATTATGTCGAGTATAGCCTGAACCTGCACACCTGAAAGCCCCCGTTCCTCCTCAGCTCCCGGCGCCTTCTTTCACAGGCTCCGGTGAGCGAAGCGACCGTCTCAGCACACGGTGACCTTCTTTCACTGCCGCCGGTGAGTGAAACGGCCTCTCCGGCACACGGCGGCCTTCTTTCGGCGCCTCCGGTGAGCGAAACGGCCTCTCCGGCACACGGCGGCCTTCTTTCGGCGCCTCCGGTGAGTCAAACGACCATCTCTACTCACGGCGCCCCTCTTTCACACACATCGGTGTGTAAACCGGCCTCTCCTACTCACCACTCGGGATAGCGGCTTTCACCCATCGAGTGGC
>JAEEOM010000068.1 GCA_016284265.1 Bacteroidales bacterium | reverse complement strand
CGTGGCGGTATGGGCCCTGGTCCTTGCTCTGCGCGGAAACCGGCAGACAAGCCAGCGATGCAATTAAAAGAAATAGGGTAATCACAATGCGTTTCATGGCTGTGGTTGTTTATGCGGGGGTTTTGTAAGTGTTGGCGATGACTTCGGCGTAGCGCTGGTTGAGGTTACGGCGCTTGGGCTTGAGGGTCTGGGAAAGCATGCCGTTGTCGGGCGTCCATTCGTCGAAGGCGAAATGCGGTTTCTTGATGTTTTCGAAATCGGCGACTTTCTTGTTCACCTCGGCAACCTCGCGGTTCAGCAAGCTGATAATTTTCTCGTTTTCAAGGAGTTGCTCTTTGTTCTCAACGGGAATGCCTTGTTCGTCGGCAAAGGCTTTGAGCTTGGCGTACGCCGGAAGGATGATCGCAGAAGCAAACTTTTCGTTGGCACCGAAGACAAAGGCGTTGTCGATGTACTCGCTTTCACGCAGCAGGGTTTCGAGCACCTGCGGTGCGATATACTTACCCGATGAAAGTTTGAAAATCTCCTTCTTGCGGTCGGTAATCTTGAGATATTTGCCATCCTGCAGGTAACCGATGTCGCCCGTGTGGAGCCAGCCGTCGGCATCGATCATTTCTTTCGTGGCTTCCGGATTCTTGTAGTAACCCAGCATCACGTGCGGGCCGCGCGTGAGAATCTCACCGTCTTCTGCAAAGGAAAGCTCTGTGCCGTCCATCGCTTTACCTACTGTGCCGATCACATTGTATTTGTCGGCCGGGGAGTTCACTGCGATTACCGGAGAGGTTTCCGTAAGACCGTAACCCTCAAAAATATAGAGCTTGGCAGCATTGAAGCATCGTACAATCTTTGCTTGAATGGAAGATCCGCCGCTCACCACCAGCATTTCGTGACCGCCCAGGTTCTCACGCCATTTGCTATAAACCAGCTTGTCGAAGAGTTTCTGCTTCTGGAGATAGAACCAACTTGTATTTTCGTTGTCAAACGTGTTGGCGTATTTCCAGGCCGCGTCGTATATCTTGCGTTTGAAACCGGTCAGTTTCTTGCCTGCCTCTTCGAGTTTGCCGTACATCATTTCGAGCACGCGAGGGACGGCACAAAAGCCGTCGGAGTGGCAGTCCTTCAAATCGGATGCGATGGTTGCCAGACTTTCCGCATAATACGTACTGATCGCCAGTTCCTGATATTCATAGTTCATGGTCCGTTCGTACATGTGGCAAAGCGGCAGGAAACTCACCATCTTGTGGCTATAGTTCTTGGTCTGACGGAGGGCGTGGCCATGAGAATCGAACATCATGTTGCGATGAGAAAGCATCACACCTTTCGGCAGGCCGGTCGTCCCGGATGTATAGACGATACTTGCGCATTCGTCGGGCTTGATGATTTTCTTATTCTCTTCGACGACTGGCGCAAAGCGGTCCTTGTTCTCCCGTCCCAGTTCGTAGAGCTTGGTCAGCGACATGATTTCATCGTTGTCGTCCATCATCAGGAAGCGGATCTCCCGATCGACTTCTGCGGCAATCGGAGCCACTTTCTTATAGAGAGCAGGCGTTCCGACAACGATCAGTTCGACATCGGAATGGTTGAAGATATGAAGATAATCGTCGTGGCTGAGCGTGCTGTAAACGGGGATATGGATCATGTGCGCCAAATTGATGCCCATGTCCATGAAATTCCACTCCGGCCGGTTGTTGGTAATCGTGATGACTTTGGTGCCAGGCTTGTAACCCAGGGCAAGCAGGCCATAGGCGACAGTATGGGAAATGTCGTAATACTGGTCAATGCTGTATTTGATCCATTTTCCACGGGTCCGGCGGGCCAGGATGTCATCTTTCGGCGGATAGGTTTTCAGGTTCTCGAGCAGGTCGAAGGTGCGAAGAATTTCCATAATCGGTTGACTATTTAAGCTGTATTAAGAGTTTCAAATGGTTACAAGGTATAAAGATACGTAAAATATGGTTTGGACGTACGGCTTGGGTGGTTTTTTTGGGCGTAGTGCGTGGGGCATGTTCCACGTGGAACACTAGCGGCCGAAATAGACCAACAGGACGGAAATGTCAGCAGGAGAAACGCCGGAGATACGGGAGGCTTGGGCAATGGTGCGCGGACGATAGCGCTCGAGCTTGATCCGGCACTCCATGGAAAGAGCTGTCAGACGCTGAAAATCGAAGTC
This sequence comes from Bacteroidales bacterium, assembly GCA_016284265.1. Taxonomy (GTDB): domain Bacteria; phylum Bacteroidota; class Bacteroidia; order Bacteroidales; family UBA932; genus Cacconaster. The sequence continues at coordinate 40,431 of JAEEOM010000068.1, read as the reverse complement.
CTCCGGAATTGCGAGATCTTCGAGACGAAGGATCTTTTCCGCCAGGCGGCGTTCGCGATCTATATAACCGGCATACTTGATTCGGATCTCTGCGGCATCGAGGATTTCTTTTTCGTCAAAACGGATCTCGGCGGGCAACTCCCGTCCCGACCAGGGAAAACGCAAGGAAAGACAGTCCGCCTGCGACAAAGGGGAAATCTCCGCTTCCCATGATCTTGTTCCACGTGGAACATTTGGGAGAAGAGAAAGAATGTCGGAGATGGAAACCATCGGTCGGACGAGGAGATCGGCGGCACGCTTCGAAGTGTCGATGGTAGCAGAACCCACGGATTCCAAATAGGGATTAACCTCTTCCGGCTTCAGATTGGTCTGTTCAAGACAGGTCGTCAGGCTTGCAACGGCTTCCTGCTTGCGTCGGAAAACTTTCCAGCGGAAATCGTCGACCAGACCGACCTGGCGGCCGATTGGCGTAAGTCGTGCATCTGCATCGTCCTGACGAAGCAAGATACGATACTCGGCGCGTGAAGTGAACATCCGGTAAGGTTCATCGACGCCTTTGGTAATCAAGTCGTCAATCAATACGCCGATATAGGCTTGATCGCGCTTTAGAATCAGCGGATCATGACCAGCCAGTTTCAAATGCGCATTGATTCCGGCCATCAATCCTTGCGCCGCAGCTTCTTCGTAACCGGTTGTCCCGTTTACCTGACCGGCCAGATAAAGACCCGGGATTACTTTGGATTCCAGGGTTGCCTGGAGCTGCGTCGGATCGAAATAATCGTATTCTACTGCATAGGCAGGACGGAAGATTCGGACTTGTTCGAGGCCCTCGATGGCATGCAGTGCTTCAATCTGGGTTTCGAGCGGGAGAGAAGACGAAAAGCCCTGCAGATAGTATTCAAAGGTATTCCACCCTTCGGGTTCGAGGAATAAAAGATGGGAATCTCTGCCGGCAAAGGTTCGCAGTTTGTCTTCAATCGACGGACAATAACGCGGGCCGATGCCATGAATTTTGCCTGTGAAGAGTGGGGAGCGGTCGAAGCCGGTCCGGAGGATTTCATGAACGCGCGGATTGGTGTGGACTTGGTAGCAACACTTCTGCTCCCTACCCTGCTGAATGGCTGTCGGAATCGGCAGATAGGAAAAACGTTCGGGAGTCTCGTCTCCGTCTTGCCGTTCCAGCCGGGAAAGGTCGAGAGAACGGACGTCGATCCGCGGCGGCGTACCTGTCTTCATCCGGCCGACCGTCAGCCCGTGTCCGGCCAAAAGAGAAGAAAGGCCCTTTGAGGGTAACTCCCCCAGCCTACCCCCTTCCGACATTTCGGTACCGACGAAAAGACGTCCTTCCAGGAAAGTGCCGGCCGTCAGAATCACCGATTTGGCGCTGAATTCTGCACCCATCCCCAGGCGGACCCCCGAAATTTTCGATTCTCGGAAGGTTATCTCGGTTACCGAATCTTGCCAAATATCTAAGCCACAGGTATTTTCGAGTACGTAACGCCAGTTCAGCGAAAAAGTCAGTTTATCGCACTGTGCGCGCGGACTCCACATGGCCGGACCTTTCGATCGGTTGAGCATCCGGAACTGGAGCGTCGAAGCATCCGTCACGATACCCGAGCAGCCACCCAGCGCATCAATCTCTCGAACCAGTTGCCCTTTGGCGATTCCCCCCATGGCCGGGTTGCACGACATCTGGGCAATCTTGTTCATGTCCTGCGTCACGAGCAAGACGCGCGAGCCCAACCGGGCCGCCGCCACGGCCGCTTCGCAGCCGGCATGGCCGGCGCCCACCACAATGATATCGTACTCGGCTACCATCCGGTCGCGTCCCTACTCCCCTGCCTGGATCGTCTCCCAAAGCTTCAGTGCGCGGTTCTCAGCCGCCCGCATACGCTGCTGCTTCCACGGCGTCACGTCATCATAGCCGATCAGGTGAAGCAGCCCGTGGACAATCACGCGATGCAATTCACGGTCAAAGCCTTCACCGTACGCTTCCGCATTGACATGCACCGTATCCACGCTGATATAAATATCGGCACTCACGCCTTTGTGTCCGGTCTCCAGCAGATAATCTTCGGAATTGTCGAAAGTGATGATGTCGGTCTCATAGTCGTGGTCGAGGAACTGCCGGTTGATGGCCAGCAGATACGGATCGGAGCAAAAAATGTAGTTGAGTTCGCCGATACGGAAGCCCCGTTGGGCGGCAACTTGCTGTAACCACTTGCTAGTCAGACGTTTCTTTTTTAGTAAGAAAGTCGTGTCTTCTGTGAAATACCGAATCATAAAAATTTATAACTTTGCAGATTAAAGAACAAAATTACATAAAAAACTACTCAATCAAATAATCATTATGTCTAAAGTAACCGTCATCGGCGCCGGCAACGTAGGCGCTACCTGTGCAAACGCCATTGCACACATGAAGATCTGCTCGGAACTCGTTCTTCTCGACATCAAGGAAGGTCTCTCCGAAGGCAAGGCTATCGATATGATGCAAACCGCCAAGATGTATGGCTTCGACACCCGCATCAAAGGCGTCACCAACGACTATGCGGCCACCCGCAATTCCAATGTCGTTGTCATTACCTCGGGTATCCCCCGGAAACCCGGCATGACGCGTGAGGAACTGATCGGCGTGAACGCCGGCATCGTCAACGGGGTTGTCTCCAATGCGCTCAAGTATTCACCGAAAGCCATCTTCATCATCATCTCGAACCCGATGGATACCATGACGTACCTGACGCTCAAGGCCACGGGACTGCCGAAGAACCGCGTGATCGGCATGGGCGGCCAGCTCGACAGCAACCGTTTCTGCTATTACCTGAGCCAGGCCCTCAAGGCTGCCCCGAGCGATGTAGAAGGCATCGTGATCGGCGGACACGGCGACACCACCATGATCCCGCTCCTGAGCAAGGCTACTTGCAAGAGCATGCCTGTCACCAAGCTGCTCACCAAGCCGGCAGGCCAGAAGGTCGTAGCCGCGACGATGGTCGGCGGCGCCACCCTGACCAAACTGCTCGGCACTTCTGCCTGGTACGCCCCCGGCGCCTCTTGCGCTGCGATGGTCAAGTCGATCCTGCTCGACGAAAAGAAAGTGTTCCCGTGCTGCTGCTACCTGGAAGGCGAATATGGCCAGGAAGATCTCTGCATCGGCGTTCCGGCCGTCATCGGCAAGCGCGGTTGCGAGAAAGTCCTTCAGTATGATCTGACCGCCGAAGAGCAGGCTGCTTTCGAAAAGAGCGCTGCCGCCGTGAAGCATGTTAATAACGTGCTCTACGAGACAAATGTGTTATCTCGCTAATCCTGAGCGATTTAACAGAAAAAGCCAAAAAGTTGTCAACAATTTTTTTGAAGAAAAATTGGATTAAATGATTTTTTCTTCTTAATTTTGGGTACTGTAGTGTCGGTTACGGCGCGAAACTTGAAAGGAAACAATAAAAAACGTAACGATATGGAAAGCAAAATTACTCCCAAAGCAGATCTTCAGAAGAAGAACTTGATGTTTCTCGAGATCGGTCTGATTGCAGCGCTCGCGCTCTGCCTGCTCGCTTTCGAGTGGTCTTCTTCTGACAAGGTCGAAACGATGGACCTGACGGCTCAGGCGCAGACCATCGAAGAAGAAGAGATCATCAACACGCAGGAACAGCAGGAAGTCCCTCCGGAGATGCCCAAGATTCCTGTCCTCTCTGACATCATCGACATTGTGGACGACGACATCCAGGTCAACGACGACCTCTTCATCGACACGGAAGACAACGCCAACCTCGGTGTGGAAATCATGGACTACCACACGGAAGTCGTGGAAGAAGTCGTGGAGGAGGAAGCCATTCCGTTCGCACTCGTGGAGGAGAAACCGAAATTCCAGGGCGGTGACGCCAACACGTTCTCCGCTTGGGTCAACAAGAACCTCCAGTATCCTGAAATCGCCAAGGAAAACGGCGTGCAGGGTCGTGTGACGCTTCAGTTCACGGTCAACACCGACGGTTCCGTCAGCGACGTGAAGGTGCTCCGCGGCGTGGACTCCTCGCTGGACAAGGAAGCGGTCCGTATCGTCTCGATGTCTCCGAAGTGGACGCCGGGCAAACAGAGAGAACGTCCGGTGAAGGTTGTTTACAACTTCCCGGTCGTGTTCCAGCTCCGCTAAGTCGAGGCTTTTTCAAACACGAATGGCTGCCCCGAAAAGGCAGCCATTTTTTTTGCGTCATACCCGGCTTGACCGGGCATCTCATCACCAAAGGAAATTATCGAAGGGATACCGGCCCGCGTGGATTTCAGCCACCATGCGGTAGAGATCACTGCGAAGCTTGTCAACGCCGGTTTTTTCCAACGCCGACAGGAAGATGCACGGCGTATGTTCCCGGGAAATCCAGGTATTCTTGAGTTCCTCAAGTGGATAATTCTTCATCGTCCGCTCCTGCAGCGAGAACTCATCGTAAGGCTCATACCGGTACGCGTCGATCTTGTTGAACACCATATAAACCGGCTTGTCCTGCGCTCCGATCTCTTTGAGTGTCTGGCTCACCACCCGGATCTGGTCTTCAAAATTGGGATGTGAGATATCCACGACATGCATCAGGATATCGGCTTCCCGGACTTCGTCGAGCGTACTTTTGAAGGATTCAACCAGTTGCGTGGGAAGCTTGCGGATAAATCCGACCGTATCGCTGAGCAGGAACGGGACATTCTCAATGACGACTTTGCGGACCGTCGTGTCAAGCGTGGCGAACAACTTGTTCTCGGCGAATACGTCGCTCTTGGCCAGCAGGTTCATGATCGTGCTCTTACCCACGTTGGTGTAGCCGACCAGTGAAATGCGCACCATCTGTCCGCGATTGGACCGTTGCGAGGCCATCTGCCTGTCGATCTTGCGAAGCTGTTCCTTTAGCCGGGTAATCTTGTCGAGCACGATGCGCCGGTCGGTCTCCAGCTGGCTTTCGCCCGGACCGCGCATGTTGAGGCCGCCCTTGCCGCCGCGCTGCCGCTCCAAGTGCGTCCACATACCCGTCAGGCGAGGGTAGAGGTATTGGTATTGCGCCAATTCGACCTGCGTCTTCGCGTATGCTGTCTGTGCACGGTCGGCGAAAATGTCGAGAATCAGACCGGTCCGGTCCACGACACTGCAATGGTGGTCGGGCCACTTTTCGTTGATTTCCCGCTCTACGTTGCGCATCTGCGACGGGGTCAGTTCATCGTCGAAAAGCACGTAATCAATCTCGTTTGCCCGTACATAGTCCTTGATTTCCTGGAGCTTACCGGTTCCGATGTAGGTGCGGGGATTCGGATGGTCCAGCCGTTGCGTGAACCTTTTCTCTCCTTCTACGCCAGCTGTCAGGGCCAGGAACTGAAGCTCGTCGAGATATTCGTTGACTTGCGCCTCGTCCTGCTGCTGGGTAATCAGCGCGACGAAAACCGCTGTCACGATGCTGTTATCTACCGTCTCATACATAATTAAACACAAAAGCAAAAATACAATTATATTTGTAAAAAATCTATGTGTATGAAAAGATTCTTCGCTTCCGTCCTGCTGCTGACCGTGTGTCTTACGGCTTTTTCCCAGTCCTCCCAGCGAGGCCGTATCCGTGATTTCGGGATCATGCCGGGCGTTTTCAAACCGGGTACCTACAATGCGATTACCGATGTGCCGGGAGTCAGAGTCGGCCAGGTTACAATCGTTGAAGGGGACGATATCCGGACGGGCGTAACGGCCATCGTGCCGCATGACGGCAATCTTTTCCGCAAGAAATGTCCAGCCGCCATCTATGTCGGCAACGGCTTTGGCAAACTGGCCGGCGTGACGCAAGTCCGCGAACTGGGCAACATTGAAACACCGATCGTGCTGACGAACACACTCTCTGTGGCACAAGGCATTGAAGGCGTATTGTCCTATACCCTGAACCAGGTTGGCAATGAGAATGTCCGCAGCGTCAATGCTGTCGTCGGAGAGACCAACGACGGGCAGCTCAACGACATCCGCGGCCGTCACGTCAAGGCCGACGACGTAGTCAAAGCGATTCTGAGTGCCAAAGGCGGCCCGGTGGAAGAAGGCTGCGTGGGTGCCGGAACCGGGACCATTTGTTTCGGATGGAAAGGCGGTATCGGAACTTCGTCCCGTGTATTGCCAGCCGACTTGGGTGGATACACCGTCGGTGTATTGGTTCAAAGCAACTATGGCGGCATCCTCGAGATTGACGGTGTTCCTGTCGGTCAGCGGCTGGGCCAGTACAGTTTCAAGAAAAGTGTGGAGAATCCGGACTATCTGATGAATCCCGACGGTTCCTGCATGATGGTGGTCTTTACCGATGCTCCGCTAGACGCACGCAACCTGGAACGGCTGGCCAAACGGGCGATGTTGGGACTCGCCAAAACAGGCGGTATCGCCTCCAACGGCAGCGGCGACTATGTGATTGCCGTGAGTGTCAACGCTGAGAACCTGATTGACGAAAGCACGGAACGCTATTATCCGACCCTGCTTCATAATGACGATATGAGTCCCTTGTTCGAAGCGACCATCGAGGCGACAGCAGAAGCCCTCTGGAACTCATTGTTCATGGCAACTGACACGAAAGGCCGCGGTGGTCTCTTCGTTCCGGCGCTTCCCATTGACGCCGTCCTGCAAATCATGCGTCAGCCGATTATCGAACCTGCGCGTCGATAAACTGGGTGACGGCAGCAAGAGTGGCGTCGGGACGCTCGATGAAAGAATTATGACCGGTATCGGGAATCAGTTGGTAGCGGACAGCGGGGAACTGCGTCTTGAACTGGGCGACGGTTTCCAGTGGCAGGAAGTTGTCGTGGTCACCGTAGATGAGCAGAAGAGGAACGGGCGGATGAAGCATGACTTCCTGTTGGTCGGGTCGCGTCCGGAGCCCCTCGATGCTGTTGATAATTCCCTCAGGATCATGCGTTTCACATAGTTCAACCGTCTCCCGGATCTTTTCGTCACAAGCGCGCAGGTTCTCTTCGTTGTACATCTTGGGAATGGAAGCGGCTGCAATGATGTGAAGCTTTCCGGCTTCGATCAGGGCCTTTTCGCGTTCGCGATCTTTCGCTTTTTCGGGAGCGTCGGGTAGGGGATGGGAGTGAAGCAGGATGGCTCCTTCCAGCCTTTCAGGAATGCTCCGCAAAGCTTGCAGCGTGATGTAGCCTCCCATGGAATGTCCGGCCAGAAAGGCTTTCTGCACACCGCATTTATCAAGCACTCCATCTATGACCTGCGCGCCGAATTCCATGGTATTGACGCGTCGGCCGGTGTCGTCGGCCGGTGCAGAATCGGTCAGGCCGTGGCCGGGAAGGTCAATCACAATCAAGCGATAGCGGTTCTTGAGCGCTTCGACAAATTCATTATAGATGTACATGGTCTCGAGGTAGCCATGGAGCAGCACCAGACAAGGACGAGATTCCCGATCGGAGCCGGCCGGGGCAGGGATTTCATCGCGCGTGTCCCAGACATGGACGGAAACGCCTGCGGAAAGAGTAAAGAATTCCATAGTATTGACGTCAGGCCCGGCAAAGACCGGGCATCTGGTTATTCGATGATCAATGGTTGAATAGAGACAGCTTTGTCTTCACCGGTCCCCGTGACGACAATTTTGACGGCCTTGATCCTCCTGTCCCCGGGAAAAAGGACGACCCGATTGTACATGTCAAAGCCTTGGGACGACCAGACAAACTTCTCCTTTCCCTCATAAAGTATCTCTACATGCCCTTCCGTGATCCCATAAAACTCGTTTACCGGATCTGCCGTCTGGACGGTAAGCTGTTTGCACAGAAGCGGCTCCTCGAAGGTAAAGAGCACATAATCTCCTGGGCGGGGCGGGGCGGCCGTCCGCATATAACGCCTGACATCGTATTGTTCCAGATTGGACAGGGGATAATGCGGGTTGGCGGTCATCGAACTCTCCACATGGACAGTTGGCGTCAGGTAATGACGAACGCCCGGCACCTCCACCGTCATGCTTTTATGATCGGCGAAGAAGGTGGCGAAACGCAACTTTTCGGGATGATCGGTCACCACGGGACCCGTCACCACCGGAGAACTGAGGGTCGGTTCACTGCCGTCAAACGTGTAACGGACGACCATGGATGGGTAGGGGCTCCGTACATTACCCCGTGCGTCAACTTCGGGAGCCGGGATCCTGAAGTGGATACCCATATTCCAAAGGCGTTCGAAATGCTTGCGTTCCAGACGATTGTCGAAATCAGCATAGTTCCGCAGCACTTGTGGCGTCCAGCCCACTTCAGCCAGGGCGCACAACCGAGGAAAAAGCTGGTACTCTGAAAAATGAGGAGGAAAGAACATCAGTTCCGTCCAAAGTCCCCCCTGGAGACCCTGGACAAGCCGTTCTTTCTCCGGGGTCAATTCGAGGCCTTGCAGGGGATCGAATGAATAGAGTTTCTCGACATCGATCAACGAAGCCCAGGTATGACCTCGCTCAGCCCGCGTATGCTTCATGTCGAGATAACAATAGTAACAGTTTTGTGTCACGGCCGGAAAGCCCGCGTCAATGGCTTGCTGAAGCACCTTCTGGTCATGCCAAACCAACACAAGGTCGTTGCGTGACAGTTTGTCGCCCGTGGCAACAATGTCTTCCCACCCTTCCATGGTCTTGCCATATTTGGCCAGAATCTTTTCCATCCGCTCCGTGAAATAACCCAGCAACTGCGCCTCCTCGGTATAACCCAGCTTCTTCATCAGTTTCTGGCATTCGGGGCAATGCTTCCAGGAATCGGTCGCCACCTCTTCCACGCCGACATGGAAATATTTGGAAGGGAAAATGGCAGCTAGTTCTTTGATGATGTTTTCCAGCATCACATAGTTCTTTTCGCGACCGATGCAGAGCACGTTGTGTAATTCGCCCTGAACACTCTTGACCTCTGCTTCGTGGCGGCAGACTACTTCGGGATAGGACACCGCCAGCGCCTTGGAATGACCGGGCAAGTCGATTTCCGGAATGATCTCGATGCAACGGTCGGCGGCATACTGCACGATCTCCCGCAAATCTTCCTGGGTGTAAAAGCCGCCATACCGGTCTTTGCCCGAATTGAACGCGGGGGAAAGTGCTTCGTCGCGTCCGCGCCAAGCCCCGACCTGGGTCAACAGCGGATATTTCTTGATTTCGACACGCCAGCCGTTGTCGTCGGTCAGATGCCAATGGAACTTGTTGATCTTGTGGTAAGCCAGCCAGTCGAGATGACGCAGGATATATTCTTTGTCAAAAAAAGTACGTGATACGTCGAGCATGCTGCCACGCCAGGGAAACCGCGGTGAATCAACGATCTGCACACAAGGAATCTCCCATTGCCGGAGAAGCTGCGTATCAGGGCCGGTTACGGGCCGGTAAACCTGTGGTGGAAGCATCTGCAACAGCGTCTGGATGGCGTAGAACTCGCCGGCACGCGTCGTAGCTGTAATCAGAATCCGTGCACCGGCCACCTGGATGGCATATCCTTCTTCTGAGAACGATTTGGTGCGTACGAATTCGATGCGGGAAGGCGATGTCGCTTTCCAACTGTCTCCGGAAAAATCGATGACGCGGGCAATATGTTCTTTCAAATAGCGGACATTGAATTCGTCGCCGCCCGTAATGATGACATTCTTGTCAAGCACATAATTGCCGACGAACAGGGAATCGCCGTACTGAACCCAGGAAGGCTGCGGTACGAAATCGAAGTTTTGCGCCGCCACCGGCAGGGGAGCCAAGGTCGCGAGGAAAGTGACTGCCATCACTCCGAGACTAATGATGATCTGCTTGATTCTCATCTTTCACAGGAATTACCAGATTGGCAAAATAAGTCATGAACCGGGAACCGGTATTGGCACAATAGATCGTTGCCGAACCGCTGTCAAAAACGGAGAGGGTCACCGTCCAGGGACGACTGCCTTTCCCGCCCTTGAACCGGAAAAGATATTCTCCTTTGGAGGCTGCTTTTGAAAAATCGCGGTAAACTTCCACTTTTTCCTTTTCGAAGACAATGGAAAGATCGTCGTTGTTGCCGTACGCCGGAGCCTCATACGACACGCCGATGAAAGGGAGCCGCGTTGTCACGACATTTCCATCCAACCGCAGCTGATATTCTCCCAAGGAATGGCGGGAAGGAAAGCCCCGGGGAATGATCTGGTTCACTTCAAGAATGAAATCAGCCGTTTCAATGGCATGGAGGATGGCGGCCTGTTCCGCCGCTTTTTCGGCAGCCCGCCGCTGGCGGTTTTCCTGGAAGGCAGTGCCGCAGGAAGCGACAATCAGGGCGGCCAGCACACAAAAAAGGAGTTGTTGCAGAATCTTCATGACCAGTCCTTTTAAAAATTTGTCAGTAAAGATACAAATAATTGCAAAATTCTTCGATTTTTACGACATTTGTATGTTTTTGAAACACTTAAATATTTAATCATATATGACTGAATTGATTTCTAAGGTTCCGGAAGGACCGCTCGAACTGAAATGGTCGAAGCACAAAGCCGACATCAAAGTCGTAAGTCCTGCCAATAAACGCAAGATGGAGATCATCGTGATCGGTACCGGCCTGGGCGGTGCCTCCGCCGCCGCGTCGCTCGGAGAACTGGGCTATAACGTCAAGGTTTTCTGCATCAGTGACTCGCCGCGTCGCGCCCACTCCATTGCTGCACAAGGTGGTATCAACGCCGCCAAGAACTACCAGAATGACAACGACTCGATCTACCGTCTGTTCTACGACACCATCAAAGGCGGTGACTATCGCAGCCGGGAAGCCAATGTGTACCGCCTGGCGGAGGTGAGCAACAACATCATCGACCAGTGTGTGGCACAGGGCGTTCCTTTTGCCCGCGATTATGGCGGACTGCTCGACAACCGTTCATTCGGCGGCGCACAGGTATCGCGTACCTTCTACGCCCGTGGTCAGACCGGCCAGCAGCTGCTGCTCGGCGCCTATGCAGCCCTTAACCGTGCCGTTTCCAAAGGCCAGGTAAAATCTTACCCGCGCCACGAGATGCTTGACCTGGTGATCATCAACGGGGAAGCCAAAGGTATCATTGCCCGCAACCTGACCAATGGCAAGATCGAGCGATTCGGCGCTCACGCCGTGGTGCTGGCTTCCGGTGGATACGGCAACACCTACTTCCTGAGCACGAACGCCATGAACTCCAACGGTTCGGCCGCTTGGCAGTGCTACAAGAAAGGTGCTTTCTTCGCCAATCCCTGCTTCGCGCAGATTCACCCGACCTGCATCCCCATCCATGGTGACCAACAGTCCAAACTGACCCTGATGTCCGAGTCGCTCCGCAACGACGGCCGCATCTGGGTTCCCAAGAAACTGGAAGATGCCAAGAAACTGCAGGAAGGCAAGATCAAGGGTTCTCAGATTCCGGAAGAAGACCGCGACTATTACCTCGAGCGCCGTTATCCGGCTTTCGGTAACCTCGTCCCGCGCGACGTGGCTTCCCGCGCCGCCAAAGAGCGCTGCGACGCCGGCTATGGCGTGAACAACACGGGCAAGGCCGTATTCCTGGATTTCAAAGACGCCATCAAACGTCTCGGACGCGAAGTGGTGGACGCCCGTTACGGCAACCTCTTCGACATGTACAAGGAAATCACCGACGTCGATCCGCACGACGAACCGATGATGATCTATCCGGCCATCCACTACACGATGGGCGGCCTCTGGGTGGACTACAACCTGATGACCACCATTCCGGGTCTCTATGCCATCGGCGAAGCCAACTTCTCCGACCATGGCGGCAACCGCCTCGGTGCTTCGGCCCTGATGCAGGGTCTGGCCGACGGTTATTTCATCCTGCCGTACACGATCGGTGACTACCTGGCCAGCAAGTTCAAGGAACCGAAGACCGACACCAACGCGCCGGAATTCGAAGCTGCCGAAAAGGCCGTCCAGGCCAAGATCGACAAGTTGATGAACATCAAGGGCAAGAAGACCGTCGATGCATTCCACAAGGAACTCGGACACATCATGTGGGAATATGTGGGCATGGCCCGCAACGAAGCCGGTCTGAAGAAAGCGATCGAACTCATCCAGAACCTGAAGAAAGAATTCTGGTCCAATGTCTATGTAGCCGGTGAAACGGGTGTTTTCAACCAGGAACTGGAGAAAGCCCTCCGCGTGGCCGACTTCCTCGAAATCGGAGAACTGATGGCCCGCGACGCCCTCAACCGCAACGAGTCCTGCGGCGGTCACTTCCGCGAGGAAATGCAGACCGAAGAAGGCGAGACCAAGCGCGACGACGTCAACTACATGTACGTGGCCGCCTGGGAATACAAGGGTGAAGACAAGAACCCCGAACTCCACAAGGAACCGCTCAAATTCGAATTTGCCCATGTGGCGACCCGTAACTACAAAGACTAATCTTTAAGAAAGAAGTGATATGAATTTTACTTTAAAAGTTTGGCGTCAAAGAGACGCGAAAAGCAAAGGACACTTTGAGACCTATCAGGTGAAAGACATCTCGGAAGGCACTTCTTTCCTGGAGATGATGGATATCCTCAACGAGCAGCTGATCGGTGAAAAAATCGACCCGGTTGCCTTCGATGCGGGTTGCCATGGCAAGCAGAGCGGCCCTGTGTCGTTCGACCACGACTGCCGCGAAGGTATCTGCGGTGCCTGCTCGCTTTACATCAACGGCCGTGCACACGGTCCGGAGAGCGGCGTCACCACCTGCCAGCTCTATATGCGTAAATTCAAGGATGGCAGCACCATCACCATCGAGCCGTGGCGCAGCCGCGGTTTCCCGGTGATCAAAGACCTGGTTGTGGACCGTGGCGCCTATGACAAGATCCTGCAGGCCGGCGGCTTCATCAGCGTCAATACCGGCGGTGTACCCGATGCCAATGCCATCCCCATTCCGAAGAAAAATGCTGACGAGAGCATGGATGCCGCATCCTGTGTAGGTTGTGGAGCCTGTGCAGCTACCTGCAAGAACGGTTCTGCCATGTTGTTCGTAGCAGCCCGCGTCAGTTCGCTCGCACTGCTTCCGCAAGGAAAGATTGAAGGCGCTCGCCGCGCTAAAGCCATGGTAGCCAAGATGGATGAACTGGGCTTCGGTGCCTGCACCAACACACGCGCCTGCGAAATGGAATGCCCGAAACACATTACGGTGAGCCATATTGCCCGCCTGAACCGGGAATTCCTCAAGGCAAAGTTCAAAGACTAGTTGAAAACCGGCGGGGATTGTTGGTAATTTTGGAGACTGTTGATAAAAGAACGTTTCAACCGGTTTTATCCGACGCTTCTTAACAACCCGTCTTTCAACAACGCTTCTTTGGAGGTTTATCCACAAAAACGGCACCTGTTTCTCGATTTCGATGAAACAGGTGTTTGTTTTCTGTTGAAAAAGTTCTTGATAAAAAAACGCACAGTTTTTTTCAACAGTTTCCACAGGCTAAGAAATACCGGGAAAAAGTTTTTTAAGATTTTATTTATTATTTTTGTGTTGTTGACAAAGTTCGTGGCGACATGGCAGAAGACTTCAATCCCCGTACGGAGCTTTCCTATAAAGAAAGTGAATTCGACAAGGTGATCCGTCCGCAGAATTTCGACCAGTTCTCCGGACAGGACAAAGTGCTTGACAACCTCAAGGTGTTCGTCAAGGCTGCCCAATTGCGGGGAGAGGCACTTGATCATGTGCTTTTCCATGGTCCTCCTGGCCTGGGAAAAACGACGCTTGCCCATATTGTTGCCCAGGAGCTGGGTGTCAATCTGAAAATTACGTCGGGTCCGATTCTCGACAAACCAGGTGATCTGGCTGGTTTGCTGACTTCTCTGGAAGCGGGAGATGTCCTTTTCATCGACGAAATCCACCGCCTCAGTCCGATCGTGGAGGAATACCTCTATTCGGCCATGGAAGATTACCGTATCGACATCATGATTGATAAGGGACCGGGTGCCCGCAGTGTGCAGATCTCCCTGAATCCTTTCACGCTGATCGGTGCGACAACCCGCAGCGGTCTGCTGACCGCGCCGCTCCGTGCCCGATTCGGCATCCAGTGTCACCTGGAGTATTATGATGCGGACGTGCTGTTCAATATCATCCGCCGCAGTGCCGGTATTCTGGATATCGGCATTCATGATGAGGCGGCCCGTGAAATCGCTTTACGGAGCCGGGGTACGCCGCGCATTGCCAATTCGTTGCTGCGGCGCGTGCGGGATTTTGCACAAGTGCGTGGAAACGGCACAATCGATCTGCCGATCGCCCGCTTTGCGCTCAATGCCCTCAATATCGATACGCGAGGACTCGATGCAATCGACAACAAGATTCTCAATACCATTATTGACAAGTTCAATGGCGGTCCGGTCGGTGCCGGGACCATCGCCACGGCGATCAGTGAGGATGTGGGCACTTTGGAAGAAGTGTATGAACCGTTCCTGATCAAGGAAGGATTCCTCAAGCGGACACCGCGCGGCCGTGTTGCCACAGAAATGGCTTATAAACATTTAGGAAAATTCAATCCCAACCATGAAAAAGATCTTTTCTCTTAGCTTGCTGCTGGCACTGGCGCTGTCGGCTGCCTTGCCCGCCGATGCTTGTACGTCGGCAATTTTTACCGGCAAATCGACGCCCGACGGACGTCCGCTGCTCTGGAAACACCGCGATACCGGTGAACTTGACAACCGGATCGAGTTCTTCCCGGCTGGAAACGGTCGTAAATATGGTTTTATCGGGCTGGTCAACAGTGACGTGCAGGATGGGGAAGTATGGACCGGTACCAATGAGGTCGGGTTCTCCATCATGAATACAGCTTCCTACAATCTGCAGAGTGAAACGGCAAAAATCGAAGACCAGGAAGGCGTCGTGATGTATCAGGCGCTGGGCTCTTGCAAAACCCTGCAGGATTTTGAGAAAATGCTCGACAAAATGAAGAAACCGCGTGGCGTCGAAGCGAATTTTGGTGTCATTGACGCGGAGGGCGGTGCTGCTTATTATGAAGTCAACAACACAGAGTGGCGCAAGATCGACGTGAATGATTCCAAGATTGCTCCGGAAGGTTTCCTGATTTATACCAATCACTCGTACACCGGCCGCAAAGATGACGGTATGGGATATGTGCGCTATAACACAGCGAATGAGATTACGCACCGTGCCTGGATCCGTGGCGAACAGTTCACGCCGCAATGGATTTTCAACAATCTGTCGCGCAGCTACTACAATTCTTTGTTGGGAATCGATTTGAACAAAAACCCGGAATTGGCTCCCGAAGGCTGGTTTGTGGATCAGGATTTCATTCCGCGTCGCAGTACCAGTGCTTCCATTGTCATCAAGGGCGTAAAGAAAGGGGAGAACCCTGATTTGACGGTCATGTGGACGATTCTGGGTTATCCGCCGTGCGGTATTGCTGTACCTTTGTTCGCTGCCGCCGGTAAGGATCAGCCGGCTTATATGCTGAAACGATCCGACAGCAACAATTGTCTGATGTGTGACCAGGCATTGGCCCGCCGCGCCCGGATCTTCCCGCTCAAACGCGGTAACGGCAAGAATTATTTCGATGTGGGGCTGGCACAGTTCTTCATGCATGCGTTCTATCGTCTTGAAGACAATAATTTCCAGATGACGGAACCTCTGATGGAAAAATCGTATGCGGCAGGGAAACTGGATCGGAATGAATTGAAGACCCTCTACGACAAGATTTTGTCGGAAGAACCGACCTTATGATCCTTTCCGCGCAAGCTGTCTATATCGCCAATGCCGTGAAGCGCGCCTGTCAAGGTGCGCTTCATGTCGTGATTGCAGACACGAAAAAACAGGCATATTTTCTGGCATCGGACCTGGACAATTTCCTTTGTGAGGAAAATCTGTTCTATTTTCCTTCATCCGCTGAAAAGTCAGAATACAAAAAGAGTACGGCACTGTTGCAACGGACGTCTGCCCTCTCCGCAATTGCGCGGTGGGACAGGAGTCCGGTGATTCCAAAAGAAGGATCTTATATCATCACACCGGAATTACGTCAGAAATCTTTGATCGATTCCGTGGTGGTAGTGACTTATACGGAGGCGATGCAGGAACGGGTGCTGCGCACCAAGTCGATCCGGTCGTCTATTCTTACTTTGCGGAAAGGAGAGTCCCTGTCCCACAGTACCATCAGTGAAGTCTTGTTTGAAGAGGGATTCCGCAAGGCTGATTTCGTGACGGAACCGGGTGAATTTGCTCTTCGTGGCTCATTGGTTGACATTTTTTCATTTGCCGATGAAAAACCGGTCCGCATCGACTTTTTCGGCGACGAGATTGAATCGATCCGGCATTTCAATCCTGACAATCAGCTTTCCATCGGGGAGCAGATGCCAGAGATATCGATCTATCCGAATTTAGACGAGATCGGACAGGAAAGTGAGCATGCTGATTTCCAGGATATCCTGCCGGAAGGAACCACCCTTTGGGACCTGCGGGACAATATTTTGGAGAAAAGTGACGAATCGATTCTTCCCCAGCCGGTTTTTGCCAAGAATTTTGAATTGCTTTCCAACGACATCGTCCATCACCAGATTGAAGGCTACGCGGTCACCATTCTTTCACCGAACGAGAGTCAGACGCGCCGTTTGAAGGAAATACTGCGCGGGGTCAAGCCGCAGTTCCTGCCGGTATCCTTGCATGAAGGGTATATCGATAAAGAATCCAGGAACTGCTATTATACTGACCATCAAATCTTTGACCGTTACCACAAGTTGAGTATCCGACGTCAGGTGGAGCGATCGGAACAAATGACGATCAACGATCTGAACGCCATGCGGATCGGCGATTATGTGGTACATATCGACCATGGCGTGGGGCAGTATGGCGGGCTGGTGAAGACCAATTTGAACGGAAGAATTCAGGAGGCGGTCAAACTGATTTATGCGGGCGGTGACGTGGTGTTCGTTTCCATTCATTCGTTGCACCGCATCTCCAAGTTCAAATCACGGGATGGGGAAGCCCCGAAAATCTACAGGCTGGGAAGCAAAGCATGGGAGAATCTCAAGCGCAGCACCAAGTCGAAAGTCAAGGATATTGCCGAAGATCTCATCAAACTCTATTCTGAGCGGCAACAGGCACGCGGTTTTGCCTTTTCTCCGGATTCTTTCATGCAGCAGGAACTCGAATCCTCGTTCCTGTTTGAAGATACACCAGACCAGGCCACGGCTACAGAAGCTGTCAAAGCAGATATGGAAAGCCTGCATCCAATGGACCGGCTGGTCTGTGGCGACGTGGGTTTCGGCAAGACGGAAGTGGCAATCCGGGCCGCATTCAAAGCCGCCTGCGACAGCAAGCAGGTTGCCGTGCTGGTTCCTACGACGATTCTCGCACTGCAACACTATCAGACATTCAAAGACCGCCTGAAAGATTTCCCGGTCCGGGTCGATTATATCAGCCGACTCCGCACGGCGAAGGAAATCAAGCAGATCAGCGAAGATATCGCTTCTGGAAAGACGGATATCCTCATCGGAACACACCGGATCCTGAACAGCAGCATCCGGTTCAAAGACCTGGGTTTGTTGATCATCGACGAAGAACAGAAGTTCGGAGTTACAGCCAAAGAGAAAATCCGGCAGATGAAGACTTCGGTCGATACGCTGACCCTCACGGCTACGCCGATTCCGCGCACGCTGCAGTTCTCGTTATTGGGCGCACGGGACCTTTCC
Organism: Bacteroidales bacterium; assembly: GCA_016284265.1. Classification (GTDB taxonomy): domain Bacteria; phylum Bacteroidota; class Bacteroidia; order Bacteroidales; family UBA932; genus Cacconaster. The sequence continues at coordinate 22,836 of JAEEOM010000068.1, read as the reverse complement.
ATTATCAATACACCGCCGCCCAACCGGATTCCTGTCACCACGGAAGTGATCCGTTTCGACGAAGAGTATCTGGCCGACATCCTGAACCGGGAACTTGAGCGCGGCGGGCAAGTCTATTTTGTACACAACCGTGTGGACGATCTCTTTGCCCTGCGCGACAAAATCCATGCGATCTGCCCTCAAGCCGAAATTTGCGTGGCTCACGGACAGATGGAACCCCGCGAACTTGAGAGCAAGATATTGCGGTTCATTGCAGGCGATTATGACATTTTACTCTCAACGACCATCATCGAGAACGGCATCGATATCCCGAACGCCAATACGATGATTGTGGATCGGGCTCATCGATTCGGTCTGAGCGACTTGCACCAGCTCAGGGGCAGGGTGGGGCGCAGCAATGTCAAGGCCTACTGCTATCTCATCGTGCCGGAAGAGGAAAAACTCACCGACGATGCCCGTCGCCGCATCCGAGCGCTCGAAGCGTTCAGCGATCTGGGAAGCGGCTTCAATATCGCGATGCAGGACCTCGATATCCGAGGTGCCGGCAATTTGCTGGGTGCCGAGCAGTCGGGATTCATGGCCGAGATGGGCTTTGAAACCTACATGCGCATTCTGAAAGAAGCGATGAACGAACTGGTGCTTTCCCATTCCGACGAAGCAGACGAGCCGCTGCGCCGGATCGCTTTCGAACTGGATACGCAGGTCGATACCGACCTGGAACTCATGATTCCCGATTCGTACGTCAACGTTCCGTCCGAAAAGATCCGGCTCTACAAGGAGTTGGATGGTATCAAGTCGGAAGATCTGCTCAAGCGCTTCACGGCCAATCTGGCCGATCGTTTCGGTTCACCGATTCCCACACCGGTACTTGAACTGATCGACGTGGTGCGGCTTCGCATGACGGCCGCCAAACTGGGTATTGAGCGTATCGTTCTGAAGAACGGCGTGATGATTGCCTGGTTCATTGCCGAACGCAATCATCCTTTCTTCCAGTCCGACCGTTTCGGGGAGATTCTCCAGCAGCTGGCGGCCCGGCGCTCCGGCATCAGCCTTCAGGAATCAGGCGGAAAGCTCTGGTTCAAGGTGCCGGATGTCCGTTCCGTGCAGGCTGCTGCCAAGGTTCTGGCCTCCTTTTTGGTATAATCTTTGATTTTTTACTAACTTTGCATTTCGTACGCGTAAGAAAAGTATGGTGAAGAAGATACAGATTCTGCTGGCCGCTCTCTCTCTACTGCTGTTTACTGCTCCGTTTCAGGTCGCTTCGGCCCAGGAGCCGCTGGCAGGAACGGGCTATTCTCCCTATTCCTTGTTCGGGTTCGGAGATATGGTCCGGCTGGGTACGGCTTACAATCTTTCCATGGGAGGTATCGGTATCGGCGACCGGAACGTCCGCTACTTGAATTTCATCAATCCGGCAGCCGTCACGGCGCGCGAAGTCAAGTCGTTCATGATGGATTTCGGACTGGAGAACCGCAATGTGCTTTATCAGGGAAATGCTGCTACGTCGCTCAGCCCGACAGCGCAGGGTGTACTCAAGTCAGCGAACAACGCTTTCAACATGCACCATATCGTCGCTTCGATGCCCATCGGAACAAAAGCGGCTTTCAAGTTGGGCGTGATGCCGTTCAGCACGGTCTCCTATTCCTTCCAGGCCGATGAGGCTTCCGATGCGTTGATAGCCGAAGCAGGTGATATCCGCTATACCAAGGAGGGTGCCGGAGGTGTTTACCAGGCTTTTCTGGGGGCGGGCGTCACTTTGTGGAAACGGCTCAGCCTGGGTGCGGATCTCGACTATTATTTCGGAAAGATCGACCGTACCAGCACGGCGACCTTCCGCACCAGCAGTTCTTATCGTTCCATCCAGTCGGGGTGGGGTTATAACGTCAGTTGTTTCGGAGGAAAACTGGGCCTGCAGTATGAGCAGCCTCTTTCAGGATCCCTGAACGCGGTGCTGGGTGTTACCTATGGTTTTTCCACGCGGCTTCGCGGTGGAGAACAGCGCTTCGCTTATGGGAAAACATCTGCTTCGACCGACACGATCATCAACCGGAAGTCTTCCATTGAGGAGTATCGGGTGCCGGCGGAACTGGGTGCGGGTCTCACGCTCCGTTACGGGGAGCAGTGGATGGTCGGCTTCGACTACACGCGACAGGACTGGACAGGCATTACATTCGGCGGATATCCCGGTATCGATTTCCAGACCGGCGTGGCGCAGAATTTCCGGGCAGGTTTCGAAGTGACTCCCAACCGTTACGACGTGCGTCGCGGCTTCGGCCATTTCCTGCGCCGACTGACCTGGCGCGGGGGTGCCTACCGGGAGTATTCTTATTTATACCTGAACGGAAGCCAGGTGGCGGCGACCGGCGTGACGCTGGGTATCGGCATCCCTGTCTTCCGCTACTACAACAGCATCAACCTGGGTGTGGATTTCGGCCAGCGGGGCGCTTTGGACAACAATCTGGTGCGGGAACGTTATTTTTTGTTCACGCTTTCGTTCAATTTGCACGATATTTGGTTCATCCCTACACTGTACAATTAAAATTGCTAAATTTGCCATTAAACTGAATAACGATGAAAAAGATTGCCCTCATCCTCATGACCCTGGTGCTGGCCTTCCCGGTCTTCGCACAGGGACGTTTCGGAAAAGACAGTGCCGAGTGCACAAAGTATCTTTCCTACTACCAGGAACTTTACAAGCAGAAAAACTATGACGAAGCGGCTCCGTTCTGGAGGAAGGCATTCAGTCTCTGCCCGCCGACTGCAAGCCAGAACATGCTGATCTACGGACAGACCATCATGCGTCATGAAATCAGCAAGAACCGCAAGGATCCCGTCCGCTACCGCGAACTGGTCGACACGCTGCTCCTGCTCAGCGATGTCCGTGCGCAGAACTATCCGAAGTACGCTGTCAAGAGTATGGACAACAAAGCCATTGACGTGATCAATTTCCTTGGTTCTGATTACGAGACGCAGTACAAGTATCTGACCGATGTCCTGAACACCATCAAGGGTGACGCCAGTCCGGCCGTTTTTGTGGCACAGATGAAGGCGGCGGTCGAGATGTACCGCAACGAAAAAATCGATGCCGAGGCGGTTATGAACAACTATACCTTGATGGCCGGTTATCTCGATGACAAGATCGATTCGAGCAACGATCCCCAGTATCGTGGTGCCAAGCAGGACGTGGAAAGCCTCTTCATCGACAGCGGCGTGGCCTCCTGCGACAACCTTGTGGCGCTCTATACCCCTCGCTTCCAAGCCAACCCGACCGACGAAGCGCTCCTGACCAACATGGTGAAGATGCTCTCCAAGAGCGAGTGCATGAACACCGAGCTCTTCCTGCAGTCGATCGTCGCGCTCAACGAGATCAATCCGACGGCCAGTTCGGTGTACGGCCTCTACCGCCTCTACTCGTCGCGTGACGAGAACACCAAGGCGGCCGAATCGCTTGAACGCGCCATCAGCCTGCTCAATCCGGAAGACGTTCAGACCAAGGCTGACTACACTTTCGAATTGGCTACCTATTATTTCAAGAAGTGCGGTAAAGCTGCTTCGGCAGTGGCCAAGGCCAAAGAAGCTGCCGAACTCAACGATGCCTACAAGGGCAAAGCCTACCTGCTCATCGGTACTATCTGGGGAGCCCAGAAATGTGGCGGTGACGAAGTCAGCAGCCGGGCTCACTTCTGGGTAGCCGTCGATTACCTGCAGCGTGCCGCTTCCGCCGATCCTTCCGTGGCTGAGGAAGCCAACAGCCTGGCCGCTCAGTATCGCCGTTACTTCCCGAAGACGGAAGACGCCTTCTTCCTGGACATTACCGACGGCAGCAGCTACACGGTCAGCTGCGCCGGCATGACTGAACGTACCACTGTCCGTACCAACAAATAATTGAAGCGGACCCTTTGCATATACAGCATCCGGGTGGCCGTCGCCTTTGCGGCGGCCATCCTGTTGTTTTCGTGCAAAGACCCAGAACCCGTGGCCTTCGATTTCGAACAGGTTCCGGTTCAGGTGGTGCATGACATGCAGGTTCTGCAGACCGATAAGGGATCTGCACAGATGCGGATGCATGCGCCCCTGATGAAGCATTTCCATTTCTTCAAGGACTCTCTCGAGCAATCCTACGACCTTTATACGGAGGGATTCTTTGTCGATGCATATACGGAAGACGGCCAGCTTGAGACCACAATCACGGCCGAGCAGGCCAGGCATGTCACCACCGAGAATAACGAGTCCTGGAGCGCCTTTGGCAATGTGGTGGTCATCAATCACATCAAAGGCGAAAAGATGGAGACGGATACGATTTATTGGAATCAGGCCGAGAAGCAGATCTATACGGACTGTTATGTCAAGCTCACCTCGGACAGCGGCCTGCTCCAGGGATATGGCATGACTTCTGATGAGCGGGCACGCAATGCCGTCATTCTGCGTCCGTTCGACTGGTTTGCCGTGGAGCGGGACTCCACTTACCACTTCATCGACACGGTTAATCTCATGGGACCCCAGCGGAAATGACACTGTATCCTACCCGGCTTGGTCAGGCTTCCCATTTTTTTCTAAAATTCTTCATTTCCGGACGCAACGTTTTACCCCCTTTTTGCATCTAGTAACTGATTTTTGTGTACTTTTGCACCTCGTCCCGAAAAGGACCCGTTGGAAAATACATAAAAATTAATAACTAAAACTAAACTCAAAATGGCGGTATTAGAGAAAATTCGCGTCAAATTCGGAATTTTGATCACGGTTCTCGTAGCGCTGGCCCTGTTGTCGTTCATCCTTGATCCTCAGACACTTCGCTCGGCTGCGGACCGATTCTCCTCAGACAACAAAGTGGGTTCGATGAACGGCAAGTCCGTTTCCTACAAGGAATTCTACGAGCAGCTCAACACGTACACCGAGATTGCCAAGATGATGGGGCAGAACCCTTCTACGGAAGAGCAGCAATCCCAGCTGCGCGATGCAGCCTGGCAGTCGATTTTTGAAAATAATGTCTTCATCCCGAAGGCCACGAGTGCGGGCCTCGCGGTAGGTGAAGAAGAAATGCTCGACCTCACGCAGGGTGGCGACATCTCCCCGGTCCTCCTGCAGCAGGGCATCTTCAACGACCAGTCCGGCGCTTTCAGCCGGGAAGCCCTCGTCAACTTCGTCCAGTCCATCGACGCGGATGAAACCGGCCAGTATGCGGGCCTTTGGTCGTTCCTCGAAGAAAATGTCTATCGCGAACGTCTCTTCTCGAAATATGCCTCGCTCCTGGAAAAGAGTGAAGTGCTGACCGATCTGGAAAAGAGCCGGATGTTGGCTGAAGGCAACATCACGGCTGATGTTGATTTCGTCTTCGCCCCGATGGCTTACGCCGATACGACGGTTACCGTTTCTTCCGACGAAATCCGCAAGTATTACAATGACCACAAAGAGCAGTACAAGCAGCCGGCCAACCGGGATATCGAATATGTGATGTGGGAGGTGGTGCCCTCCGCCCAGGATTTCGCCGATACGAAAGAAGAGTTCGACGCCTTGCTCGAAGAGTTCACGACTACTGACAACCTCAAGAGTTTCGTCACGCTCCATTCCGACAGCAAGTTCAATCCGTATTTCTTCACGGAAGAACAGCTTTCTGCTAGGCCGGAATTCGCCGAAACGGCTTTCCATCAGCCCGTTGGGACCGTCAGCGAAACCGTCACCGACGACAATGCCTATGCGGCCATGCGTGTGAACGCCGTCCGGAACATGGCCGATTCGGCACATGTTTACTATAAGGTGTTCCCGCTTTCCCAAGAGGCGGATGCAGACGCCTTTGTGGCGGCGCAGCTCCGCAAACCCGAAGTTTCGGAATTCACCGAACTGGGCTGGGTGACGCAGGATGGCCTGTTGGCCAGCAACTTGAACGATCTTAACGAAGTATTCGACAACCCGCAGAAAGTGTTCAAAGTTAAGATTTCCGGCAATCAGGCGATTTTTGCACTCTATGTTCCCGAGCGGACCAAGCCGTTGAAGAAAGTCCAGATCGCTACGCTCTACAAGAATGTCCTACCTTCTGACGATACCTACCGCGACTTCCAGATGAAGGCGGTCGAGTTCGCTGATGCCTGCGACGGCAAGCTGGCCAACTTCCAGAAACTGGTCCAGGAGCAGGATCTGCCTGTAATACCTATTAATAATATGGTCCAGGCAAACCGGCGTATCGGACCGGCTGACAATGCCCGCGAAGTCGTTTCATGGGTTTTCGACAAAAAGACGAAAGCCGGGGATGTGTCCGACCTGAAGATTGTCGATAACAAATATTATTTTGTCACAGCCGTAACGAAGACGCGCAAGGAAGGTTATATGGATGTGCAGGAAGCAGCGAATCAGATCCGCACCCTGCTCTCCGCCGAGAAGAGCGTGGACAAGAAACTGGCGGAAGTCCGCACCCAGATTGCCGGCATGACTTCGCTTGAACAGATCGCCGAAGCGCTCGGTACCACAGTGAGCCATGCGCCCGGCCTGTCTTTCGGTTCCTCGCAGTACAATCAGAACGATCCCGCTTTTATCGGTGCTGTCGCTTCCGCTCCCGAAGGAGCGATCCAGACCGCAGCCGGAACCATCGGGGTCTATGTATTCCAGGTGTTGGAACGTAACACGGGCAGTTTCTTCTCCGAAGCCGACGCCGCAACGCAGGTGGCACGCAAAGCCTCGTACCACAACAACATCCTGCAACGTGTAATTGCCAATGAAGCAGATATTAAAGATAATAGGGCAAGATTTTTTTAACATTTTTTCAACAGGCCGTTGAAAAAAACCTCAAAAATTTGGACAATCAAAAATTATTGTCTAATTTTGAGGCGATAAACTGTGTAGATATTTTTAATGTTTAACCAAAAATAACAAACACACTTAACAAATTTTTTTTATGAAAAAGATTATTTATTCACTGGTGATTATGATTGCTGCCGGCAGTCTTTTCACTTCCTGTATCGAGCAGGTGGAGCCGGAAGGCATTCTTGCCCTCCGCGAAGCCAAAGCCCGTTACTACGACGCCCTCGCTCAGCTGCGCGCGAAGGATGGCATCTACCGTGAGGCAGAAGCCGCTCTGAAGAACGCCGAGGCTGCCCTGAAGCAGGCTGAAGCTGCTCATCAGCAGGCTGTTACCGATGCCTTCACGAAGATGGAGGCTCTCAATCGTGAACTGAAGGAGCTCGAAATTGCTGAGAAGACCATGGAGATGGAACTCCGTGCCGCCCAGATTGCTCAGGAAATCGACCGGATCCAGAAGGAAATGGAGATTGCTGACAAACAGCACGAGATTGACCTGGTCCAGAAACAGATGGAACTCGCCCAGGCTCAGGAAGCCCTTCGCGTCGCTCTGCGTGACATCGCTCTCGCCGCTCAGGATCTGACCGCCAACGAGAAGGCTGCTGTCATTGCCGCCGCTGAGGCTTATGCCGCTATTTGGGAGCAAGTCAACGAGCAGGAAATCGAAGTGATGAAGGCCGAGAAAGCCCTTGCCGATGCTCAGCGCAAGATTGAAATGGGCAAGTACAACAAGGACTATGCTTGGGATAGCGAGACCCACTCCTATCAGGCCAAGATCGACCTTTGGAACCGTAACATCGAGCGTGCGAAAGAAAACATCGCCAAAGACGAAGAAGCCCTCGAGAATGTCCCGACCCTTCCCGACGTGGACGCTTGGGAAGCCGAGCTGCAGACCTATCAGGCACTCGCCGACCTTGCTGAGTACAGCCGTCATGAACTGACTCAGGAAGCCGCTGCTTACTATGTGCAGTATGTGCACGACGGTGTGAAGGCTTACAACGACGAGATCGACGCTTGGATTGAAGAGAATCCGGCAGTTGCCAACCCGGGTACTGCACCTGTTGCTCCGAAGGAGAAAGATTTCCCTGCTTCGAAGTATGGTCTGAACGACACGATTACCGTTCCTGTTCTCGAACAGAAGACGACCCCTGCCTTTGCCAAGTTTGAATACCTCCTCGACAGCTATGCCACGCAGGAATCCCCCGTGTCCGGTGCCGAGCCGAAGAACAAAATGTTCTTTGTCAACAGCGAAGGTAACTATGACATCGTGGCCAACCTGGCTATGAAGGAATTCTTCCTCGGTGATGAATTCGGTGATGTGAAGACCCAGAAGGTTACCATCGACAAGACCAAATATGAAGCTGACTACGGTCTTTATGGCGCCGTCTCCGTGCTGGAGCGCGACAAAGTCCTGAATCCGGATGTTCCGGCCGATCCCGAAAAGGCTCGCGAAGCTGCCGACAAGGCTAAGGATGCCTGGCAGGCTGACCACGACACCCTGGAAGCCGGTCTGCTCGGCTACCAGCCGTATGTGGACGCTCTTGCTGATCTGAAGAAGGCCCTCGATGACCTGAAGGATAACCGCGGTACGATGGTTGCGGCTATCGATGAGTTGTTCGATGCCCTTAAGTCCGTGAACTCGGCGGGTGTCTCCTACAATGACTCTGTCCGCATCATGGATGCCTATGCAGCGTTTGCTCAGGCTCGTGAGAATCTCCTCGACTACACCTTCGAAGGTGAAGAGAAGATTCCGACGAACCTCGACCGTCACTACTACTATTACTGGAACGGCAAGGATGCCGGCGGAAACGATATCTTCGCGAAAGTGAAGTATGCCGACCTGAGTTATGCTCTCCTCGCCAAGGGTCTGTATGGCAAGAAGATCCTCCCGACCATCGGTGATCCGTTCTCTACCTACAATGCCGCTATCGCCCACATCACCAACCAGCTGCTGGGTGACAAGTATGCTCAGGAAATTGGTACGAAGTCCAATCCTAAGACCTGGGTCTTCGATCCTGCTGAGATCAACGCCGGTGACCACCGTGCTTTCTATGGCCTCTATGAGTATCACCCTGCAGTAGGCGATAAGAAGGCTTATATTTCCGAAATCGGCAAGACCGAGGAATATACTCCGAAGAACATCGGTGAGGCCAAAGATAAGGTGAATGCCGCTATCAAGGCTTACAAGGATGTCTATGAGCGTTACTGGAACGAGACCTGGCCGGCCGACGGTACGATCAACGCCGATATGGATGAGAAAGCTGTCAAGGCTGCTCTCGAAGCCAATCCGGATACCAATATCGACAGCTACACCCTCAAGACCTTCACTGAGCCGTTCATCATCCCGAACGTGTACGACGCCGCTTATGTACCTGCCGGTACGAACGCTCTTGGTGCTATCCTCGGCAGTGTTGACAAGGCCGCTACCCAGCCTAAGGCTGCGAACCTCGAGTTCTTCGGTGGCTCCACCGAGTCCGTCGTGTTCGGTACCGCTGCCAAACCGACCGACCTCAACAAGTATCTGTATGCTGAGTACCTGTATCAGCTCGCTCTGAATCCGGCCGTCGGCGACATCGCCCTCATCAAGGCTTGGGTCGAAGAAGTTGACGCTGCTTTCACCGCTCAGGAAGAAGGTGCTGCCAAGGCTGCCAAGGCTGCTTACGATGCCGCTGTTGAGAAATACAACAAGGACAAGGCTGCCTATGACAAGAAGAAGGCCAGCTATGACGAATATCAGGCCGCCCTTAAGGAATTCACCGGCACCCGCAAGGTGGATGGCAAGGATGTGATCAACGGTCTCAAGAAGATCACGGGCAGCTATCCCGATGTGGCTTCGATCCAGTACAAGTTCGAACTTGTTGACGTCATCGACGGTGAGTGGGTTGAGACCCTTGGTGGCAAGCAGCTTGAGCTCGCCAACAAGTACTTCCCTGAATTCCCTGAGAAACTGAACGACTGGAATACCCGTAACGATGATATCAACGACGAGATCGCTCACAATAATATCCTGATCAACGCCCTGAAACCGGCTTACTACGCCGCCTGCAAGGCCGCTGGTTATGTGGAAGCTTTTGACAACCCTGCCAACTACGATGAACTGATCGAGGCTTACGAGGCTTACCGTCAGGCTTACATCGACGCTATCGAGGCTGACATCGAGGCCCAGACCAACGTGATCGACGCCAACGCCCAGCTGATCGCCGACTTCGAGAGCGGTGTTCCTGCTATGGAAATCGCGGTCGCCGAGGCTCAGGCCAAGCTGAAACTCGAGCAGAAGAAACTCACTGTCCTCAACGAGCTGCTCAAGGGTGCCAAGGAGAATCTTGACCGCATCATTGCTTACCTGCTCGCCCAGGATGTCAACTTCATCAACCTTGCTAACGTTGATCTTTAGTAAACCACTAATCTAACCAACAGCAAAACGTTTTTTAAAACGGAACATATGTTGAAAAGATTAAGCATACTTATCATGACGCTCCTTCTGGTTGTGCCCGCAGTGGCACAACCTCAGGAGGGTTGTGAGTGTGTGTTTGGACCGAAGGCAGGACAGTGGCAGTTCAACCTCAATGTCGGGCCGGGTCAGTTCTTCAACGACTTCACGGGACTCTACTACATGCTTCCCGAGGAAGACGGAAGGGCGATCGGTCTGGGCATTGATACCGAGGAAGACGTGATCGGGACAAATTTCGGTCTCGGCAACGCCTACATCAGCGGTGATCTGTCCACGATTCTTGCCAACACCGGAAGTCTCAACTACACGTTGAAGAACTTCTCGGTGGGTGCGAAGTATTTCATTACGGACCACATCAACATCAACCTCAGCGGTGCGTACATTATGAATATCCAGCCGAGCAAGGATTTCATCGAGGGTGAAGACTTCCCCCTCCTGAAAGACCTGACTCATCTGGATCCCAGTGTGACGCCCGCCCATGTTGCGCTTGATGGGACGTATGCCAGCAAAGCCATCCTCGGCGCGGTGACCAACCGCCTGATGGTCCAGCTGGGCAGTGAGTACTACTTCAACACGAAGAACCAGCGTATCTTCCCGTATGTCGGCATTTTCGGACAGTTCAAGATGGCTCGCATCGAGAGCTTCTATCCGTACACGGGCATGTACTTCGAGAACGACATCAACGTCGCTGCTCCGGGGTATGACCCGACCATTGCCAACGAGGAAGTTGACCTGTGGCTCGTCAACCGTGGCGGCCAGGCGCTGGGCTTCGGAGGTGGTATCAACTTCGGCATTGAATACGCGCTGATGGAGGGTCTCTTCATCGGAGCGGAAGTGGCACCGGTCTGCTACCAGTACACGCTCCTTCACCTGCAGGTTCAGGGTCAGGATCCGTACTATGCAACCAACCACAACCTTCGCGCATTCGCCTATCCACAACTCACAATCGGAGTTCGATTCTAATACAGACGGCCTTCCGGCCTGTCCGGCAAGGCAAGTCAGTACTGATAAATCAAGGGTGACCCAAGGGTCACCCTTCATTTTTTACTCGGCATCTGATGTCAATCTCTCATTGCTTCAATTGGCGAGAGATTGGCGGCCATGTGGGCTGGTGCTACGCCGAACAGAATACCGAGGGTCATTGATATTCCCGCTCCCGTGAGGACTGTTTTTATAGAAAGCGTTAAAGGAAGCGATACAGATGGCATCAATCGCAGCAATCCGATCAGCAGCGAAAGTAAACCTAAGCCGCCCGCGGCTCCCAAAAGCGACAGGAGCAGCGATTCTTTCAGAAATACGCGTTCTATGGTTATTCTTCGGGCCCCGATCGCCCGGCAGATACCAATTTCACGCCGTCGCTCCTCAACGGAAACATAGAGCATATTGGCTATGCCGATGCCTCCTGCCAGCAGGGAAAAGAAGCCGATGATCCAGCCCAGTCGGGCCGCCAGTGTGAATACTTCGCTCATTTCGTCCAGCAGGTAGGATATCCTGTTCAACGAAAAATCATCCTTCTGGATAGGTGTTAAACGGCGGTAAATCCGCATCAGACTTCGGATTTGTTCCGGATTAGCACCAGACAACAGAATACTGCCCCGCAGGATCGGACCTCGTTGGGCGCGGCAGGGGACAAGGCGGGCGTGATCGATATCGACCGGACATACGGTCATCAGACCGGCCTTTTCAAAGACGCCGACCACTTCGAAGCGGGCGCCGTCGAGCCAGACCCGGTCGCCGCAGGCCGCTTCTGCTTCTGCACCTACCATTGCGACGGGTTTTCCCTCAGCCAGTTCTTCGGCCGTAAACCCGCGTCCTGCCGCCAAAGGTTGCTGTGTGAGCAGGTGCCAGTCGCCTTCAACGCCCAGGGTATTCGGTCCGTAGGAGATAAAGGCGCTGCTTGAAAAGACGATGTTTTCCTGTGCTGTCAGGAATCGGTATTCCCGCAGGGTGACAGGGGGGCGGGAGGCATATTCCCACCAACGGAATATACCGTCTTCGTTGAGGTCAGGCTCCAGCGGTTCCCGCTCTACATACAAGATGTCGCTTCCGTAGGCGGCGAACCCCTCCTGCAGTGTCCGTTTCAGGGAATCCACCAAAGTCAGGGCCGCGGCAATCGAAAAGATGCCGACTGCCACGCCCGAGAGCGAAAGCAGCGTACGAAGCCGGTCGGTTTTCACAATCCGATCTTCTTCTTGAGTCCCCGCAAGGTGTCAAAGGCGTCGAGCGGCGACATTTTGTTGATATCGAGGCGGGCGAGTTCTTCTTTGATGTCCAGCAGCAACGGATCGTCGAGCTGATAGAGGGAAAGTTGGACGCCTTGCTGCGCAGCGGCCGTCCGTTCGCCAGACAGGTCCGGTGCGGCGGCTTCAAGTTCTCGCAGCTTCTTTTCGGCCCGATAGACGACGTCTGACGGCATGCCGGCCAGCCGGGCTACGTGGATACCGAAGCTGTGGGCTACGCCGCCGGGCGTGAGCTCCCGCAGGAAAATGACCTGTCCATCCATCTCCTTGACGGCGATATGGAAGTTGTGGACGCGCGGGTAGCGTTTTTCCAGCTCATTGAGTTCGTGGTAGTGTGTGGCGAAAAGGGTCTTGGCCCGGGAGCGGCTGTGGAGATACTCCACAATGGCCCAGGCGATGGACATGCCGTCGAAAGTGCTGGTTCCCCGGCCAATTTCGTCGAGCAGGATCAGCGAGCGGTCGGAAAGGTTGTTCAGAATGGTGGCTGTTTCCAGCATTTCGACCATGAAGGTCGATTCGCCGCGGGAAATATTGTCTGATGCGCCGACCCGGGTGAAGATTTTGTCCACAATGCCCATTTTCAGGCTTTTTGCCGGCACATAACAGCCTGCCTGGGCAAGGAGACAGATCAGGGCTGTCTGCCGCAGGAAAGCCGATTTTCCGGCCATGTTCGGGCCGGTGAGGATGATGATCTGCTGAGAGGTACTGTCGAGGTGCAGGTCGTTGGCCACATATTGTTCGCCTTCCGGCATCATCTGTTCGATGACCGGATGGCGACCCTGCTTGATATCGAGGGAGAGCGTGTCGGTAAGGACGGGGCGGCAGTAGTCCTGGTCGTAGGCAAGTAAGGCGTATCCGGCCAGCACGTCGAGCTGTGCCAGCGTGGATGCATTATGCTGGATGGTGGGCACTTCCTGCTGAATGGCGGTCACCAGTTCGCCATACAACCGGGTTTCCAGATCGAGGATGCGTTGTTCTGCACCCAGGATCGTTTCTTCGTAGTGCTTGAGTTCGGCCGTGATGTATCGTTCGGCTCCGACCAGGGTCTGCTTGCGGATCCAGTCGGCAGGGACCTTGTCCTTGAATGCGTTGCGAACCTCCAGATAGTAGCCGAAAACGTTGTTGTAGCTGATCTTGAGTGAGCTGATGCCGGTGGCGTCGCGTTCACGCTGCTGGATGTCGAGCAGGATCTGCCGGCCGTTGTGCAGGGTGTCGCGCAGTGTGTCAAGCTCTTCAGAGACGCCGGCGGCAATGACGTCGCCTTTTCCCAAGGCAGCGGCTGCCTCGGGCAGCAGCGTACGGGTAATGCGTTCCGCTAGGACGGCACAGTCGTCGAGCGATTCGCACCAGTGTGCCAGTTCGGGGATGGCGATGGTGGCGCGGATGGCGGCGCTGCTGCGAAGGGCACGGGCCAGTTGCAGCGCTTCGCGTGGCAGCAGACGTCCCGCGGCGGCCTTGGCCACAATCCGTTCCAGGTCTCCGATCTGCGAGAGTTCGTCGCGGACTGCCGTGCGCATCGCACTGTCCCCCAGGAAAGCGCTGACCGTGTCGTAACGGGCGTTGAGTGCAGCGATGTCCTTGAGCGGCATCGAAAGCCATTCCCGGAGCAACCGATTGCCCATGGGCGTGCAGCAACGTCCGACAGCTTCAATCAGCGAACGTCCTTCGGCGCCGGCAAGCGACTGGAAGACTTCCAGGTTCCGGAAAGTAAAGCGGTCCATCCAGACATAAGCGCCCTCGTCAATCCGGGAGATCGACTTGATGTGACCCAGTGCATGATGCTGCGTCATCTCCAGATAGTACAGGATGGCGCCGGCTGCCGAGATGCCCAGCGGCATGTTTTCCACGCCGAAACCCTTGAGCGAGCCTGTCTCGAACTGTACACAGACTTTGCGGTAGGCGGCGTCGGCCACGAAGGCCCAGGGATCGAGCGGCGTGAGGCAGCCCCGGATGCCGAACCGCTGGCGGAAGCCATCCGCGAAGGAGCGTTCCACCAACACTTCGTGCGGCGCCATGGTGCCCAGCAGCATGTCGGCGTAGTCGAGCGAGCCCTGCGCTACTTTGAACGTGCCGGTCGATATGTCGAGAAAAGCCATACCAGCTTCCTTACCGCTGAAAGCGAGCGCGGCAAGCCAGTTGTTTTCTCCAGATTTCAGCAGATTGTCGTTGTAGGCGACGCCCGGCGTCACCAGCTCTGTCACGCCGCGTTTTACAAGTTTCTTGGCCAGACGCGGGTCTTCCAGCTGGTCGCAGACCGCCACCTTGCAGCCCGCCTGTACGAGTTTGGGCAGGTAATTGTCTATGGCGTGGTGGGGAATGCCGGCCATTTCGATGAAAGTGCCGTTGCCGGCCGTCTTGCGTGTCAGCACGATGCCGAGGAGACGGCTGGCCTTGAGGGCATCTTCCCCGTAGGTCTCGTAGAAGTCGCCGACGCGGTACAGAAGAATCGCTTCGGGATATTGTGCCTTAATCTCGAAGTACTGCTTCAACATCGGGGTGACCGGTGTGTTTTTCTCTTTCATCGGAAGCAAAAATACCGAAAAAATCGACGCAGAATGCTATCTTTGTGGAAGAATTTTCAAGCACGAACTTGAAAAACACGCCGACAAAACCGAGAAAACCTGATAAAAATGAAAAAACGCCTTCTTGCCGCCGGCCTCCTGGCCGCCCTGCTGCTCTCAGGCTGCAAAACGCCCGAACAGGAATTTGAAAAAGACATGGGTGCATATCTTGCTGAAGTTGAAGCCGTCGGCGTCAGTTGCGCCGTCGTCCGCGACAACCAGCTGATCTATCACCACAATTTCGGCGTGAAAGACCTCGCTACAAGGGAACCCGTGGATGACCAGACCCTCTTCCGCATCGCCTCCATCTCCAAGTCGTTCACGGCCACAAGCCTGCTCCAGCAGATCGAACAGGGCAAACTGTCGCTGACCGATGATGTGAGCGACCTGATCGGCTTCCGGGTGCGCAACCCGAAGTTCCCCGATACGGTCATTACACTCGAAATGTTGCTCTCCCATACCTCCAGCATCAACGATGACCTGGGTTATTGGACGACGATTGACATCATCAACCCCGACGTCAACCCCGACTACGCCAAGTGCTACAACGACTATGAACCGGGCAGCGGCGGCTATGAGTACTGCAACCTGAACCTCAACATGGCTGGTACGATCCTCGAACGGGTATCGGGCGAACGGTTCGACCAGTACGTGGTGAACCATGTGTTGCGGCCGCTGGGCCTGTATGGCGGCTATTGCGTTGATTCGCTCGACGCATCGCGTTTCGCCCATCTTTACGCCTGGGATGAAGAAGCCGGCAAGTTCATTGACAACTACGACGAAGCCTACGCGCCCCGCAGCGAGAAGGTAGCCAACTACACCATGGGCCACGACGCCCTGATCTTTTCGCCCACGGGCGGCATGAAGATCTCCGCCCTTGACCTGGCCCGCTATATGACGATGCACATGAACTACGGCACCACGCCCGACGGTGTGCGGATCATCTCCGAAGAAAGTTCCCGCAACATGCAGGTGCCGCGTTCCGATCCGGAGCACTACGGCCTGAATCTTTGGCTGGCTGACGACTATGTGCCGGGTATTACGCTCGTGGGACATACCGGCGGAGCTTACGGCCTGAGCAGCGCCATGTTCTTCGATCCGGATAAAAAATATGGCTTCGTAATCATCTGCAGTGGATCGCACGACGAGGAGGGAACCCACAACGTACTGCACCAGGGCATCGCCCGCATGTACAAATATTTCATTGCCCGCTGATGCCCGCGTCCCGCCGTCCCGTTGTCGCCCCGTCCGGACGTTCAGATGTCCGCCCCAAGAAAGCGCTTGGGCAGCATTTCCTCACCGACCAGGGTGTCGCGCAAGCCATCGTTGCCGCTCTCCGCAGCCGTGGCCCGGTACTGGAAGTCGGCCCTGGAACCGGCGTGCTGACGCAGTATCTGCTGCAGGACGCTGGCCTTGCACTTAAGGTGGTGGAAATCGATACAGAGTCGGTCCGCTATCTGCTCGCGCATTATCCGAAATTGGCCCCGGCGCTCTATGAGGCCGATTTCCTGAAGATGGATCTCAGCCGTTTGTTCACAGGGAAATTTGCCATCATCGGCAACTTCCCCTATAACATCTCTTCGCAGATCTTCTTCAAGGTGTTGGACTATCGGTCGCAGATTCCCGAAGTGGTCGGCATGGTGCAGAAGGAGGTGGCCGAACGGCTGGCGGCGGGGCCAGGGTCGAAGACCTATGGGATTCTCTCCGTACTGCTGCAGGCCTGGTACGATATCGAGTACCTCTTTACGGTCGGAGAAGGATCCTTTCTTCCGCCGCCCAAAGTCAAAAGTGCCGTTATCCGGCTTACCCGCAACAGCCGGGATACGCTCGACTGCGATGAAGAACTGTTCAAGAAAGTGGTCAAGACCACTTTCAACCAGCGGCGTAAGACCATTCGGAACTCCCTCAAACCAGTTCTTTCTGCGCTTTTTCCTGCAGGTCCATCGGCTTTTCCGGCTTACATCCCTTATCTCGATGCCCGGCCTGAACAGCTCTCTGTCGAAGAATTCGTCGAACTAACCCGCACACTGAAGGCTTGATGCCCATCCTTGCGTCAGGGCAGGAACGGGCGGAGGAGGCGGATAAGATTTGCGTTTGGCGGCAGATGTTGCTATCTTTGTCCCATGTTGTGGCGAGAGATCGGTGTGGCCCTCACGGCCTTGGTATTCATGTTCTGGAATGTCGAAAATGCTTTCGACACGTTTGATGATCCGTTGAAAAACGACGATGAGTTTACGCCTGGTGCCGTCCGGCACTGGACGTGGTCGCGGTTTGAGGCCAAGCGTGATGGTTTGGCGCAGACGATCGTGGCGGCCGGGGATGTGTGGGGCGAATTGCCCGCACTGGTCGGTTTGGCCGAAGTGGAAAACCGGCTGGTAGTGTCGCAACTGGTGCGAAAGACCATGCTTGACGAACTGGGATATGGTTATGTCCATCGGGAATCGCCCGACGAGCGCGGCATCGACGTGGCGCTGCTCTACCGCAAAGACATCTTCCGCGTCATAGCTGTGGACTCGCTTCGGATTCCGGAGACCAAGACGCGCGATATCTTATATGTAACGCTCCGCGAGATGCCCGGTCTGGCCGGGCATGACGCTGATAACAGGCGCGCAGGCCTGGTGGAGCGGCAGGTTCTTTCAGGCCCAGGCTCTGCCGGGCCTGAAAAAGTTCTGCCGCGCGTGGGGGATGATGGGTTGCTGCATGTCTTTGTCGTTCATCTACCTTCGAAGCGGGGCGGGGCGCGGTCGTCGGACAGCCGGCGGGCAGCGGCGCTTGGCGTGCTGCAACAAGCCGTTGATTCGCTTCTGACGGAGGATATCGACAGCCATATCCTGGTGATGGGTGATTTCAACGATACGGAACCGGTAGTGGTGGGTCTGGCTCCTCCTGCGCGCGATACGTTGCCGGCTGAAGGTTTTGTTCCACCGGGTACACTCAAGTACCACGGCCGCTGGGAACAGATCGACCATTTCTTTCTTTCCCCGGCGACAGGTACTGCCAAGATGCAGATTTTTGCACCATCTTTCTTGCTGGAACCTGACAAAGCCTGGTTGGGTGTGAAACCACGTCGCACCTATGTCGGACCCCGTTATCATGGCGGCCTGTCCGACCATCTGCCGATTGTCATGCAAATAAAACCTAAAAATATGTATCTTTGAGGTATGAAGCAGTATCTTGACCTGTTACGACATATTGAAGCGGAAGGCGTGGTCAAAGGTGACCGGACCGGCACCGGAACTACCAGCCTGTTCGGATACCAGATGCGGTTTAACCTTCAGGAGGGTTTTCCGCTGCTGACCACCAAGAAAGTACACCTGAAATCCATCATCTATGAGCTGCTTTGGTTCATTGCCGGCGACACCAACATCAAATATCTCAAAGACCATGGCGTGAGTATCTGGGATGAATGGGCCGATGAAAACGGCGAATTGGGGCCTGTGTACGGTCATCAGTGGCGTTCCTGGCCGGCTCCGGACGGGAGTACCATCGATCAACTTGCCAATGTGGTGGAGCAGATCAAGCGCAATCCCGACTCCCGCCGGCTCATCGTCTCAGCTTGGAATCCCGCCGAGGTTGATCGGATGGCCCTCCCGCCGTGCCATACGCTCTTTCAGTTCTATGTGGCCGATGGTCGCCTCTCCTGCCAGCTGTATCAGCGGAGTGCCGACGTATTCCTGGGCGTGCCGTTCAACATTGCTTCCTATGCCTTGCTGACGATGATGGTGGCCCAAGTGTGCGGCCTGCAGCCGGGCGACTTCGTGCATACGTTTGGCGATGTCCATATTTATTCCAACCATCATGAACAGGTGGCGCTGCAACTTTCCCGCGAGCCGCGCCCTCTGCCGCGGATGATCCTCAATCCCGAGCGGAAGAACCTGTTCGATTTCGTTTATGAAGATTTCACCCTGACCGGTTATGATCCCTGGCCGGCCATCAAGGCCCCCGTGGCCGTATAAACACACCAAGCCATGAAAGACACCCTCAGCTTGATCGGCGCAGCAGCCGAAAACAACGCCATTGGATACCGCGGCCTGATTCCGTGGCACATCCGCGCCGACTTCCAGTATTTCAAACGCATCACGATGGGCCACACGATGATCATGGGCTTGGGAACTTGGCGTTCTTTTCATGAACGTTGCCTTCCTGGGCGCCGTAACATTGTGGTCACCGACCAACCGCTCACCGAAGCCGACAAGAATTCCGGCGCCGAATTTTACTCCTCCCCAGAAACGGCTCTCGAAGCCGCTGCGGGCAGTGGTGAGATTTTCATCATTGGCGGCGGCATGATGTACCGGCAGATGATCGACCGCGCCGACCGCGTTTATGTGACCCGCATTCATGCCGAGGTGGAGCCGGCCGACGCTTTTTTCCCCGCCATTGATCCTGAATGTTGGCAGGAAGTATTCCGCAGCATCCGCTACCACGACGACGAATCGGGTTTTGACTATACCTTCCTGCTGTATGAAAGACGCAAATAGTCCGCACACAGCCCACGAGCATCAGCGGGATTCCTTCGGTAGTTCCTTCGGCGTGCTGGTCGCGCTGGCCGGATCGGCTGTGGGCCTGGGCAACCTCTGGCGGTTTCCGTATTTGGTCGGGGAAAACGGTGGAGCCGCTTTCATCTTGATTTATCTGGGATTCGTGCTGCTGATCGGTTTGCCGATCCTTATCTCGGAGTTCATCATCGGGCGCCGCAGCCAGGCCGCTGCGCGCGGCGCTTTCCGGAAACTGGCACCCGACGGCCGCTGGCACGTTGCGGGTTCTCTCGCTGTTCTTTGCTGCACACTGATCCTGTCGTTTTATTCGGTAGTCGGCGGTTGGGGCATCGAGTATCTGATCAAAGCCTTCCGCTTTGATTTCTCATCGGGCAACACGCCCGGCATGGCTACAATGTTCTCAGATTTCGCCACATCCACTACCGGGCCGCTGATCTGCCATACGGTGTTTCTGGGTGTAACCGGTCTGATCGTGATCATGGGTGTGAAAAACGGTATCGAGAAGTTCTCGAAAGTCATGATGCCGCTGCTTTTCGTCATCATGATCGGCTTGGCCGTCCGTTCCCTGACGCTTCCGGGCGCCAAGGAAGGCATCGATTACCTGTTCAGGCCCGATTGGTCAAAAGTTACGTCGGGAACGTTCCTTGCGGCGCTCGGACAGGCGTTTTTCTCATTGTCGCTCGGCAGCGGCATGGTCATCACCTACGGCTCGTATGTGAAGAAAAAGGAGAATATCGTGAAGATCGGTACGGAAACGGCCGTGGCAGACACACTTTTCGCGCTTATCGCGGGTTGTGCCATCATGCCTGCCGTCTTCGCTTTCGGTATCAGTCCGGGCGAAGGACCGGGTCTGGTATTCACGACATTGCCTTATATCTTCAGCCAACTTCCCGCTGGCGGTGTTGTGGCCATTCTTTTCTTTCTGGCTTTGTTGCTTGCCGCCCTCACATCGTCCATTTCGGTACTCGAAGTGATAGTGGCCTTTACCATCGAGGAATTCCATCTCAAGCGGAAAGGCGCGGTGGCGCTCTGCCTGGGCGTAATCTGGGTGCTGGGTGCACTATGCTCCCTCTCCCTGGGCGTGCTGGGCGATTTCAAGGTCTTCGGCAAGAACATTTTCGATCTGTTTGACTTTGCTTCGGCCAACGTGCTGATGCTCATTGGCGGTCTGCTGGTGGTTCTCTTCGTGGGCTGGAAACTCGGCCGCAGCGTCATTCACGACGAACTGACAAACAGTGGCGGGCTGAAGATACCCGTATGGCTCCTCGATACGATCCTCTTCCTCATCCGCTTTCTCGCTCCCGCCGCCATCGCCGTTATCGCGATCTTCCAGTGGATATAAAATAATCCATTTCCACCCGCAAGACCGATTCTGTCCGTCATATCTGCCAAGTTTTTTACGTTGCGGCGAAGGTGTCAGTATATCAGCTAGTTACGAAAAGTGATCCCCTCGTTTGAAGGGGATCGCCTTACGTAAAGGCTGAATGTCAATCTACCCGTTCCGGCAGGAGTGCCCTTCGCAACGCGCTGAAAGTTCGATTCCGCTTAGTTCTGCGCTAATCCAGAACGACCGTGGCACTCACCTCTCTGATAATCAGCCACTTTCCGATAATCGCTTGCGCACTTTTACACAAGCGATTGTTAGGAATATACTGAGTCACAACTACATAAGTGCCACAGCTATCTCCACCGCCTGGGTTTTTGCGCCGCTTGTCGGGACGCGATGCGGATGACTGCGCAGCTTGTTTGTACGCGACTCGGATGACTGCGCCGCTTGGTCCGTTTCGCAGACGAAATTTTCGTCTTTCCCTCTGTTTTCTGGCCTCGAGAAGGACGAGACAAATGAATCATCCGTTTCTCGTCTGAAAAATGACCTTAAAATGGTCATATCAGAATCAGCGGAAATACTAGGTGCGACTTTTCTCAATCCCACACTGTTGCTCGCCGCCGACTACTACTGTCTCGGACAGCCATAGTCAATAACCTCTCGGGATCACAACTGACAGACCCATTTCGGGCTCGAGACGAATAGACATCTTTCGAGCTCGCGACCGATTGATTTCGTTTGGGTACGTGACCGATTTCCTCCTTTTGGCCGAAAGGTTATCCTCGGCCGGGCCCGGGAGCCCCTTCTCAGGCTCCTGCGGGCCCGGACGGGAGATAACCGCCTCAGCCAAGATCGGCATGATCAGCAAATCGCCCCCGCAAACAACCACAGACAGATTACGCGGTTATCCTTGACAGCGCTGGGCCAGGCCCCGGGACTCCGGGACCCGTTGCGCTGGCAGGAGATAACCGCCCTACACCATAGACGACGCTCAAAACATCAGTCGCTTCCAAGCCCAATTCAGTGTCACTCGACGATGGTCAGACCACGAGACAACGGGCTTGGGCTTTTCGAAAACCGGCCCGAGCCCGGTAACGGGCAGCCAGCCATAGCTAGATCGGTGAACAATCAGGCTCGGGACGGGCAGATGCGTCTGGCACGAGCCGGGGAGAAGTCAAACCGGCGGTGGCAGGACAAAGGATGGTCCGGCTCGAGATGGACACAATGTGTACAAACACGGGGTATACAGACGAGATGTACAAACGCGAGCCCGAGAAGAGCCGGCCAGACAACGGCAGAATAGCGAATCACTGGGCTCGCGCTAGCCATCTAGCCATCTAACCAGCCAAAGTGTCCGCAGCAGGCCGGCCATAGACTTCGTGCTTTTTGGCTTCGCCTGAATACACCCACCTCGGGGAAGCCAGTGTCTGCAGCTGATATGCGAAATCCATCATCGGGACGACCATGAGTGCGGACACTTTGGCGGAATCCAATTCTACACCACAGTCTTTTTCCACCACAGGCAGCTAGTCTGGATTCGTGGCGTGGCACCCCTCGGACTTCTGGTCCCATGGGGTGGTCTATAGGGGAACTTGCCCGGAGTGGCGCTGAAAAAATCATGTCCGGACTTTTGGAGTGGTTTCGCTTATGGGGTGATACAAAAGAAACTGAGGGCGGTTATCTCCTGCCAGCACGCTGTCAAGGATAACCGCGATGATAGTCAGTGGCGGCCGAAGGGAATAATCGAGGTGATTGGCAGGTCGTTGCTGAAGCGGGTTTTCTCCCGTCCAGGCCCGCAGGAGCCTGAGGAGGGGCTCCCGGGCCTGGCCGAGGAAAACCCCAACGGCCACTCGATGGGTGAAAGCCGCTATCCCGAGTGGTGAGTAGGAGAGGCCGGTTTACACACCGATGTGTGTGAAAGAGGGGCGCCGTGAGTAGAGATGGTCGTTTGACTCACCGGAGGCGCCGAAAG
>JAEEOM010000067.1 GCA_016284265.1 Bacteroidales bacterium | reverse complement strand
TCTACCGCCTTCTTGATCTCAATCTTGTTGGCGTCGCGGTCAACAAGAAAACCGTAACGGTTGAGCTTGTCGCCCAGGACCGTCATCTTCTCAGTTACGAGGGGTTTGATTAAAATTCCCATTGTCTTCAGGTTTTATTTGCGTCTTTCAGCGAGAATGTCCTGCACACCGTCCACGAGCACGAGCCGGTTGGCGTCCACGAGGGTGTAGGTGTTGATTTCGTCAATGGTGATCACCTTGACTTCAGGAAGGTTGCGAGACGACAGGTAAATGTTCTTAGAATTTTCGGGAAGCACGACGAGGGTCTTGCGGCCGTTGGCCTTGAGGTTCTCCAGGATCTTGATGAACTCCTTGGTCTTGGGAGCGTCCATGGTGAACGGTTCGACCATCGTGATGGCGTTCTCCTTGGCCTTGTAGGAAAGGGCGGAGAAGCGGGCGAGCTGCTTGACTTTCTTGTTGAGCTTGAAGTCGTAGTCACGGGGTTTCGGTCCGAAGGTGTTGCCACCGCCCACGTAGATGTTCGACTTGATGCTGCCGTGGCGAGCGCCGCCGCCGCCTTTCTGGCGACCCATTTTCTTGGTGGAGAAAGCGACTTCGCTGCGGTCCTTGGTCTTATGCGTGCCCTGGCGCTGAGCGGCCAGATACTGCTTCACGTCCAGATAGATCGCGTGGTCGTTGGGCTCAATGCCGAAGATGGCATCATCGAGTTCGGCCTGCTTGCCGGAAGCGGTGCCGTCGATTTTCAAAACGTCGAGTTTCATTGCGCTTAGTCCTCCAAAATTACATAAGAACCCTTGGCTCCGGGGACGGAACCCTTGACGATGACGAGATTGTTCTCAGGGATGACCTTGATGACCTCGAGGTTGAAAACCTTCACGCGGTCACCACCCATGTGGCCGGCCATGCGCATGCCCTTGAACACGCGGGAAGGCCACGAGGATGCACCCATGGAACCGGGGTGACGGAGACGGTCGTCCTGACCATGCGTCTGTCCGCCGACGCCCTGGAAGTGATGGCGTTTCACAACGCCCTGGAAACCTTTACCCTTGGAGATACCGGTCACGTCGACCCACTTGATGCCGCGTTCGGCCATCGAAGCCAGCGTGAACGTATCGCCGAGCTTGAGCTCCATCGGGTAGTCATTCTTGAACTCGACGAGCTTGCGCTTGGGCGTGGTTCCTGCCTTTTCAAAGTGCCCCTTCAGGGGCTTGCTGGCGTGCTTTTCAGAGATGTCGTCATAGGCAAGCTGCACGGCGTCGTATCCATCTTTCTCGACGGTGCGGATTTGCGTGACTACGCACGGACCAGCCTCGATAACAGTGCATGGAAGATTTTTTCCCTCGGCACTGAAAACGGAAGTCATTCCGATTTTTTTTCCAATAATACCAGGCATTTGGTGCTTAATTTATTGTTTTATAATAACTTAAATAGCCCTGCGCGTTTTTCGCAGGGCTGCAAATGTACGGAGAATAATCCAAATGGCCAAACTTTTTTAGATTTTTCTTGTTATGCAACAGACACTTATGGCCTGTATGGCGAATCATCGCGACATCCGTGGCGCCAGGGGCCGAAATCAGGCCTTGGCGCAAAGAAATCGGCCCCACACGCTCTGTGGGGCCGACAGGTTTGCGGCTATTTGGCGAAAGCCGTTATTCTCCGTGGATCCGTTTGACGGCTTTGGTCATCTCGCGGCGGAGGCGCGGGGACAGGTGCTGGTGGCGCAGGCAATCGGTCAGGCAGTCGGCAATCTTGTCGCGCTCGATCGAATAGCAGAACCAGCCGAGCGCCTCGGCCATGATGATGCGCAGGTTCTCGTCTTCCGTGGGGTCGGAAACCATCTTCAGCAGGTCGTCGGTGCGCCAGTGGAGCGGATAGTTGCGCAGCGACCGGATGGCGAACTCCCGCTCAGAGGGTCCGTCATCGCCCGCAGCGGCCGTCTTGTCGAGGATGGTCTGCATCTGCTCCTCGATGCGCTTGGCCGTGCGCTGCATGCGCGGCGTAGCGGCGTAGTCGGCGGGCAGGTCGGCCGGGTTGAATTGGGAGATGGCGCTGTTAGCGGCATACTGGGCACGGATCACTTCGTCGCTTTCGTTCTCGATCTTCACCAGCGGGGCCACGAAGCGAGGATCGCCCATCCGGCCGGCCATGTGGCAGCTCTCACGACGGATGCTTTCGAACGGATCGTTGAACCCTTGGAGGATTACCTGCACGGTGTTCTCGTCGGCGAACGGTGCGATGGCCTGAAGGGCCTGGCGCCGCACGATCCACGAAGGATCGCTCTCAAAGACGGCGCGGATCTCGGCGGAGGTCATCTTGCCCGTTTCTGCGCGGTGCTTCAGCGAGGCGGCACGCTTCACGGCTTCCAGTGCCGGGGCGTCTTCGGCCACGGGCGAGAAGTGGAAGGTCGGGTCGCCGATCAGGTGCGATTCGAGCCAGCAGAATTCCTTCTGCCAGGTACCCAGCCGCTCGCCGAGTGCGAGCAGGCCCACCAACTGGTCGGCCCATTTGTCCTGCAGCACGTTGACCGTGTTGCCCTGGGCCGCGACGCATTCGCCTTCGCCGAAGATGTGGTAGCCGGCCACGTAGCCCGGCTCGTGGAAGGAGCCGTTGTAGCAGGCGTTCAGGATCACGAACTTCGCGTTGGTGTGAATCTTGGCCAGGTCTTCGAGCGAGATGTTCACGTCGGCCTTGGCAATCGAGTCGCCTTTGGCTTCGGCGGCGAGGGCTTCGGGCGAGAACATACTGCGGTCGAGATGATACTCGGCGCAGGCCTCGTCGGCAAAGGCATCGGCCTTCTCCTGGCCGCGGCGCGCGAGCAGGCGCTGGTAGTAGCTGCGCAGCGAGCGCTTGAGCTCCACGATGTTCTCCTGCAAGCCCCGGGCGGGATAGCTTCCGTTGATGTACTGCGTGTCGGGCGCGCCGTGCTCACTGAACATAAACACGTCGGTGGCTTTCCGCTGCAGCTCCGTGAAGAGCTTGTACTTCATATACGGATCCTGCCGGAAGTTATAGAAGTGGTTGCCCGACGACTGCTTGAAGGCGGCCGGGAAATACTCCCGGAAAAGCAGCGGCTGCTGCCGCCACACCGTGAGGCAGTCGGAGTTGTAGCCGTGGCCCGCGAAAAAGAGGAAATGGTCGAGGGGATCGCCCGCGTCCTGTACCTTCTTGTGGGCGGCCACCACTTTCTTCAGGTAGTTGCGTAGCACCGCATCGTGGTCGCCCGGATAATCGGTCGGCACGAGGATGCGGCCGGAGTAATACGCCGGCTGCACGTGCTGGGCGCCTTTTTCCGTCAGGTTATAATAGAAGTGTCCCAGGGAATCGAGGCCGATGAACTCGAAGTCCAGCGCCGGATCGTCGTAGTAGCGGTCGGAGGTGACCGACGACTCGATCATCGGGAAGGTGTTCTCGTTCATCTTGAAGGCCGTGGTCATATGCTGGCCCTGGCGGACCCGCACCACGGGGATGTCCCCGATGAAGACCATGCCTTCGAGGGCGGGCTTCTTCTTGGCCAGGGCGGCGATGCGGGCTTTCACCAGTTCAGGCTTGGCCCAGTCGCCGGCCAGAACAACCGCATTCAGCCCTTCAGACACGAGCTGGTCGCGGTAGGCGTCCACCTCGGCCTTGCAGGCCGCATAGGAGGCATTGTCGATGAAGATGGCGAACGTCGCGGTGGATTTCGGAGCCTTCGGGGCAGCTTCCATCTGCGGCCCTGCGAGCAGCAGGGCGGCAAGCGTCATTAAGAAAACAGAGATCCCTTTCATCGCATATACTCCTTCAGACGGTTGATGGTTTTGGTCAGTTCATCGGCCAGGGCCGGGTCTATGCCCGGTTCGGTGGCGAGGATCTTCTCGCAGCCGGCGATGATGTCGGCCCGGTTCCAGGCACGCACGAACCAACCCATGGCTTCGGCCAGTAAAATGCGGTACTGCAGGTCTTCCGACGTGTCGGACAGTTTCCGCAGCGCATCGGGCACGAGGGCCGGATAGGGGTTGTTGCGCAGCGACTGCGTGAACGACTTCTTGTAGCGCTTGTAGTCCGGGTCGGTCATCGCTCGCAGGCTCGACACGTACATGTTGCGGGCGCTGTTCAGGTTAGCCTGTACATTCTTGTGGAAGGCCTCGCTATCGTAGAGATCGGCCTTTTCAATGGCGTCGTCAAAAAGGTCGCCGGCCAGCCCGGTGTCAAGATGACTCAGGCTCTGCCACACGTTGAAGACGATGCGCTCGCTCAGCCAGTCTGCCATATACAGCCGGACGATGTACGGCACGAAGTCGTTCCGCCCCACCTTGCCCATATAATACACGGCTTTGCGGCGGATGAATTCGTAGGGATCCTCCAGGGCAGCCTTCAGCACAGTGGCGTAATTGCCGTCGTTGTAGAAGGGCAGCAGATGCAGGCACTGGAGCCGCTGGGTGTAGTACGGGCTGCTGAAATAGGTGTCGCGCAGCAGGTCGGAGAGCCCGTCGTACTTGAGGTCAAAGAGCTTGTAGAGCGCCAGCGACTGCAGGTCGGCGGGCAGGGCTTCGTTGCGCAGGACGGAGAGCCAGTAGGCCGTGTCCTTGTTGCGCAAGTCAACGCCGGCCGCTCCATCCGTCGCGGTGAAACGGAAGGTCGGGTCGCCGATCACGTGGCTCTCGAGGATATGGACCTGCTGGGCCCACTGTCCCACGCTATACCCTTCCGCCAGCATTCCGAGCAGGTCGGACGACGATTTGTCCTGCAGCACGTTGACCGAGTTGCCCAGACAGGCAATGGTGCGGCCGCTGCCAAGGATGTATTCGGCGGCGATGAAATCCTGTTCGCGGAAGTCGCCGTTGTAGCAGGCGTCGAAAATCACGAAGCGGGGATTGGGATTGTATTTCCGCACGTCTTCCAGCACAATGCCGGTTTTCAGGTCGTCGATCGAGTCCTGGGCGACGACGGCGGGATCGTCCCAGCCGGCGAACCAGGTGGAGTCGATGCCGTATTGCCGGATGTTTTTCTCCATCGTGGCTTTCGGGTCGCTGCCGTAACGCACGTTGCGGCGGAGCAACTGGCGCGCGGCCAGTTTTCCGGCCTGATACATCTCGTCTTCCGACTCGGGATCGGGCGCGTGGGTGAGCCACTGGCGGTCAGGCGTGCCGTGCTCGTGGAAGAACATCAGATCGACGTCCTTGCGGGCCAGTTCCCGTGCCAGCACGTCCTTGATGTCTGGATACATGTAGAACATGTAAAACTTCGCGCCGTCCGCGTCGCGGAACGCGGCGGGCATCTGTTCACGCAGGGTGATGCTCTCATCTTTCCACGCGGAAAGACTGTTGGAGAACGAACCTTCGCCCGTGTAGGAGACCACGCGGTCGAGTGGATTGTTTTCCTTGTGCGCCGCTACGGCCTTCTTCAGATAGGCTCGGATCTGCGCGAATCCTTCCTCGCCGGGCAGAGTGGCCCGGATGCGGCCCGTGTAGATGTCACTGTGGATGCGCTGCGCGGAGTCGCCGGTAAGCCAGTAGTAGAACAGGTCGTGGCGCGTGCTGTCCTGCGCGATGAAGCGGAACTTCAGCCCGAAGTCATCGTAGAAGCGGTCGGAAGGCACACTCGAGTCGAACATCGGGAACTGCTGCTGGTCCATCTTGAAGGCCGAGGTGAAGTGCTGGGCGCCGCGGACCATCGCCACGGGGATGTCGCCCACAAACACGGCTCCTTCCAGGCCCTTGTCGCGGTACAGCTGCCGGATGCGGTCGCGCACCTGTTCGGGCGTGTTCCAGTCGCCGGCGAGGATCTCGGCCGGGAGGCCTTCCGCGGTGATGACGTCACGGTAGGCTTCCAATTCGGCGCGGCAGGCCTGCGCCGTGGCCTTGTCCACGAAAATGGCGAACGACCTTTGCGCAATTTGCTGTGCCCCGAGACCGGAGCACAGCAAAAGCGCAAGGATCAGAAGAAAGAATCTTCTCATACGGTAAGATTAGAAGGTGAAACCGACCGTGAACGTCGCAAACAGACGGTTGGCTTCCAGATGCAGCGGCTTCAGGTAGTCGCCGGCCAGCTGGCAGAACATCGCGGTGCGTCCGGTCAGCGGGAAAGCTACGTTCACGGAAAGGCCTGCATTGAGGCAGTCGGCCGTCTTGTAATCGAAGTCCTTATTGTAGAATTCGGTGATGATGACCGATTGCGGGTCGGGGCCGCCGTACGAATAGATGCCGTCGAGGTTCTTGCGGTAAGCGCCGTGCAGGGCTCCCAGCACCGACACGTCGCCGATCAGGAAGTTCTTCTTGGCATACAGTTCACCGGTGATGTTCTTGTAGGACATCGACGATTCCGGCAGGAGGTACTTGTCGTTGTGCTCGTCGTAGGACGCCTTGACGCCGGCCATCCAATTGTAGCCCGCTTCACCCTTGCGGAAGAAGTCGTAGCCCAGGGACACGTGCCACAGGTCGTAGTTGCTGCGGACGTATTTGCCGATGGTCTGCCATTCCACGCCCAGTTCCTGCAGGAACTCGACGCCGTCGGTCGTCCGGTGGAAGCCTTCTGCCGTGACCTTGCTGAGCACCTCGTCGCTCTCGGCGAGGATCTGGGCCTTGCCGAAGATCTTCTGCTGGACGGTGGAGCCCCTGCGCCGGGGTTTGGTCGGCGTCTCGAAGGCATCGACCAGCTGGTAGGTGTAACCGCCTTCGGCCAGGACCTTGAGGTCGCGGCCGCCGAAACCGTACTGCAGGGAACCGCCGTACAGGTTACGGTTGTAGTAGAAGGTGCCGATGCCGCTCAGGGAACCGATCACGGCGTCGGTGAAGTTGCCCAGACCGCGGAGGATATAGGCCACCTGGTCCTGCTGGCTGTTACTGTTGACGGGCGCCTCGCGGATGGTGCCGTTGCGGTAGATGCCCGACAGGCCGACGGTGTGGCCGCTGAAGTGGAAGGCGACGGCCGGCTCCACGGTGATGCCGTATTCATAGTCGGAGCAGCGGGGGTCCACCTGTTTGGCGCCGCTCTCGGTGAAGTAGTTGGCGCTCACGCCGAAGGCAACCAGATCGGCGACCAGCGGGGTCGCCGCCTTGAACGACATGTCGTAGCGCTGTTTCTTCCACGGGCTGACATTGGCGTCGGATACGATGAACGGGAGGTCGTCCTCCAGGTTCAGGGTCATCGTATTGAAGCGGGTATCTTTGGCGGAAGTGTTCTTGTAGTCGAAGGAACCCCAGACAAAGCCTCGGCCGAGCTTCGCGGCACCCGAGGTGGCGATGTCCAGTATGTTGGTGTTGCCTTCCGGCTGCGGACGGAAATCGCCGCGGCCGAGTCCGTAGCCGAACATAAGCTCATGGTAGATGTTCAGCGGATCGACGGAGAGACCCGCTGCGTTGGCGGAATTGAACCAGACCGACTGGACCTTGGTCAGTTCGACCCCGGCCGGATAGCCGGTCCCACTGCCCTGCGCCGCGGCACTGAGCGCGATACCCAGCACCATCACTGAAATCAGGAAATATCTTTTCATATTCTTCTTCATTTTAGGGTCAGTCATTATTTGGAGGCCGGACTCCAGGACGGGGCGCCGACATTGTCGCGACGGACCACGGCCACGTCGTTGACCTGGAAGTCGTCGGAGGAGTTGTTGGTATCCATATAAAGGTTGCGGCCGTTCTTGGATTCGCGAATCTTGCGGCTCACGCTCTTGCCGGTATAGGTGCCGCCTGTGAAGGTGGCGCCGGCGTCGAGGATGGTCGGCATACGTTTCTGGTTGATCTTGGTGGCGTTGTTTACCAACTCCACGGCATCGACGATGCAGTCGATCGGGAATTCCTTGGCCTGCGTGGAATAGCCTTCAGGCTGGACCCAGGTGGTGTTGTCGAATTCCCGGTCGGGGAAGAAGATCACATAGGCGCAGCCGAACACGGAGGAGAGCCACTGGGTACCGAAGACGTTGAAGTCGATCTTCAGGGTCATGTTGACCGATTCCGGGTTGTCCGGGTTGACGGTCTGGTTGACCATGAAGGTCTCGAATT
>JAEEOM010000066.1 GCA_016284265.1 Bacteroidales bacterium | reverse complement strand
CCGACGTAAACCGCGGCATTGCCACCACCGCGCAGAAGGGCGCGATGCTTCTTGGAAAATTCAAATAAAACGCATTGACTATGAATAAGATTCTATCCATGACGAAGGACATCGAGAAGTCCTTCAAAAGCCAGAACCGCCTGACAGTCGTGGCGGTTGTGGGCTCCCTACTCTTCGCCCTTGTAGTGGGCGTGTATGCCCTGACTTTCGCCGAAAAGCAGCGCGAGAAAATCTATGTGCTGGATCAGGGCAAAAGCCTGCTGCTGGCACTTCAGACGGACGCTATTCTTTCCAAAGACGTGGAAATCCGTGACCATGTGACGCGCTTCCATGAACTGATGTTCACCCTCTCACCCCAGAAGCAAACCATTCAGGAGAATCTGGACCGGGCTTTCAATCTGGCCGACCGGAGTGCCTATGAGTATTCGCAGGACCTGGCCGAAAAGGGATACTATTCGCGCCTGGTATCGGCCAATATCTCCCAGCAGATGATTGTTGACTCGGTGAAGTTCGTGAGCACTTCCTATCCTTATCAGGTGCGCACGTATGCACGGCAGTATGTGGTCCGTGAGAGCACCGTGAGCCAGTATTCCTTTGTTTCCACCTGCCAGCTTATCAACGCCGGACGCTCGGACGTGAACCCACACGGACTCATTATCGAGAAGTTCAAGGTGGTAGAAAATAACCTTGTAGAGACCCGCAAACGATGAAAGAGTTGAAGAATGATTCGCGCATCGTGCGCGTCGGCGCCTACGTGTGCATCGCCCTTTCCGTGATTGGGGCCATCTGGTATATCTATCGTGCAATCTCTTTATTCCATTGAAACCATGCAACTTGACAAAAAGAAACAGGCCTTGCTCTTTGGCGCCATCTGCATGATGGTGATTGGCTTTCTGATATTTGTTTTTATCTCCCAGTTCGGAGGCGGCAGTAAGGCTCCGGCAGAGGAAAGCGTGACGGCGACCATCCCAGACGGCGAGGTCCAGAAGATGTCGGATTCCAAGTCAGAAGCCTTCCGTGGACGCGTATCCACGGAGGATTACTTTGCCGAACTTGGGAAACTGACCGAAGATGAAGAAATCTCTCTGGTCTCTTCTGATGGTAGGCCAACGCCCCAGACCGACAGTTCCCCCGCCATGACGCAGGAGCAAAGCGACGAAGCGGCCGTGGCAAGGACCTTCGGCACGCCTCCTCCTTCATCCGCATCCTCGTCTGCGGCCCCATCCCGGCGATCTTCCGGAGGTGGCAGCTCTGCTTCCCGCCCGATGACCGAGCAGGAGCGTCTGGATTATGACCGCCGCCGGGCGGAAATGGTGCGGGATGTGCTGACCGGCGGGACATCTGAGACAGCACCAACTGAGGAACCCAAGGCAGAACCCCAGTCTATAGACCTCTCTGCTGTGGGCTCGTCCGACGGCATTATCTCATCCTTGGATGATGAGTTTGAGGATGCAGCCGTGCAGTACGAGGGTGCCAAACGGCCCTTCAAATGTATGTTCGTCAGAGACCAGAAGATAACGAGCGGCCAGCGTGTTACCTTGCGCCTGCTGGAAGATTACAACCAGGACAGCGTGCGCATCCCGGCCAATACCCACCTTGCCGCCATCTGCAAAATCGGCGACCGGCTGGAGCTACAAGTTCGTTCCCTCGAAATAAACGGCCGCATCATCCCGCTGGCGCTCGATGCCTACGACACCGACGGCCTGCAGGGCATCTACTGCCCGGAAACGTCGTCCCAAAAGAACAGCCGCACCGCCACCAATGACGCCATCTCCACCGCCGGGACCACCTTCGGCGGACTGGTCGGGGATATCGCTTCCACGGTCATCCGCACCGGCGCCACCATAGCCAAGAGCGCCTCCGGAGAGGTCTCCGTCTCGGTCGTGAGCGGCTATGAGTTTTACCTTGTAAAAGCTGAAAGACGATGAAAACAAAACTTTTGACTGCCATCTTCGCACTTGGGTGGCTATGCTCCGGAATCGCCTTTGCACAGGCCCCGGACACGCTTTTTATCTCCACCACGCAGGTGGTCCACATCCGCTTCGGCTCCGAGCTCAAATACGTCAACCTCGGCAATAAGGCCATTGTCGCCAAGATTGTCGATGGCAGTAAGGACTACGTTGCTGTCAAGGCCCGCGAGCCCTTCGACATCTGCACCTCGATGAGTTGCCTTGAGAGCACCGGCGCCATGCACACCTTCCTGATCGCGTACCGCGAACACCCGCAGCGGCTGGACGTCGATACGCGCATCCCTGTCCGTCCCGCCGGAACTGCCGGTCCCTCGGAGGCACGCCCTTCCGCGCCAGCGGACACCTCTTTTTCTTTTTCAGCGCATTCCTTTCAAACCATTTCCGAAATGCCCAAAGAACTCTACCATATCGGCGCAAAAGACTACGGAATCGAGGTCTTCTGCGATAATCTTCTGGTGAGGGACGATGTCCTTTTCATTGTCTTCTCCATCAAGAACGGCTCCTCCGTGAGCTACGACCTCTCCGATCCGCGCTTTGCCATAGAGAGCAAGCGCAAGACCAAACGCGGCCTGCAATACGAAAAAGCCATCTTCCCAAGACAGTCCTACGGTCTGGGTGTAACAGCCCCAGACGGCACGTCCCGCCCTGTTTTCACCTTCGACAAGGTGACGCTCACTCGCGGCCAGGTCCTTCGCGTTTATTTCTATGAACGCGGCGGCTCCCGCAATTTCTGCATAACCTTTTCCCAAAACGACATCAATAAAGCACGTAGATTATGAATCACGTCCTTGATATGCTGGAGGAGTTGATGGTGAAGGTCGAACAACACGAGATTACCTACATCATCTTCTCTGTTATAGCCTTGCTCTACCTCGGAGCCATCCTAGACCTGATCTGCTGCGTACATATCACCCGTCATGACCTCCGCGCTACGGAGGAACGCCTCACCGATGGGCACAATAAACTGGCCGTTCGCCTCCAGGAACTGGAACAGGCCCAGAAAAAACTCCGCCGTACCGCCATCAACAACTTCCGCCTTACCTGCAATGTGGGCGTTGAAGCCGTTGTGCTGCCGGAGAACGCTGTCAAGGAGGCGCTGGAGGGGGTGGAAGAAGGAATCCTAATTTGTTATGCAATTCGTTACAAGGTAAAAACATTTAGCAAAATAAAGACGAAAGAATGATTGTCACTAAACCATAAATGTCACCAGTTTTGTGGCCTTATTTTGTGACATTTTGTAGATTTGCAGTGTTAACAAAATGAATGGTATAATATGCACCCCTATATCTCAAATCTCAAGAAAATTCTAGATAGAACTGGGATAACATGTGTATATCCTTCTTTTCTGATGGAAATCGAATGCTATGATGACTATTTTTCCAACCATTCATTATTAACCGAGTTAGGCCCGCATGCAAACGGAGTCTTTCAAACTGTTATTAACGATCAGCATAATCACCGTTTATTCTCCTTAGAGTGGGATATAAATCGGATCCTGCGTGATTTGGATAGCACATCAATTCAGGCAGCTAAGGTTCCCATAGATGATGAACGTCTATTTTGCGATGAGTCAAAAGTGTATCATAATACGGTGCAGTCATATGTTAGAACCCACAGTATTAATCCGATCTTGCTTGTTTGGTTGGAGTTTACAAAAAGATACCATATTATAGATGGTAACCATAGGTATGTCGCATGTAAACTGAGAGGGCAAGAAACTGTTGATGCAATTATACTTCCCGCAAGATTCCACCTAAAGTACATGCTGTCTGACGAATCGCGTATGCGCTATAAGATATTCCATAATTTAGCCACTATGGGAGGAGGAATCTACGTTGGCCAGAGACAAATAGATGACAGCAATTATATATACCCAATTACAGGTAATAGAATTGAGCTGGGAATTCTAAAACGCTATTTGTGTTTATTCCTTTTATGGATTAACAATGCTCGCAAGCTTTCTGTCGAAGGGTAGGTGGTTTCTTCTCTATTGATAGCCCCCAAACCGTATGTGAGTACCTGGCGGGGATACTACATACATATCGCATTTATCGATCGCTGTTTTATTGTTTTCGTGAATTTTTAATTTTGTGATAAATCGTAATTATTTGTAGTTTTTCACACGGTTCGTTGTCTAACGGGTGAGAACGAATAAGAAATGGAAACGAAAGAGCAAAGATTTTCAAGAATCGTTGAAGAGTATAAGCGGACAATCTATACTGTCTGCTATATGTTTTCCAAGGATGAAGACGAGGTGAATGACCTGTTTCAGGAAATTCTGATCAGACTCTGGCAGGGATTTGATTCCTTCGAGGGGAAAAGTGATATCAAGACGTGGATCTACCGTGTAAGCCTAAATTACTGCCTCAATTATGACAAGAAGCAGAAGAGGGCTGGTGAGCGGGTGGCTCTCGATATGGATGTCAAACCCTACGAGGACAATTATGAGAAATCCCTTCAGGTAAAGCATCTCTACAAGAGAATCAATGCGCTCGGACTCGTTGACAGAAGTGTCATCCTGTTGTGGCTCGAAGGCCTGAGCTATGACGAAATTGGCGCCATCCTCGGCATTTCTGCCAAGAACGTTTCCATCAAGCTCGTTCGCATCAAAGAACAGTTAAAGCAAATGTCTAACATCTAAATGAGCAAAACAATGGAACCCGTGGATATCAACTCTAAAGAACTGCAGGAACTCAAGTCTGAATTCAACGACTTGAAAGAGACGCTCAGTGAGCAGAGGATCGTCAATAAAGGTCTTCTGGAGC